>NZ_JBIRXS010000050.1:0-32048 GCF_044389235.1 Rhodococcus sp. NPDC019647 | reverse complement strand
TCCGCCGAGTACGCCTTCATGACCATCAGTGAATCTCTTCCTCTGGACCTTCACGATCCAGTGTTCACGATGTCCTCACTCAGGGGGGAACGCCCGTGAACTGTGTCGTCAACCCCGGGCGCAGCCCGCCGGGCACGGTGAGCGCCACGGTGATCGGCTCATCTGGGGCGGCCGGTTCGGTCAGCTGTTCGACCGGTTGCCCGGCGGCCAGCGCCGTTCCCGGTGCCAGCGTGAGCGCATCCGGCGGTGCGAGGATGTTCACGGCGGCGGCCGGGGATTCGATGGACACCAGCCGGTCGGTGAGGCTGCGGCTGGTGTTGACGACGGTGAACGCCAGCCGGGCCCGGTCGGCGGGATCGCCCGGATCGTGGTCGAGGTAGATGTTGTGCACTTGGATGTGCCCGATCTCGAGGCTGCTGCCGTTCACCGCGGACACCTGATCGGAGGTTTGGGTGATCTGCCCGGCACCACAGCCGGCCGCGGTGAGACCGGCCACCGCGACCGCGAGTAGGCGCGCCCACCCGCCGCGGACGCGGCGGTGTGTTCGGGGTCGAGGATGCAACGCGTCCATGTCAGAGGGCTACCCCACTCCCCATCTGGTAAACGTGGAGTAAAGGAATCCGGCACGCACGTTTTTCATGCGTCCTCACGGCGGGCGAAACTTTCGGTGGCCAGCGAACCCGGCTGATGAGCATGTCGATATCCGCGCAGCCGTCGTCACCGAACAACACCACCGAGTCGGTGCGCGCCGGACAAGGCTGAGATTCTCCGAGCCGAGTTCGAGGCCCCTGAGCTGTCCCGCCATAACTACTGTGATGGGGACAGACCAGGAAGCGGTCGCGGTCACCGGTTCAGGAAGGGTTTGTGCGGGTGTTGGCACGATGTCCGCGTGTGAGCAGGATTCCGAGCATGACCATTCCGGCGCCGAGGGTGAAGTGGAGCCAGTCGTCGGCAGTGTTGAGCGGAATGAAGTTGGCGGATTCGTCGTCATCGAGTACCAACCCGAAAACCCACAGTCCCAGGTAGATGAAGCCACCGAGGAGCAAGTAGATTCCGGCGGCTGACGCCAGGCGGGCAGCGGTGATACCGGCAACACCGAAGACCACGTGGACGATGTTGTGGAGCACGGATACCTGGAACAGACCCACCAACATCGCGCCGGAGTCATGCCCAGCGCCCGCCAGCTGGTCGAGGTTGGAGGTGATTCCAGGAATGAAACCGAGGATGCCGACGAGTAAGAACACCACACCGAGAACCAGCGAGGCGGTCTGCACTGGGGTGGAGGTCAGAGTCGGACGAGATCGGCGAGTTGCCATCAGCGTCCCTTCGCACAGTCGGTGCAGGATATGTCCCTTCTCACGAGGTTCCCTCTGCGTGTCGTGGACAAACCGCCAGTGGGCCAAAGCCCATCGCCGAACGACTGCTCTGGTCGGGAGACGCAAATCGTCCGATTGCGTCCCGCCTCGATGGGAGCTGAGTCGATGGGTCACGATATCTACCGCCTCTTGCTGACAGCCGCGAGGTGTAGTGAAGTAGGCGAAGCACCGCCTCGGCCCTCGCCACCTTTTCGAGATCGGCAGACACAAGCAACAGCGCGACGTCCCGGGCAGCGCCATCCCGGCTGAGGAGTAATCCGGACGGATTCGGGTATCCGATTTGTGTGCTGCCGCGTTATCACGGACTGCAACCCGCGACAGCCACTCCCTCCGGCCGTCTAACCCCTTCGGCCGGAGGGCTCTTGCAACCTTGCACAGAGACACCGTCCAGGCCCGCTGTTCAGCGAAACAAGCGTTCGACGTTCGCAGTGGGCGGGAGGGCGGTGATCCAATACCGCGGAACGTTGCCCTGTGCCCACTCCCTTTTCCACACCAGTGGTGGGTAAGCAGATGTCGTACAGTGCTGCGGAGCGACGTCGGCACCGCCATGACAATAATGTATGAGAGCTTGAGACAGCTCGACGAGACTCCTGCCTCGGATCAGTCAGCGCTTCTCGAGCACCGACCGCCATCCTGGATAGCTTGGGCGTTACTCGGTGTTCGCGTGGTCGGCGAGCAGGGTGGTCAACTCCTCGGCGTAGGCGACCTGTTGGCGGAGTTTGCGGCAGCTCTCCTCCGCCCGCGTGTGGCAGTCGGTGACGAATGCCTGGGCGTCGGCGCGTTCGTCGGCTGCGCGGTCGGACGCCAGAATTTCGAGCGAGTCGAGTAGCTGCCGCATCTCGTCGAGGGTGAATCCGAGCGGCTTCATCCGCCGGATGACGAGCAGGCGTTGGACATCCGCTTCGGTGTAGAGGCGGAAGCCGCCCGTACTGCGTTCGGAAGGTCGTACCAGGCCGACCTCGTCGTAGTGGCGAATCGTCTTGATCGACAGTTCGGTGCGTTCGGCGACCTCACCGATCTGCATGTGCCGCACTGCTGCCGCACCCTCGAGGCGGTCCGTCATCTGCTCACCTTCTTCGAAATCTTCCGGGCACTGATGTCAGTGCTCGGCACCCATCTGCCCGCTGAGGCGCACGTGGCGTTCGGCGGAGGCGGCGTTGAGGCCGACGATCTCCACGTTCTTGCCCTTGGCAGCGTATTTCGTGGTGATCGCGTCGAGGGTCGCGACGGTCGAGGCGTCCCAGATGTGGGAGTCGGACAGGTCGATGACGACGTTCTCCGGATCGCCGACGTAGTCGAACTGGTAGATCAGGTCGTTGCTCGAGGCGAAGAACAGTTCGCCGCGCACCTTGTAGACGCGAGTGTTCCCGTCGGGGTGGGCGACGTCCACGACCTCGGTCAGATGCGCGACCCGGCGGGCGAAGAGCACCATCGCGGTGATCACACCGACGATCACCCCGTAGGCGAGGTTGTGGGTGGCAACGGTAACCGCGACGGTCGCAAGCATGACCACTGTTTCGCTGCGGGGCATGCGCCGCAACGTCTTCGGGGCGATGCTGTGCCAGTCCAGGGTGCCGACCGAGACCATGATCATCACCGCGACCAGGGCGGCCATCGGAATCAGGGCGACGACGTCGCCGAGGCCGACGACGAGGATCAGCAAGAACACCCCGGCCAGGAAGGTGGAGATCCGGGTGCGGGCTCCGGAGACCTTGACGTTGATCATGGTCTGGCCGATCATGGCGCAGCCGCCCATGCCGCCGAACAGGCCGGTGACCAGGTTCGCCACACCCTGCCCCCAGCCTTCGCGGGTCTTGTCCGAGTGGGAGTCGGTGATGTCGTCGACCAGCTTCGCCGTCATCAACGACTCGAGCAAGCCCACCAGGGCCATCGCCAACGCGTAGGGGGCGATGATCGACAGCGTGTCCATGGTGAACGGCACGTCCGGGATCACCCAGGACGGCAGCGAAGACGGTAGCTCGCCTTCGTCGCCGACGTTCGGGACGTTCAACGCGAAGATCACGGTGGCAGCGGTGAGCAGCACGATCGCCACCAACGGGGCGGGGATCGCGGTGGTGAGCTTGGGCAGGAACACCATGATCAGCAGTCCGGCCGCGACCATCGGATAGACCAGGGCGGGCACGTCGATCAGGTGCGGCAGTTGCGCGGTGAAGATCAAGATCGCGAGGGCGTTGACGAAACCGACCATCACACTGCGCGGAATGAATCGCATCAGTTTCGCGACCCCGAGCAGGCTCAGGACGATCTGCAGCACCCCGGCCAGCAGGACGGCGGCGATCAGGTAGTCCATGCCGTATTCACGCGAGAGCGGCGCGACGACGAGGGCGATCGCACCGGTCGCCGCCGAGATCATCGCGGGGCGGCCCCCGACGACGGCGATGGTCACCGCCATGGTGAAGGAGGCGAACAGACCCACGCGGGGGTCCACGCCAGCGATGATCGAGAACGAGATCGCTTCCGGAATCAGCGCCAGCGCAACCACCACACCAGCAAGAATCTCGGTCTTCAATCGGCGCGGGGACCGCAAAGCGGCCCGCACCGACCCTTCGTCACGAACATGGTCGTCCAGCTGTTGTGTTGCCACCAAGGCTCCGTTCGCATGGCGCGGTGACGCCGATGCCGTCGATGTTCAGTGCATCGCTGCACAACTCAAGGGGGCGACCTCGCCGGTCTGTTTGCGGCTTGTCGCCGCCCGCGCGTGTGGCGGGCTTCGTCGGCTCGGCCGACTCACGGCACTCTACCCTAACGGGAGGGTAGGGTTGCGGGGGGCCGGCGGAGTGGGTTCTTGCTCGGCCTGCGGCGGCCCCGACCGGGATAGTTCGTGTGGATGGCACCGGTTGGTGGCAAAGGTGCAGGAAGATCGCGCGGTGTCGCGATAGGGTGAAGTCGGTGCGCCGGGAAGTCTGGTCGGCAATTGTTTCGCGACATCCCGACCAGGACAGGACTGAGCATGCGTACCGAGTCATCCGTAGCGCCCTCCCGCCCAGCGAACTACATTTCGTCTGCTATCGGGCGGCGGACATGAAGCGCCTTCCTATCGCCACCCATGGGATCTACCGCGACGAGGAGGACTGTGTTCCGGTCCGCCGTGCATGCCGCGAGAGTCTCGAACGCTGGCACGTGCCGCACGCCCTTCTGCGACTCGAAACCTCTCTGGGGGCAACGACGGTCCTGACCGCCGGCACCAATACGGGCAGGCCGCCGGTCGTGCTGCTACCTGGTGCGGGCCTGAGTGCCGCGAGCGCCTTGGCGACTGTCTGCGCATTGCATGAGCACCACCGGGTCCTCGTTCCCGATCTGCCCGGGGAGCCCGGATTGAGTTCGTCGCGGCGTCCGCACCGGCACGCGTACGACGTGTACGGGCGTTGGCTCGACGAGCTGATCCCGCAGCTGCGCCCGGAGCCGGTGATCGTGGTCGGCCACGCACTCGGTGCCGCTATTGCACTTGCCGCCACTCCAAGTGACCGCGTCGCCGGACTGGTGTTGGTCAACCCCGCAGGCATCACCGCGATCAAACGCACCTGGCAGCTGACCCGGTTGCGCGCGAAGTGGATGCTGCACCCGACCCTCGACAACAGCGAACAACTCCTGAGGTACCTGAGTGGATCCCCGTTCACCCCGGACATGAGCCTGGTCTGTTGGTACAGCATGATCGCCGAGCACTGTTTCCCCGGCAGACTCCCGCGCCGACTGCCCGCACGGATGATCCGCCGCTGGGCCGGAGAAGTTCCGGTCATCGTCGTCGACGGTGACCACGACCCGCTGCTGGACCGGAACCGCCTGCGCCGACGGGCACGGTCCCTGCTCGGAGTCGAGGTTCAGCTCCTGCCCGGATGCGGGCATCTCGGTCTACGTGAGGCGCCCGCATCGGTGGCGAAACTGATCTCCGCACTTCCTCCTGCCCGTAGAGGAGCCGTGTGAACACTCGTCAACCAGCCCGGGCTCCACTGTTTCCGCGCGGATCGTGGGCGGAAACCTCCCGCATTGCGGAAATTCTCCGGAAGGAAACCGTCGGCGGTGCGCTGCTGCTGGCCGCGACCGTTATCGCGATGGTGTGGGCCAATTCCCCGTGGTCCGCCGGCTACGACGGGGTGCGTGACTACATGGTCGGGCCCGAGGCGCTGCACCTGCATTTGTCGATCGGCACCTGGGCTGCGGACGGGCTGCTCGCAATCTTCTTCTTCGTCGTCGGCCTCGAGCTCAAACGCGAGTTCGTGGCCGGGGACCTGCGTGACCCGCGGCGGGCCGTATTGCCGATCGCCGCGGCGGTCGGGGGAATGGTGCTGCCAGCAGTAATTTTCGTGGCCGTCAATCTCCGCACCGGCGGGAATGCCCTGCAGGGGTGGGCCATCCCCACGGCGACCGACATCGCCTTCGCCCTGGCGGTGCTGGCGGTGATCAGTACCCATCTGCCCGCGACCCTGCGTACGTTTCTGCTCACCTTGGCGGTGGTGGACGACCTGCTCGCCATCACCGTCATCGCGGTCTTCTACACCGACACGCTCTCTGTCTTCCCGCTGTTTGCGGCACTGGTCCCCTTGAGCGTGTTCACGTTTGCGGTGCAGCGCCGGATCCGGGCGTGGTGGGTGCTGATTCCGCTCGCCGCCCTCACGTGGGCGCTGGTGCACGCCTCCGGGGTGCATGCCACCGTCGCCGGCGTGCTGCTGGGCTTCGCGGTCCCGGTCGTGCGGAGCCGCGCCTCCGGTGGTCCGGATGCCGGGCCGGGGCTGGCCGAACATTTCGAGCACCGGATCCGTCCGATCTCGGCCGGGTTCGCGGTCCCGGTGTTCGCGTTCTTCGCCGCCGGCGTCACCGTCGGCGGTCTGACCGGGTTGTCGAAGGCCCTGTCGGATTCGATCGCCCTCGGGATCATCGCCGGGCTGGTCGTGGGCAAGGCTGTCGGCATCTTCGGCACCACCTATCTGCTGTCCCGGTTCACCCGGGCGACCCTCGACTCCGGGCTGCGCTGGATCGACGTGCTCGGGGTCGCGGTCCTCGCCGGGATCGGATTTACGGTGTCACTACTGATCGGTGAGCTCGCCTTCGGTGCGGCCAGTGCGGCGGACGATCACGTCAAGATCGGTGTGCTGTCCGGGTCTCTGCTCGCCGCGTTGGTCGCCTCCATCATCCTGCGAATCCGCAACCGCGCCTACCGCATCATCGCCGAGGAGGAAGCGCTCGATGCAGACGAGGACGGCATCCCCGACGTCTTCACCGACAACGGCCAGGGCAAGCGGCCGGGCGCGTCCCCTGCTTGACCTGACCGTGGGCGCCGCCGGCCACGAAGACCGTCCCCGGCCACCGGGCCTACGGCGAAGAATGCCGAAGCCCCTTCTCCGCGCATCAGTCGGACAACCGGCACGATTGAGAATGTTCGACAAGGTCTCCGTGTCACGAGTCCGTGTCGGCGTCTTTCGCGAGGAGCTGGTCGAGCGCCTGGGTCGCGGCGTCGGCGGCGAGGGAGAAGGGTTCGAGGATCACCTCGGTACCCGCGGCGAGCAGTTGTTCGGCGTCGTGGACGGTGTGGGCGGTCAGGGCGATGTGTCCGCGGTATTGGTGGTGATGCAGGGCGTGCAGGAGCGCCAGGTTGGTCTCGAGCAGCGGGATGGTGCTGATCACGAATCGGGCCTGATTCAAGGGCAGCGTTTCGAGGAAATGCACGTCCTCGGCGCTGCCGTAGACGGCGGTGACCCCGTCGCGGCTGTTGGCACCGACCCGGTGGGGGTCGAAATCGACCGCCAGCACCGAGTGCCCGGCACGGCTGAGGTGATCGGCGACGTGCCGGCCGAAGCGGCCCAGCCCATACAGAATGGCGTATACCTCGGCATCCTCGTCGGCGATGTCGACCTTCCGGGTTCTGTTGCGCTCGAACACCTTCAGCCACCGCTCGAGCCGGTGGTAGAGCTGATGGGAGTACAGGATCAGGTAGGTGGAACCGCCGATGGTGAGCAGCCCGACGACGGTGATGAGGCTGACGGTGGCGGTGCTGATGTGGCCCAGGCTCAACCCCAGCGCGGCGAGGATGAGGGAGAACTCGGAAATCTGGGCCACGGTCAACCCGGCGAGGAAACCGACCCGCACCGGGTAGCGCATCACGGCCATGATGAGCACGACGATCAGTGGGTTCCCGATGAGCACGAACAGTGAAAAGATCGCCGCCTCGGGGATCTGGTCGGCGGCGTGGGTGAATTCCAGCCGGGACCCCAAATCGAGGAAGAAGAACAGCAACAGAAAGTCACGCAGGCTGACCAGCCGTGCCCCGAGCGCATCCCGGTACGGGGTGCTCGCCAGGGATACCCCGGCCAGGAAGGCCCCGACCTCGGAGCTGAAACCGAGTGTGTCGCTCACCGCGGCGATCGAGACCGCGTAGGCCACTCCGAACAGCACCAGCAGTTCCTGGGACCGGGCGATGTGGTGTAGCAGCCAGGGCAGCACGTAGCGCATGAGCACGCCGATGGCGGCGAGCAGGCCGAGGCCCTTGACGACGACCAGGATGATATTCAGGGCCAGGCTGTCCCCGCTCTGCCGTCCGAAGACGTTGAGCGCGATCATCACCAGCACCACGACGATGTCCTGGACGATCAGGAAACCGACCGCGATCCGCCCGTGGAGCTGTTCGAGTTCCCGTTTGTCCGACAGCAGCTTCACGATGATGATCGTCGAGGAGAAGGTCAAGGCGACCGCGACATACAGTGCGGTCACCGAGTCCATCCCCAGGGCGATCGCGATCAGGTATCCGACCACGGAGGTGAACAGGACCTGCCCGAGACCGGTGGCCAGGGCGACCGGCCCGGTGCTACGGATCAGGTGCAGGTCGAGCTTCAGCCCGACCAGGAACAGCAAGATGGCGATGCCCAGGCGCGCCAGAAGCTCGATCGTGCTGTCCGCGACCACCCAGCCGGTTCCGGCCGGTCCGACCAGGATGCCGACTCCGATGAAGGCGACGATCATCGGCTGCCGCAGCCGGGTGGCCAGCAATCCGGCGCACGCGGCGATGGCCAGGATGACCGCGATCAGCGCGAAGTCGTGTACATCCGCCATGCTCGATCCCTTCCCACCCGCCGGGTCGACACGGGAAACTCGAGCGGCCGCGTCACTTCCCGGGAAAATCTCAATTCAGGCTTCCCCCGGCGGCGAGGTAGCCGTCGATGGCCCGTTGCAGCCGGTCGAGGGCGGTGCCGTAGGCGGTGAAGTCCCCGGTGTGCTGGGCTTCGCGCAGGCTGGCCAGGGCGTCGTTGAGTTCAAGGACCGCGGCGGTCAAGTCCGCCGGCCCGGCCGGCGGCGCGGGAATCGGCGCGACCCCTTCTGCCGGTGACGGCGCGGGAATGGCCTGCGGATCCGATGGTGGTGCGGTGGCCGCGTCACCGCCCGGTGCGGTCGCTGCGCGTCCGGTTCCAGCGCCGAATACCTGGTCGAGGGCTTCGGCGAGAGTGGGTGCGTACCCGACCCGCACTCCCCCGGTGCCCGGTTCCCGGTAGCTGACCAGGACGCGGGACAGTTGAGGGAAGGTGGAGCCGTCGACGTTGGTGGACAGCCGTTCGGTGAACAGTGGTTCGACGTAGAGGAAGCCGCCGTCGGCGATCGGCAAGGTGAGCAGGTTGCCGTAGTGGATACGGTTCGACCGCTCGAGCAGAGTGCGTTCCGATGCGACGCGGGTATCGGAGATCATCGAGTTCTGGGTTTGCTGCGGTCCCTGGGTTTGGGTGTCCGTCGGCAATTGCAGTATGCGCATTTTCCCGTACCCCTGCGGGTCCGAGCGGACGGAGAGGTAGGCGGAGAGGAACTCGCGGTTGAATCCGACCATGGCACTGGTGAGGCGGAAGGAGGGTTCGGCGGTGTCCTGATCGCCGAGGAGAACGTAGTACGGCGGTTGCTGTCCGCTGGTGTCGGAGGTGGGGTCGCTGGGAACCGACCAGAATGCGTTGTTGGTGAAGAACTCGCGCGGATCGTTGACGTGATACTTCGCCAGCAGTTCCCGCTGCACCCGGAACAGGTCCTCGGGATAACGGAAATGGGCGCGCAGATCGGGCGAGATCGTGTCCTCGGGCTGTACGGTGCCGGGAAATACGTTCATCCACGCTTGCAGGACAGGGTCGTCTCGGTCGACTTGATACAGGGTGACGGTGCCGTCGTAGGCGTCGACGGTGGCCTTGACCGAGTTCCGGATGTACGAGACCTGCTCACGTGCGAGTGCCATTCCCGTCTCGGTGGTGACGGGTTCACTGAGGAATCCCGCCTGTGCGTAGGGGTAGTGCTCGAGGGTGGTGTACGCGTCGACGATCCAGGTGATGCGTCCGTCGACGACGGCGGGGTAGGGGTTGGCGTCGGTGGTCAGCCAGGGTGCGACGTGCTCGACGCGGGTCTTCGGATCCCGGTTGAAGATGATCTTCGAGTCGGCCCCGATCGCACCAGAGAACAGGATATTGCGTTCACCGTATTTGGCGGCGAAGGCCAGCCGGTTGATCCAGTTCCCGACCGGCACCCCACCGGCACCGGTGTAGGTGTACGCCGAGGTGTCCGTGTCGTATTCGCGAGGCTCGGCCCCCGGCTGGGCGCCGACGATGGCGTAGTCCGGGCTCGCCTGCGCGATGAGTTCACCGAAGTAGATGCGGGGTTGCTGCACCGGGATGAGTTGCTGGCCGGCGGCCTGGGAGGCGATGTCGCTCACGGTGTAGATCGGGTAGCCGCTGTCGCTGCTGGCGCTCTGGCCGGCGGCGTCTCGCACCGCGGCATTGACCCGGTTGGCCGGGGCGGCGACGAATCCATTGCCGTGGGTGTAGACGGTGTGCCGGTTGATCCACTGCGTCTGGTTTCCGCTGAGGCTGTTCGGGGACAGTTCCCGGGCGGCGACGATGTAATCGCTGAGCTCCCCGTCGATCGTGTAACGGTCGATGTCCAAGGTCGGGGTGAAGCCGTAGAAGTTCTTCAGCTGTTGCTGCTGCGTGAAGGTGCGGGAGAGCACGTTCGGGTCGAGGAGGCGGGCGTTGGCGATGGTGGTGACGTCGGCCGGCAGATCCCGTGGTGGCCGGGTGCCCACACCGGGGTAATCCTCGTACTCGACCCTCTCCGAGCCGATCCCGTAGGCCTGCCGGGTCGCGTCGATGTTGCGTTCGATGTACGGGCTCTCCCGGTCGGCGGCGTTCGGGCGCACCGAGAACTGCTCCATCAGCGCCGGAAACAGCCCACCCACGAGGATCGAGGACAGCAACAACAGTGCCGCGGCCATCGCGGGGATCCGGAGATCGCGCACCACGATTGCCGCGAAAAACGCTGCCGCGCAGATGATCGCGATCGAGAACAGAATCAGCCGCGCCGGGAGCACGGCGTGGATATCGGTGAACCCGGCACCGGTGAAGGTGGGTTCCTTGCGGCTGCTCCATAACAGCGAGTAGCGGTCGAACCAGTACGCCACCGCCTTGAGCACGATGAAGCTTCCCGCCAGCACTGCGAGCTGGATCAGCGCCGACCGCGTCAACGCGGACGTGGCGGCGCCCGGGTCGGTCTTCTCCTTGAACGAGAGCCGTATCCCGCCGAACAGGTAGTGAGCTCCCACGCTGACGATGAAGGCCAGGAACACCGCCACCAGCAACCACGTCAATACCAACCGGTAGAACGGTAAGTCGAAGACGTAGAAGCTGATGTCGTGCCCGAACTCCGCATCCTCGATCCCGAAGCTGCCGCCGTGCAGGAACAGCTGCACCCGTTCCCAGTTCGCCTGGGCGTTGAGGCCGAACGGCAGAGCCAGCAGCAGCGGGATGCCGATTGCAAACACCCGTGGCCGGCTCATCACCACGGTCCGGTACTGCTCGATGGGATCCTTCCCCGCGGCAGCCGCGGCGTCGGCGAACAGTGGTCGTGACCGGTACGCCCAGAACACCGCCGCGAAGATCACGGCACCCACGACGACGGTGACCAGTGTGAACAGGATCAGTCGGGTGACGAGGACGGTGCCCCACACACTTCGGTAGCCGACTTCCCTGAACCACAACCAGTCCGTGTAGACGGCCACCAGGCGGGGCCCGATCAGCAGCAGTACAGCGCATCCGAGGGCTCCGGCGATGCCGAAGACGACACGCCGAGATAGCGGTGGCACCCGTTCGGACGGTTGCATTGCCCACCTCCCGCGGCGGCACTTGATCTGGGCGGCTGAGACGACGAAAACTACCCGCGCCCAGAAAGCACCTGTCCGTGTGTTCCTTAGTCTAGGGTTCCCGGGCGCAAGCCCAAAGCCGCACAATGGACCCTCCGGCCTCCCACGGCCACGCCCATCCGCCGTGAAAATCCCGTGGTGTACTAGTTTTCGGTGACGGTGATCTTCACCTGGTCGACGTTGACGTTGTCCGGGTTTGCGATGCCCTCCGCAGAGAGCCGCTCCCGGTCGATTCCCTTGCTTTCGAGCACGTCCGCGACTGCGTTGGCCCGCCGTTCGGCGAGGTCCGTCGCCGCGTCTTCGTCGCTGTTCGTCGCGTAGGCCTCGATCTGAACATCACCTTCGGTTCCCTTCAATGCGGTAGCCACCGCGGTGATCGTGGCGTCGGAGGCTGCGTTCAGGTCGGCGGTGCCGGGCGCGAAGGCGATCGGTACGGCCTCGACGGCGGCGTTGATCGCGTCCTGGGCCGCCTCCCGGGCCGTGGTCAACGCTGCAGAGGCGGTCGCTTCGACACTGGTCATCGTGTCTTCGGTGGTCTCTGGCATCGACATCGGTGTGGTCGCTGGGGTGCTGTCATCAGCATTGTCGGAACATCCGGCAGCTCCTGCTCCGGCGAGAGCGATGGCCGCAGCAGCGCAGGCACTGGCAATTTTTCTCCGCATTGCGTTTCTCCTTCGTACACATTCGGGGTGAGTGATTGTTGTGTGTCCTCGGCCGGTGCCGCTGTGGATGCAGACCCGGCCCTTCTTACGGCGAGGTGGGTGTGGCGGCCGTGTGTTTCGCTCGGCCGGAGGTGAGAAGTCCGAGGCCGAGCATGGCAATGCCCAGGCCCAGATGAAGCCAATTATCTGCCGTGTTGACCGGAATGACGTTCGCGGCCGAGTCCTGATCGATGATCAGCCCATAGAGCCACAACAGTAGATAGATCAGGCCACCGCCGAGGAGGAATAGCCGCGCTGCGGCGGCGGTGCGCGCCATCACGACGCCGGCGACCCCGAAGAGCAGGTGTACCGCATTGTGCAGGATCGATACCTGGAACACTCCGAGGATTTCCGCTTCGGAGTGGTGGCCGGCCCAGTCGAGGGTGTCGTAGCCGGTGGTGGCAGCGGGAATGAATCCGAGGATGCCGACCACGAGAAAGAGTGCCCCGACAGCGAAGGCGGCGATCCGGGCAAGTGGTCTGCTGGTGTGGGTCGAGTGTTCAGTCATCAACGTCCTTTCGATCGGCCGATCGCTATCCGGAGAAAATCGCCACGGACGGCTGTCACCCTCTGTCCGTTTTGTCCCTATTTTCGGCTCCGGTGGCCGCCTACCCGCTTTCGTCTCGGTCAAACAGGGAACGGCGAGAAGTGCGCGGACCCGTCGGCGCTCCCCCTCTATCTCGGGGCGGGGCCGACGCCGCTACGAAAGGTGTACCCGCGAACTGCGCATTCACCATCAATTCGCCATGGCAATTGTGACCGACGCTGGGGTGGGGTTCGACGGACGTACACGAGTCCGAGGGGGCACCGGTGCTCCTGCGGCGCGCCGCATGCGGTGGCTACCGGTGGTACAGCGGGCGGTGTCGGTGGTCGTGGGCGAAGGCGTCGAATACCTCGCGTGTTCCTGCCCCGGTATGGAGATACTGGGCATCGAGGCGACGGGCGAGGTGTTCTGCCTGGTTGTCGAGCACTTCCGCCGCCCAGCGCACTTCTCTCCAGGCGGAGTTCGATCCTGCGGCCGCCAACTCGGGAACGAACGAGAGTGCCGCGGCGAGGGAGAGTGCGGGTTCGGCGTCACGGAAGAAGTAGGTTTCCTGGTACTGCATCACATCCAGCTCGATGGTGGTCAGGGCCTCGGTCACCGAGTCGAGTAGTTGTGTCGCCGTGCCCGGCTCAGCGCGTGGGAGAACGGTGACCATCCCCGTGTCGGCCATCATGGTGATGCGTTTCGCGGCCGCGCGCCGTCGGCTCAGCGCTGGATAGAGTTGCAGCACCCAGGAGATCGCTGCGGTGAACAGGAGGAACCCGATGAGCGCTTGTAAGGGGATCAGCATGCGTAGGGCGGGGTAGGCGGGAGTGATGTCTCCGTATCCGAGGGTTGCGACGGTGACGAGCGAGAGATACAGTGCCGCCACGGGTTCGGACGCCACCGACGGTGGTAGCGCCGAACTGAAGTAGAAGCCGTCGGGCATATGGGGCAGATAGATCGCCGCCCACCCCAGCACCGTCATCGCCGACCACGCCAGCACGGTGCTCGCCATGGCCACCGGGCCTGCTGACTCGAGGAGTCTGCCTCGGCGGTCGAGTGCCCCGAGCACACGCCAGATGAGGGAGAACAGCACGCGGCTGAGGGTGCCCAGTCCGCGCGGGTGCCACAGGGTGGAGAAGATGTCACGCAGGGCTGCGCCGATGAGCAGAGAGCCGACCGCGGTCAGTGGCCATGTCATCGGTAGCGGTGCTCCTTACCCGGCAAGACGGCCGACGTGTGTACTTATCCTGTCGGAACAGTCCTCTCATGAGTGGTTCATCGCCGCTCGAGGGTGTTGCGGACGTGTTGGGCGAGTGTGTCGAGTTCTCTGCGCTCGGCGGCGTCGAAGTTCTGCTGAGAAGCGGTGCGCTGTATCCGGTCGAGTTGGTCGGTGATTGCCCTCGTGTGATGGGGATGTGCGGTGTGCCAGGCGGCTTCGCGTAGCAGCGACAGCAGTCGGCCGAGCACCACCGGATCTTGGGCACCGTAACGCCGTGGCTGGCTGCACACGAGATCGAGGAGTTCGGACCAGGTCGGGCGCTGCAACCGCACGCGTGGGGTGCCCGCCGCGTCGTCGAGCGTCACAGGGCCGAGCTGATATCCGGCCAGCTCGCACAGCAGGGAAGAACAGGAACCGAGCGCATGGATCGCGGTGGTCGGGTCGTTGATTCCCGGCGACAAGGCCCTGATCGCGACGTCGACGAGTTGCCGCAACCCGTACCCGACGTCCTGGGTTGCGGTGCGTTCGAGGCCAATCCCGAGCGAACGTGTCACCTGTTCGCGCAGAGCATCCAAGCTCTGCGGGTCGAGCGGATCACCGCGGCCGGCGCGGTGACAGTCCGCGATCGGTGTACCGGCAACGAGAAAATCCCCGACCGCTCGGTCCATCCATATCACCACGCCGGCATCGGTGGCGGCGCGAAGAAGCGCCTGGTCGTCGATGCTGACCAGGAATCCCGACGCGGCGGATTCAACAGGGTGCGATGGTGTCGACGGTGGTCTGGTGTTACTGCCGTTCCCGCCGCGGCGGGGACCGAGGAGGCGCCGGACCACATCGACGCTGTCGGTATAGACATGGTGGAGCATCGTTTCGATGCGAATCTGGCGTACCAGGTGCGCCAGAAACAGCACCAGGGCCACGACGCTGAGCATGGTCAGGACGAACGCGACGGTGACCGCAATTCTGGGGACGAACGCAGGATCGTCGCCGCTGCCACTTCGGACGGTGCGCAATACCGTCAGTGCATAGACGAAGGTCGCCAGGAACAGGGCGAGCGTGCGTTGGACCAAACGATCGGCCGCGAAGGTACGGAGCAGCCGCGGCGTGTACTGGCTGCTGGCCAATTGCAACGTCACCAGAGTCAGTGAAAACGTCAACGCGGTGACGGTGATCAGGGACGAGGCGATTGCCCCGAGGACCTCGCGTCCCGCATCGGCGCTGCCGCCGAACAGGAGGTCCACTGCCGCCGGCGGAAGCGTGTCGTCGACGACGGCATCGAGTTCCGGGAGGAAAATACCGGCGATGAGTGCGGCGGTGACAGCGGCTGCCGGAATCGGCCACAGACGCGTGTGCACGGCGTCCGCGAACACCCGTCGGCGAGATCCCCCCATTCTAAGAGCCCACCGGGGGATGATTGCCGTGACATGCCGCGGACAGCCGTGGGGTGAGGGGTCTGAAATGCATCATGGGCCTCTCTCCGAGAAGCAGGATCACTGGCTCAGCGATGGCCATCGAGGAACATCCGAGAGTGCCGAACCATCACCGACCGAGGCGCGGGAGATGACGCTCATGCTCCCATCGGATTCGAGGACTACCGCCGCGACGGCGGCCATGTCCCCCGCACCCGAGCCGCGAATCGCCTGGCGCACCTGGGCCGCAGTGACCCGCTGCGCGGCCAGGGCATCGTCCAATAACTTCCCGTTGATCAGCAGGAGCGTCGGCGCGGCGGTCATCACCGCACGAACGAGGCGCACGCGGGAGGACACGGCCGCAGCCAGATACTGCAATGCCGCCAGCACCGTCAGCGCCATGACCCCTTCGGTCCACGACACCTCGGAACTGAGCAGAATCGTCGCCAGCGTCGAACCGAGCGCCACCGTCACCACGAAGTCGAACGCATTGAGCTTGGCCAGGGTTCGCTTGCCGGACAACCTGAGTATCCCAATCAACGCAACATACGCGGCAGAACCCACCACCGCCGTGCGGGCTATATCGGACCACGAGTCGAACCACATTATCTTGGCGTACCCGAGCGCTTCCGCACGAAACCGGACGCGGTAACCGGAACGGACACGCCCAGCGCACGCGGCGATACCACGCAGGACCTCATCACTTCTCAACTCGGAGCGGAGTCTCCGAGTTCGGTGACCTGCCTGCCCGGTGCGGTGGCCCGCCGGTAGAGCACCCGGCCCAGCACCCCGGTCACACCGAAAGCGACTGTGCTGCAGACAAGCACCAGCGACCCTGCCGCCAGGATGGTGTCCTGCACGCCGATCCGTTCCGCTTCCAGCGTCAGGTAGAACAACGCCGACACACCCACCGGGCCGAACCAACCGAGATAGAGGGCATCGGGCATCGGCAGACGCAGCGGCCGTCGCAGCAACATCAGGATCGGAATTCGCCGCAACACCAGCACCGCCACAACGAGCACAGCGCCACGCCAACCCAGCTCACCCCACTGCGACCACGGCAACGCCGCCCCGAGCAACACGAACAACGGCAACACCGCGAAGCGGTTGATGGCCTCATCGATAGGCACCTCCGCTGCCCGATCGGCGCCCGTCCCGGTGCGATTGAAGGCAAGTCCACCGACGAAAACCGCCAGAATTCCGTCCACGTGGATCAGGCCGGCGATCCCGAGAATGCCCAAGGCCAGGACAACGGTGAAAAACAGTGCCGGTGCATGCGCTGTCGCCCCATGCTTCTCACCCGAGCGCAGTGCCCGCCCACCGAGCCACCCCATCACTGCGCCCATCGCGGCGGCACCGACAATCTGCCACAGTGATTCGCCCACCGCCTCGGCCGCGGACAGTGACCCCGCCGCCGCGATCGCCACGATGACCAGTGGCAACGCCAACCCGTCATTCGCCCCGGACTCGAGGGAGAGGATCTCGCGATCGCGGGCAGGCAAATCTGCTTCGGCTGCATCGCCGGTGACCACACTGGACGCCAAGACCGGATCGGTGGGGCTCAGCGCGGTTCCGAACAGCAACGCCGCCGCTATCGGCAGGCCGAGGATGGCCCACGCCAACCCGGCTGAGACGACCGCCATCACCGGCATCGCGATGATCAACAAGATGACCACGTCCCGCCCCCGGGGGCGAATGTCGTGGACCGGATAGCGTAAGGCGACCGCCATGACCGAGATGGCCAGCAGTATCCGGCTCACCTCGTGTAGCAGGGTGTGCTCGACGGTGAGCGGGGCGATCTCGAGGGCACCGGCGACGTGCGGCCCCACCAGCACGCCCGCGGTAAGGCCGAGAAGAGGTTCCGAGATCGGCAGGCGCCGCATCTTGGCCGATATCGCCGCCACCATGACACCGAGCACACCGACTACCGCGAGTACGACGTCGAGGTCCATTGTCCACGGGTACCCCGAGTGCGGCCTCGCTCACCCGGTGAGACGGCGATACCAATCGCTCCCATGACGGGCAGGGAGTGCCGGGGTCAACACCCCCGGGTGTGGTTGCGGCATCGGCGAAGTACGCACTACCAGCGGCCCCGTGGGGCGTAGCCGGGCGCCCAGAACGGCATGTACCCGTAGTAGCCGTACAGGCCCGCGTAATACTCGGGAGCGTTCTCGAGTTCCGGATCGTAGGGGGAGCTTCCCGCAACGTTTTCCTTGGTGCGATCGATGTGGACTTCACCGGCTTCTCGCCGAGTGATCGCATCTACGGGTATCAACCTTTTCGTCTTGCCCAGGCCGAAAAATCCACCCGAACCGATTCGCAGTAATCGGACCTTGTTCTCCTGCTCGTCGACGAGCAGTCCGTCGACGTCGCCGATCTCGTGTCCTTCGCGGTCATACACCTTCTCCCCCCTGATGTCCTCGAGTGGATTCGCCAGTGTCAATGTCGTGTCGTCGAGATCGATCAGCGTGGGGTAGTTGTCTGCTTCCATCTGCCTCTCCTTTTCTCGTGGTTCGCTCGATTAACTTGGAGGCCAGGACGATTGATCTGGGGTGGTCGATGCCCGTCGAGGCGGGACCCGGCGGGCATCACGGCCCGAGCGCAATGGTGGGTGCCCGCACGCCGATGGCGGGACCGCGCCGAAACCGTCCCGGCACCTGCCACGTTTCCTCGGTTCGGACGCGATGTCAACCGAAAACGTGGGCGATTTGTCCGGTTTACCCGAATGGGGGTGTGGGTACGCCTCGGGCAGACCACCGATGACCCTACGAACGACGATGGGAGGTGGAGCAGGTGTTCCGGAGAATCGCCTATGCGGCTGTGGTCGGTGTCTGTGTCGCAGGGTTGGTGGCCTGCGGATCCGACGAACCGGACTACTGCCGTCCCCACGGTGCGATCGGTACCCGCTACGCCGAAATCGGGGCCGAGGCCGGTCCCCTCGGCCGTTGCACCGAAGACGAATACGGGATCAACAGCGGCCGCATACAAGACTTCGAGCACGGCGCGATGTACTGGACCAGCGACACCGGAGCGTGGGAAGTCTACGGCGACATCGGAAAGAAATACGCTGACGACGGCGGCCCCGCTTCGCCGGTCGGATGGCCCGTCAGCGGCGAACTTTCCACACCCGGCGATGCGGGACGATTCAACCGGTTCGAGCACGGCAACATCTACGCCTCCGCCGCGGGTACCCATCCGGTGTACGGCGCCATCTTCGCCGAATGGGGCCGACACGGCTTCGAACAGGGCCGGTTCGGGTTCCCCACCACCGACGAGTTCGACATTTCCGGCGGCCGGCAAACCAACTTCCAGGGAGGCTGGATCCGATGGCTCGACGAGGGCAACCCGATCATCACGTCCTGACCGGCAGTAACCCCACCCGGACGGCCCCGCCCCTCCGGGAACCGTTACCTGGGCCCACTCTCGCCGTCCTTGTCGCCGCCGTACTGGTGACCGGCTGCTCGACCGACGCCGAGCCCACCGAGACGACGGGAACCGTCCCACCGGTGTGGACCGGTTCTCCCGCCCCCTTGACCACAGGTGAAATACCCGGCCACCCCGGCCATTTCCCGGGCGGCAACGTCCTCTCCACCGGGTTCCTCGACACGGACGGCGGACCTGCGGGGACGGTGACCTTCGTTGAACGGGCCGGGTTCGTGGAGGTCCGAGCAGAGGTTTCCGGTCTCGAGCCGGGTTTTCACGGCTTCCACATTCACGAACGAGGACTGTGCGAACCCGACTCGACACCGCCCGGCGGCGGCGAGCCGGGCGATTTCCTGTCCGCCGGTGGACACATGCAGGTCGGCGGCCATACGGGCCACCCCGCCAATGGCGACCTGACCTCGATCCACGTTCGCGAGGGCGGCACCGGAACCCTGGTCACCTCGTCGGAGGCGTTCACGCTCGACGATCTGCGCAATGACGGGCAAGGGCGGGCAGTGATCGTCCACGCCGATCCCGACAACTTCGCGAACATCCCTACCCGCTATTCGTTGCCGGGAGGCGCCCCGGTCCCGGACGAGCACACGCTGTCGACCGGTGACGCCGGTGCGCGAGTCGCGTGCGCGGTCATCAAGTAGATCGCACTCGCTCGGTCGACGGTGGCCCCGCCCGAAATATGAAGAGGTGACAATCATGAATCCGTACTATCCCCTGGCGATCGCGCTGTATGTTGTCGCCGCGCTTCTTCAGGGCAACCTGGGGACCATCCTGTGAGGAAGCAGCGAGCCTGCCCTCTGGCGGCAGGCCACATGATGGCAAAGGAGCGTACAAGGTGATTACGAAAGGCCCCGGCGGCACTCCGCCTGCGGAGGAACCGAATTCCGCGAGAAGGGATGCCGATGATCGCGGCACCACCACACCCACACCCGCCAAAGTAGATTTGGCGCCCACGCGAACCGGGAGGATGTGGGTGGCGGTGACCGTCGGCGCGCTCATCCTCCTCGCTCTGTTGATCTTCATTCTTCAGAACACCGAGCGCACCGCGATTGCCTTCCTCGGCTGGAACTTCTCCCTGCCACTGGGTATCGCCCTGCTGTTCGCCGCCATCGCCGGACTGTTGGTGATGGCATTAGTTGGCGGTGCCAGGATTTGGCAACTGCGACACGCCTACAACAAACACTGATCCGTGTGGCCAAGCAGCCCGGCCTCCCAGCCAGCACTGCCGATCAGCCACCCAAAGAACACGCGAGCTGTATTTCGCCGGCCGCGTTTTGCGCAGGTAACAGCGGCGCCCTCGCCGAGACCCGGCGACGATGTGCGCTGGTCCGGCGATGCTGCGTTACCCATGTCTGTAGATCTACCTCTGCAGAACACCGACCAGGCGGTGCCGCCCCGCAGCGAGGACGTCTCATCGGTCTCCACTGCCTTCGCCTTGAAATATATGCCCGGGCCCGTACCGTGGTTTTCAAGGACCTACCCCAGGCGGGCTTCCAGATACATCCCCGAGGACTGGAAAACGGACTTCATGACCGACACCTTCAGAACCCTGCATACCTCCACCTCCGCAAGCACCGAATGGATCAAATCGCATCTGGATCGGATGGACCAGGCAGCGGCGCCGCCGAACCCAGATGAAAGCCGTGAAGTCGGCCGTCAGATGCCTCGCCCGAGGGGCGAAAGACGCCCTCCGGCCGAATAGCCCTCACCTCGCACACCACGGCGTTCACCCATCGCTTTGTGCCGCACGAGCACAAATCGTCGGCACGGTGGGCCGCGGGGCCTTCACAACTGCAGCGTGGTAGCCGGCGCTGGTGCGGGTATCCGCTCGGTATGAGCACTATCACCGAAGCCATCGACGTCGAGGTCCCCATTCGCGTCGCCTACGACCAGTGGACACAATTCGAATCATTCCCCCAGTTCATGAAAGGGGTCGAGGAAATCCGGCAGATCGACGACACCCACACCCACTGGACGATCGACGTGTCCGGTCAGCTCCGTGAATTCGACGCCACCATCACCGAACAGCACCCCGACCAGCGGGTGGCCTGGAAGTCCGATTCCGGGCCGACCCATGCCGGGGTGATCACCTTTCACCGCCTCACCGACACCACCACCCGGGTGACGGCGCAAATGGACATCGACCCCGACGGGTTCGTCGAGCATGTCGCCGACGCACTCGGTGTCCTCGACCGCCGGGTCAAGGATGACATGAAAAGATTCAAAATCTTCGTCGAGGACAAGGGCACCCTCACCACCGGATGGCGCGGCGACATCGACCGGCCCACAACCTGACGCATACGAGGGTGGTCGAGCCTTACCAGCTGCATTCTGTCCCGCGCTCGGACGGCACCCGGAAGATCATGCACCCCAGACCGGTCCGTCCTGTGGGTGTGGTGCGGCGCCGCGACCGATGTGACGACCCCTCGCCATCAGCCGACGGCACCACCTCCACGGTAACTCGGCCACAATTCGGGAGCCACCGAATCGGCTCAACCGAAAGTCGGCAGGCATGCGCTATGCAATTGTTGCCGTGAGGGTGCATGGTAGGAAGATGCCACGGAGGGTAACTCAGCACAGTCCCAAGACACGGCCGACTACGGGCACTGCCACCGGCACAGTGGAGACCGTCGATGCAATAACAGACGCGATGTTGACGGCGTCCCGACTACTGGTATCGCTGTCGGCCCGCTCCATTGCGTCGGTGGACGATACCATCACGATTCCACAGTTCCGGGTCCTGGTCGTCCTCGAAACCCACGGCCCGATCAACCTCGCCTCGCTGGCACAAAATCTCGACGTGCAGCCGTCCACGGCTACCCGGATGGTCGATCGACTCGTCTTCGCCGACCTGATCACGCGGGAAGCCAGTCCGCACTCGCGCCGCGAGCTGATGGTCGGGTTGACCAAACGTGGCGCGGCGGTGGTGCGGGAGGTCACGACCCGCCGTCGGCGTGAGATCGCAGCCGTGGTCGAGAAGATGCCACCCACCACCCGCGTCGGCTTGGTACGGGCGCTGAAAGCATTCACCGCAGCCGGCGCGGAACCGGACGCGCAGACTTCCCTGGATATGTACTGGGTGTGATCGCCTCGGTCGGCGCAGCCGCTGCCCGTGCGGCGCTGCCGTTGTACCGCAACGAGAAGGCGTGCCATCAGCTCTCATTCTCCGGATAGCGGCCTTCAATTTGCAGATAGCGACCCGCAGGGGGACTACGGCCGGCTGGAACTGTGCCGCGGTCATCCCCGATCTCCGAGGTTTCCTCTCGCCGTGTAGCTCAGTGCACGTCGAGTCGTTCAAACGCGAGAACGCTGGCTGCGAAGAGCACCAGTGCGACAACAAGCAGAATGGCGGCCGAGGACAGGCGCAGCCCGTTCTCGAGTTGACCGTCACCGACGGCGTAGTAGAACAGCGACGTGTACCGGGCAGGTCTGATCCCGTTGACCACGGGGGCGAGCGAACTGATCAGATAGGAGGCTGCGGCGACCCCGGAGGTAATCCCCAAAGCGAGCCCGCGGCTTCCGGTCAGAGCGCCGATCAGCATGGCCAAAGCACCGAAACAGATGCCCAGCAACAACACCCCGATCGTGATGCCCGTAAGATTCGCCAGATCGACGGTCAGCTCGAAACCCCGGCCCAAGGCCACGACCACCGCGGTGATCACCGCGACCGGGATTCCGGTCAGGCACAGGGCACCGAACTTCTGGGCCACGATCCTTCGCCTCGTGAGCGGCAGCGTCGCGATCACGCCGAGAGTGCCGTCCTCGTCTTGGCCGGCCAGGCCCGCCGCCCCGTATCCGACCGCGGTCAGCAGCACCAATAACGGGACGAAATTGGCGTACAGATTCGCGTTCAACCAGCCTGCGGAACTGGTCAAATCACCACTGGCCCCGAAGAGAGCGGCCATGGTGGAATTGCCCTGAGTGAACTCGTTCAGTCCAGCATCGTCCTTGAATGTCGGATACAGGGCGACGACGACGAACGTATACACCGCCATCCCCGCCGCGTAGCCAATCAGGGCACGCCGCCGCAGCCGCAGGTCCAGGCGAGCCACTTCAGTGAGCATCGGTGACCTCCCGATCCGCGCCCGTGCGATAGAAGTTCAAGAACAGCTCGTCGAGGTCGGCGCCCCGGACCGTCATGTCCACCGGATCGAGGTCGGCGACGACCCGAAGCAGCGGAGCGATCGGCCCTGAGACCGCGAGGGTCACCGCGCCGTGCGCACGGGCCAGGACCCGGACCTGACCGAGATCGTCGAGTGGTCGGGTGTCGAGATCGTGATCGAAGCGCAGCTCTACCGTGCGCGGCGCGCTGGCCTGCAGATGCTCGACGGTGTCGGTGACCACCAGCCGCCCGTCCTTGATGATTGCCACCCGGTCGACGAGCCGTTGCACCTCGTCGAGTTCGTGCGAAGACAAAAAGACAGTCCGCCCCTCGGCAACGGTTTCCCGGACCAGATCGATGAATTCCTGCTGTAGAAGCGGGTCCAGCCCGGCCGTCGGCTCATCCAGGATCAACAGGTCCGGGCGGTGCATGAACGCAAGCAGTAGGCCGATCTTCTGCCGGTTCCCTTTCGACAGGGTCCGCACCGGGGTGTCGAGTTCGGCACCGAAGCGGTCTGCGAGCTCGTCCCGGTAGGACAGATCCGACAGGCCGCGGACCCGGGCGGCGGCCTCGAGGTGCCGGCGCCCGGTCAACCGCGGATACAGTGTGAGTTCGCCCGGCAGGTACCCCACCCGTCGGTGAATGCGCACACTCTCCTGCCAGGGGTCGTGCCCGAACACTCGCACCGTGCCGGTGTCGGCCCGGTACAACCCGAGCAGCAACCGGATCGTGGTCGACTTGCCCGCCCCGTTGGGACCGAGGAACCCGAACACCTCCCCGGCGTTGATGCCGAATTCCAGATCTGTCACACCCCGACGCGACCCGAAAGCGCGGGTCAGTCCTGCGACGTCGACAACCGATGACATGATCACTCCTCCTGCGCGAGAACGAAAACCCCCCGCGAGTAGATGTCCATGAGGGTCTGCGACCACCGTCCCAATCCGGTCGCGCCGAGTGGGTCGACGCCGAGAACCGCCTGCACCTGCTCGCGCAGCAAAATCACCGCGAGATCGTTGACCAACAAAAACGCCGCCCGCACCGCAGGATCGGCGGCCGGACGAGCGACACCGGCTGTCTCGAGCCCGGACAGCGAATCGACGGTGGCGTCGAACAACGCCCGAAACACCTTGTGCGCCGCCGGTCCCCCATCGATCAACAGCCGGCGCAGATATCCGGGCAACTGCGGGTCGGTGTCCAGCAGATCCGCCATCGCGGTGGCCAACGACGCCGGCGACGCCCCACTCTCGGCGCCGCGGCCGAATTCGGCGAGCAGACCGGTCATCGTGGCGCTCACCCGGGCATCGACGGCAGCCTTGAGTCCGTCCTTCGACTTGAAGTGGTGCATCACCAACGACGACGACACGCCCGCGGCGGCGGCGACGTCCCGGATGCTCACCCCGGCGACACCGCGTTCGGCGAACAAGGTCAGCGCTGCCTCACGGATGGTGGCCGACGCCCGCAAATCACCTGAACGCATGTGCTAATTATGGAACACTTGTGCAGCATCCGCAATCGGCTCGTGCACGTGCACGTGCACGGGCACGGGCGTTCGCAGTTCGTGAAAGGTGGACAAACGCGAGAGAGGACCAGGGGCCCCGTTTACATTCCGGGCGGCGAACCAGCCGAGCTACCTACTGAATTCGTCCATTGCCGTATCCCATTCGTGGACGCGGACCGCCGCTATGACGTTCCCGTGGCCGAAGGGATCATGCCTGAACAGGCGCGTGCCGGTCTCCGCATCGGCGGCGTCGACGACGAAGCGGGCGCCATGCCCCTCGGCGAGCGGATGCGATGACAACACCGCCTTGCGGCGGACCAGGTTCGGCGAGCCACCCATGATGATCGATGCGGTGATCGTCCCGACCGGATGACGTCTCGGGACTATGAGGGCACTCCACAACATGTGCACTCCACAACGAAATGCGGCATATTTCACTTCTCGCTGTCTGAGGAGATCACCGACCTAACAGGTCTGCGAACGCCTACCCTCCCCTTATCCGCGCTTCGGGATCCGCGCCAGGCACAGATACCTTCCGGCGTGGTCACCCTGCGGTGGGTTAGCGCCGATCGCCGACCACTGGCAGGTCGGCGATCGGCGTACCCGCGACGCCGACTGTTTTGACTGGCAACGAGCACTCCCCTCCTCCGTGGACGCCATCGTCTGCTGATGCTGACCCCGGCCGCGCGGTGTCGGTTGGCGTCGATTCTCACCGGTCTCGCCCGGATCGGTGGGTGGCATCAGGTGATTCCGGCGACGCACGCACGGCCCTCCGAGGTGGTCACCTTGGAAAATATCGCGGGGCCGACACTACCCCCGAACATTCGAATTGCGACCGGCGCCTGCGAGGAAAGACGGACATTTGCGACATAGCTTTTATATGGCACTATGCAATTGTTGCTGTAACGGGGAAACCGCTCGGTCGTGCCGAGCGGGCGAGAGGAGTCCAAACGTAACGACGAAAGCGCGGCACTGAGCTGAGCTTTTCATCCGCACGGCGATCGCCCCACCCGCGGGCGCAGGTCCACATGGCCGGCGAACGTAGCTGTGCAAAATCACGAGACCGGATCCGCTGTGGCGCCGTGCGGCGAGCGCCCGGTGACCTTGACGAGCCGGACGGTACGACGACGCACCGCCCGGTCCCGACATCGAAATGCAGGTGCTGCTGGAATGACCACGATGACCGATCCGTACACCTCCCGCGTGTCAGGAAGCCCGCAGGTGCTCGAACGTCCACACCCCGTCGTGTGGAGCACGTCCACGACACCGGATATGGCGCTCTTCGCCGAACGCGGATATCTTCAGCAGGACCACGCGCTCAGCCCCGAGTCCGTCGAGAACTGTCTCGCCGAGATCGACCGGCTCCAGAACGATCCGGAAGTTCGCGACGATGCCCGGATCGTCCGGGAAGAAGGCACCAGCGCGGTGCGTTCGATCTTCGACATCATCGAGTTCAGCGACATCGTGCGCAACGCGGTCGCCGAATCCGGTGCCGAGGACATCGCCCGAGAGATTCTCGGATCCGACGTTTACATCTATCAGAGCCGGCTGAACTACAAACCCGGCTTTCACGGCGGTGCCTTTTACTGGCATTCCGATTTCGAGACCTGGCATGCCGAAGACGGAATGCGGCACCCGCGCGCGGTGAGCGCGTCGATCGCCCTGACCCGCAACGAGACCTACAACGGGCCATTGATGATCATGCCCGGAACGCATCGCTCGTTCGTGCAGTGCGCCGGCGCCACCCCTGAGGACTTTTATCGCGAGTCCCTGGTCACCACTGCCCCCCGGGTCGGTGCCCCCGCCGAAAACACCATCGCCGACATGGCCGACAGCCACGGCATCGACGTGCTGACCGGCGCAGCAGGATCGATGACGGTCTTCGATTGCAACGCCCTGCATGCGTCGGGCGGAAACATCAGCCCGTTGCCGCGCGCGAACATCTTCGTGGTGTTCAACAGTGTCGTCAATCCGATCGACCGACCGTTCTCCGGCTCAGCCCCACGTCCGTCCTTTCTCGCCAAACACCCCCCTGCGGCCGGGAAGGCCGCTGTCGAGTCGTCGACGGCCGCGGACATCGGTGCCACGCGCGAGGGTGGGAACCGCCGGTGAGCCCCGGTCTACGACCCTCGGTCTTCGACGAACTCGAATCCGAGGTCCGCAGCTACTGTCGGCGTTGGCCGACCACCTTCGCCACGGCGTCGGGCTCCTGGTTGACCGACGAGACCGGGCACGAATACCTCGACTTCTTCGCCGGAGCCGGATCGCTGAACTACGGGCACAACAACCCTGTATTGAAGTCCGCGCTCGTCGACTATCTCGCACGCGACGGAATCACCCACTCGCTCGACACGTACACTGTCGCCAAGCGGGAATTCCTCGAAACGTTCCATCGTGTGGTCCTCGGGCCCCGCGATCTCGACTACAAGGTGCAGTTCCCCGGGCCGACCGGAACGAACGCCGTCGAGGCTGCACTCAAACTGGCGCGAAAGTGCACCGGCCGCGAAACCGTCATCAGCTTCACCAACGCCTTCCACGGAATGACACTGGGCGCGCTGGCGGTGACCGGCAACTCGATGAAACGTGCCGGTGCCGGCATACCCCTCGTCCATACGACCCCGATGCCGTTCGATCACTACCTGGGTGGGGCCGTCGACGACTTCCACTGGCTCGAGCGTGCCCTAGAAAATTCCGGAAGTGGGCTGGAAAAGCCCGCAGCGGTGATCGTCGAAACGGTGCAGGGCGAAGGCGGCGTCAATGTAGCACGGCCGCAATGGCTGCGGGCGCTCGCCCAACTTTGCCGCGACCGCGACATCCTGTTGATCGTCGACGATGTGCAGATGGGATGCGGACGAACCGGCCCGTTCTTTTCGTTCGAGGACGCCGGAATCGAACCCGACATCGTCACGTTGTCCAAGTCGATCAGCGGATACGGCCTGCCCATGGCACTGACACTCCTCAAACCGCATCTCGATATCTGGGAGCCGGGCGAACACAACGGAACGTTCCGCGGCAACAACCTCGCCTTCGTCACGGCGCGTGCCGCCCTCGAACACTATTGGACCGACGACGGCCTACAGGATGCCACCCGCCGCCGAGGCGACATGATGCATGCGGCGTTCACCGATCTCACCGCCACACTCCCGACCGTGTCCTCCCGCGGGCGCGGCATGATCCAGGGACTCGTTTTCGCCGACGCCACACAGGCCGCACGCGTGAGCACCCACGCCTTCGAACACGGTCTGCTGGTCGAGACCTCCGGCCCCCAAGACGAGGTCGTCAAAGTGCTGCCACCCCTCACCACCACCGACGACGAGATCGCATACGGCGTCCGGATGCTCGCCGACGCGGCGACCGCGGCCACCAACCACCACTGATGCCGCATCGTTCCTGGCACATCTCGTGGTTCTCTTCATGCTGATCGCGTTTCGGTGACCACGGAGCCACGGAGCCACGGAGCCACGGAGGTCGTCTGCACCACAGATCAGACACAGGTGCGGGCGGATCTGCGCGCCCCGCACCGCGGCACCCCGTGCGCGACGCCTTTCGGGTGGGGGGTCCCGAGCGTTCGAAGTGTTCGGCACAGCGGTCGATGAGGGTTTTGTCCACGGCCACGGCGAGCAGCGTCGACCCACATCGACCGCGCTGCGGTGGCCCGAGAGGGATAAACGCCGCCTCGGGTGGCGGTGTCGGACCGCCGCGCTCCATCGGCCCCGCGGGACCGGACGGACTCGGCGGCGTGAGGTGATGCCTCCGGTTGCTCGTGGGTGTCATCCCTAGATGCCGTCACCGCCCACGGTACGACGTTCATTCACGGGCAGATGGGTTCTACCAGGCGGTAGATTTGCTGCACCTGCTCCGGGGTGGGTACGGTGCCCCGATTTTCGGCCTGCGCTGCGATCGTCGCGGTCACGGCCTGCTCATCGGCGCCGTTGCCGAGATCGATGCACGGTTCGATGGCGATATGCGCGATCGAATCGTCGTTGCGGTTGCTCGCCAGCTGCGGATAGCGGGTACGAAATGCGGCGACGAACGCAGCGAGATCAGCATTGTAGCGGGCCATTTCGGCGGCACGGTCTCGCTTGTCCTGGGCGCCGATGGTCTCGGCGGCGGAAGCCGTGGTGATGTCGCCGGATTCGGTGTCTGTGCCGGAGCCGCAGGCAATCAGCACCCACAGGGCGGCGGCGACACCGCACGCGCGGGCGGACCTCATGAGCGCAGGATTACCACCCCATGCAGGGAGGCAAACACGGGCAATCGGCATTGCGCCGGCACGGGCTGTCTAGGTACCGGCGAGCACGCGGGCGGAGATTCCGAGGTAGATCAGCATGAATACCAGTAGCGCCCAGCCGGTGCCGTGCCAGATCGGCCAGGTGCCCCCGGTTCGCCATGCGCGGTAGGCGTGGACGAAGGCGCCGAGACCGCCGGCGAGCAGGATGCCGGTGGGCACGAACGCCAGAATGTAGCGGCCCGCGGTGGAGCAGACCATCGTCTGTGCGCCGGTGCACTCGTCCGTTTCCCCGGCGGCCGTCCACACGACGGTGACCACCGTGACGATCAGGGCGGCACCGATCACCACGCCCGCATAACGCGCGGCCCGGCGGAAGGTGGCCCCGTCGGATCAGCGTTTCTCGACGTCGTCGGTCATGGCGGACGACCTGTGGTTGCTCAGCTACCGGCGGCGCGGTCGGCGAGTGCGCCCTGCCCGGATTCACGGGCGCAGTGCGCGCAGCAGTAGATCGTGTCGTCGGCTTCGACGCCGTGCCCGAGAATGCGGCAGCCGCAGTGCGCACACTGTGGCGCCATCGCCTGGGCGGCGCATTCGAAGCTGTCGAATACCGCGGACCGGTCCCCGCGGGTGATGGTGAAGGCCTTGTCGTAATCGTTGCCGCAAGTCTCGCAGGTGGGCATATCCTTCAGTCCCTTCCGTGTTCGTTCGGCGTCGTGGCGTAGACAGCCAGGAGATTTACCCTTCGGGGTTACCCGACCCCCCGAGGGGTAAACGGTGCTCGTGTGAGCCGGAAATCCTGCGGTGCCAAGGAGCAGGGCCTCGCAACGGCTCCATGACGCTCAGGGTCGACGTCGTGGCGGGCTCAGGCGCACTCCCAGCCAGTCCGGTCGGTCGAGGGTCGCGGTGAGGGTCATGCCGACGGTTTCGGCCGCCTCGGCGATCACGCTCGGGTCGACGAAGCCGTCGTGGCCGGTTTTCGGGGTCAGCAACCACAAGTACCCGTCCGGGCCGAGGAGGGTCTGTGCGTCGAGAAGTTCGTCGGTCAGGTCGCCGTCGGGTTGTCGCCACCACAACAGGGCAGCGTCGGCGAGTCCGTCGAGATCATCGCCGGTGACGGTGCTGCCGCCGTGTTCACGGATTTCACCGCGTAATTCGTGGTCGACGTCCTCACGGTAGCCGAATACGGGGATCAGCATGTCGGAGTGCACGCCGAGCCGGTTCCCCGTGGCGGGTGCGGAACGTGGTCGGTCGGTCATCATCCTCACCGTGGTGTGTTCTGCGGGGTGCGCTGTGGTGCGCCAAGTCAGCAGTCCGAGCGCGGTCATCGTCGACCCAGAGGGTTTTTGCGGGCTCCGTGGACTGCTCGTCCGCAGACCCCGCTTATACAACTCTTGCATAGTGCCATATTGTCGAGTTGTCGTAAATGTCCGATTCGGCTGCGGCCGTCGATCGCGTCCGTTCACGTGCCGGGACGGCGAAACGAAAAGGGTGGTGAAGGCTTTGACTGTGCCGGATCTGTCGGCCGAACAACGTGCCGACGCGCGCCGGGTCGCGCTCGAAGCTCGAACGGTGCGGGCGCGGGCCCTCACGGAGATTTCCGCCGGGCGGTGGACCGTGCCGCGGCTCCTCGCTGCGGCGCAGGCCGAGCGTGCACTGGCACGGACCAAGGTGGAGGCGGTGTTGCGCGCGTTGCCCGGGGTGGGACCGGTCGGTTCTCGGGTGCTGCTCGCGCGGGCGGGAATCGCAGAGAACCGGCGAGTGGGGGCGCTGACCCAGCGGCAACGCCGGTCGCTGACCGAGATCACCGAGTACCCGATTCGATGGCGGTCGGATCCAGTGGGGTAACGCGCGGATAGATGCCGGGAACGACGAGATGCGGACGGCGGTCTCGGCGCTATCGGCGCTGGCCGTGCCCATCATCCGGAACGGGTACGCGGAGATTGCGCAGGGATCGGTAGTAGTCCAGTAGCGAGAACCGCTGCCTCGGTTCGCCCCAGCAAGTGGGTACCCGCCGAGCGGGCCGTGTCTCGGCGTCGATGCGCCGTTGCCAGTAGGAGGCAAGCCGAGGGGATCGGTTCACGTCACCCGGTGCACTCATCAGCACCGACTCTACTGCCCGCATCTGCTACGAGGCCAGACCCGCGTCACGAATGCATCACCAAATAACTGTAGCGAGCAATACTTGCAGTGGCGTTCATATCGCATGTTCTCGGGTTGACAGGCCGGCGAAGTGGGAATTCGGGGCACAGTGACCCGGTCCTCCGCCGGCCGGGGTCGGTCATGACGGCGAAGGACTGAGGCAGATGACGGAGAGCGAGAACCAGCGCACGCTGATCGATCTGGACGAGGCCGCCCTGATGCTCGAGCATCCGGCCCAGGACATCCGCGGGCGCAGCGTCTACGACCGGGACGGACACGAACTGGGGACGATCGAGGGATTGATCGTCGACGAGGCGGAGCGGAAGGTGCGGTTCCTGCGGATCGGCTCGGGTGGGTTCCTCGGGTTCGGCAAGACCGCCCGGCTGGTGCCGGTGGACGCGATCACCCGTATCACCGATGACGCGGTCCACCTCGACCGGAGCAAGGAACACGTCGCCGGCAGTGACCCCTATGACCCGCAGGTGATGCCGGTCTCGGATTTCTACCGGCGCCTGTACGAGCATTACGGGTATGTCCCGTTCTGGGCAGCCGGGTACGTCTACCCGTATCGGGCGTTCCCCCCGAGATGTGGACACCTATTTTTATGCGGCGGTGGCCAGCGTAGCCGATCGCCGCTCGAACTCGACCGGGCAGATCTGGCCGAGAGTGGAATGCCTCCTTCTGGTGTTGTAGCGCGTGATCCAACGGAAGACCGCGGCGCGTGCCTCACCCGCACTGTTCCAGCGCTTCCGGCCCTGCAGCGTCTCCCGTTTCAACGTCGCGTTCAGCGACTCGGCGGCCGCGTTGTCCGCCGACGTTCCGACTGCGCCCCGCGACCGGGTCACCCCCAACTCGAGACACAGGTCGGCGAACTCGACCGATGCATACTGAGACCCGTTGTCGGAGTGGAAAATTGACCCATCGAGACCGGTGGCGCCGCGCACGGCGGCCGCCGCCCGCAGCGCGTCGGTGACCAACTCGGTACGCATGTGATCAGCGATCGACCAGCCCGCCAACCGGCGCGAGCCCAGGTCCATCACCGTCGCCAGATACAGAAATTCACCGTCACCCACCGGGAGGTAGGTGACGTCGCCGACGTACTTGGTGTTCGGGGCGCTCGCGGTGAAATCCCGCCGGATCAGGTCCGGAACCGCCGCCGCATCCGGGGCTGGGATAGTGGTGCGGACCGGTTTGCGCAGATGCACCCCGACGATCCCGTGCTCACGCATCACCCG
>NZ_JBIRXS010000049.1:0-33304 GCF_044389235.1 Rhodococcus sp. NPDC019647 | reverse complement strand
ACCACCAAATCCAGGGACCGCCGCATCGCCAACACCACCCGCGACTCCGGCCCCACCCCCAACCCGATCAGATACCGGGCCAACCGATTCGCCCGACCACCCAACTCGGCATACGTCAACGACCCACCCTCGAACACCACCGCCACCGCACCCGCAGACCGCACCACCCGATCCCCGAACAACTCCGGCAACGTCCCGGCCGGAACGAAATGGTCAGTGGCATTCCAGGTCGTCAACTCCCGGGCGCACACAGCCGGATCGGTGATCGCCACGTCGCCGACCGCCATGCCGGGTTCGGCGGTGACGGCATCCAGGATGCGCACGAACTGCGCCGCGAAGCCGGAGATCGTGGCTTCGTCGAAAAGATCTGCCGCGTAATTGAATTGCGCCCCGATCACGCCGGGGCGGCCGCCGTCATGGGTTTCGCTGAGCACGAGCTGCAGGTCGAATGCGGCGACATCGGGCACGATCGGCTCACTCGACACCGACAACCCCGGCAGTTCCAGATGCGCGGGCGCATGATTCTGAAAGAACAGCGCCACCTGGAACAACGGATGGTGTGCGGTGGTGCGGGTGGGATCGAGATGCTCCACCAGCCGCTCGAACGGCACCTCGGCGTGACCGAAGGCTCCGAGGTCGACCTCACGCACGTGGTTCAGCAGGGCGGTAAACGACATCGCCGGGTCGACCTCGGTCCGCAGGACGAGGGTGTTGACGAACATGCCGACCAGGTCGTCGAGTTCCCGTTCTCCGCGGCCTGCGACGGGGGTGCCGATCGCGATGTCGCGGGACGCGCTCAACCGGCTGAGGAGCAGCGCCAACGCCGAATGCGCCACCATGAACAGGGTTACGTTGTGTGTGCGGGCGAACGCCAGAAGGCGTTCGTGCAGATCGGCGCGAATGTCCCAGGCAAGCGTCGAACCACGCTGCGACGCGGCCGGGGGTCGGGGACGGTCGGTGGGCAGGTCGAGGCTGTCCGGCAGCCCGGCCAGCGCGGTGTCCCAGTACGTCAGTTGCTGCGCCGCCCGCGACTGCGGGTCGTCCTCGTCACCGAGCACTTCGCGCTGCCAGAGGGTGTAGTCGGCGTACTGCACCGATAGCGGCGACCACGGCACGTCGTGTCCGGCGCTGTGCGCCGCGTAGGCGATCATCACATCGCGGGACAGTGGAGCGAACGACCAGCCGTCGGCGGCAATGTGATGGAGAACCAACGCGAGGACGTGCTCGCCGGCTCCCGTTCGGAAGAGCCGCGCTCGCACGGGGATGTCGGTAGTGACATCGAAACCGGCGAGAACGAACTGACGGATCGCGTGGTCGAGTCGGTCGACGTCCACCTCGGTGACGGTCACCTCGACGTCGACCTCGTCGGGGTCGAGAACCCGCTGCCACGGTCCGGTGTCGGAATCGGGGAAGACGGTGCGCAGCGATTCGTGCCGTTCGACTACGTCGTACACGGCCCAACCGAGTGCAGCGATATCCAGGTCGCCGGAGAACCGCACGGCGAGAGGGAGATTGTGGACGGGGCTGCCGGTGTCGAACTGGTTGAGGAACCACACCCGCTGCTGAGCGGAAGACAACGGCACCCGCTCCGGCCGGGCCCGAGCGGACAGCGTTGGGACGTCGGCGTGGACCTGGCGATCGGCACCGTCGAATCGTTGTGCGAGCCCGCCGACGGTCGGCGCGTCGAAGACGTCGCGTAGCGACACCGGAAGATCCGCGGCGCTGCGGAGCCGGGACACCAGGCGGGTGGCCACGAGCGAGTTGCCGCCGAGTTCGAAGAAGTTGTCGGTCAACCCCACCCGGCCGAGATCGAGTACGTCGGCGACCGCCTCGGCGACTGCGATCTCGACGGCGGTCCGCGGTGCCACATATTCGGTGCTCACGGCCTCGATGACCGGGGTCGGCAGCGCGGCCCGGTCGAGTTTGCCGTTGGCCGACACAGGAAGACCGTCGAGCGGAACCATATGGGCCGGAATCATGTAGGACGGCAGCACAGCCGATACGTGCTCGCGCGCTGCGGCGGGGTTCACCCGCTCCTCACCCACGACATACGCGACGAGGGACTCCTGACCGCGGTCGTCGCGGTGCACCGTCACCACTGCGCGTCGAATGTCCGGGTGCGATTCGTAGGCGCTCTCGATCTCGCCCAGTTCGATGCGCTGCCCGCGCAGCTTCACCTGAAAATCGGTGCGGCCCAGGTATTCCACGGCACCGTCCGGGCGGAGTCGCACCAGATCGCCCGTCCGGTACATCCGGGCGCCCACCGCGAACGGATCCGCGATGAACCGGTCTGCCGTCAGATCGGCACGGCGGAGATAACCACGGGCCAGCTGCGCGCCCGTGAGGTAGAGCTCACCGGCCACCCCGTCGGGCACCGGATGCAACCGGCCGTCGAGCACGTGCAGTCGGGTGTTCCATACCGGTCGGCCGATGGGCACCGTAACGGTGTCTGCGGCGCTGGTGCGCCAGAAGGTGACGTCGACCGCGGCCTCGGTCGGCCCGTACAGGTTGTGCAGGTCGGCTGCGCTGATGGCCCGGAACTTCGCGGCCTGATCCGGTGTCAGCCCCTCACCCGAACAAATGACCATACGCAACGAATCGCAGTGCGCTGCGGACGGTTCGGCGGTGAAGACCGACAACATCGAGGGCACGAAATGCATGACGGTGACGCGGTGTCGGCGCACCAGCGTGGCGAGGTACTCGGGGTCGCGGTGTCCGTCCGGTGCGGCGATCACCAGTGTCGCGCCGACCTGGAGGGGCCAGAACAATTCCCACACCGACACGTCGAAGGTGACCGGCGTTTTCTGCAACACCGCGTCGGTGGAAGTCAGGGCGTATTCATCCTGCGCCCACAACAACCGGTTCACGATCGCACCGTGGGTGACTACGACGCCCTTCGGTCGTCCCGTCGACCCCGACGTGAAGATGACATAAGCGGCGTGCTCGGGAGCCGGCGCCACCGGCACCGCCCCGGATTCGCCGGTCGACAGGTCGAGAATGTCGACGTGCAGTATCGGTGCATCGGTGACCCACTCGACGCCCTCTGTACTGCGGGTGAGGAGGCATACCGGCTGCGCGGTCTCCAGAACATACGTGGTGCGGTTCACCGGATGGTCCGGGTCGACCGGTAGGTAGGCGGCACCGGCTTTCAGGATCGCGTAGATGGCGACCATGAGGTCGAGCGAGCGCCGCATGCCCACGGCGACCACCGATTCCGGTCCCACACCTTCCGAAACCAGGTGGTGGGCAAGGCGGTTGCTACGCTCGTCGAACTCCGCGTAGGTGAGCCACTCGTCCTCGAATACCAGTGCCACGGCGTCGGGGGTCGCGGCGGCACCGGCAGCGAACAGCGACACCAACGTGTCGGGGGGCACGGGATGGTCGGTGGCATTGCGCGCGTCGAGGGCGGCCCGTTCCGGTGCATCGAGCAGCTCGATGTCGCCGACGGTGACCGGGTCGTCGTCGAGTACGGCGTCGAGAATTCTGCGGAACCGTGCGCCCATCGCCACGATCGTGCGCTCGTCGAACAGGTCGGTCGCGTACGAGAGGTCCATCGACATGCCCGCGGCCCGGCCCTCGGCATCGACGTGCTCCACGACGGTGAGCTGGAGGTCGAATTTAGCCATGTGGACGTCGATCTCGGCCGCCTCCACGGTGAGGCCGTCGAGTTCGACACGGGTGGTCGCGGTGTTCTGGAACGAGAGCATCACCTGGAACAGCGGGTGATACGCCGACGAGCGCTCCGGGCTGAGGACCTCCACGAGGCGCTCGAAGGGAACGTCGCCGTGCGAGAACGCGGCGAGGTCGGCGGTGCGGACACGGCCGAGGAGGTCGGCGAACGTGTCGTCCGGTTCCAGGGAGGTCCGCAGCACCAGGGTGTTGACGAACATGCCGACGAGGTGGTCGAGTTCTTCCTCACCGCGGCCGGCGACCGGGGTGCCGATCACGATGTCCGAGCCGGCACCGAGGCGGTGCAACAGCACCGCCAGGACCGCGTGCGTCACCATGAACGGCGTGGTGCCGGTGCGGTGACCCAGCTGCGTCAAGTGCTCGTGCACGAGGGCCGGCACCGTGAAGCCGACTCGACCGCCGCGATGCGACATCTGGGCCGGGCGCGGACGGTCGATCGGCAAGTCGAGCACCTGCGGCAGACCGGCGAGAACGCCCCGCCAATGGCTCAGCTGCTGGGCCGCCACACTATCCGGATCGGCTTCCGAGCCGAGCATGTCGCGCTGCCAGATCGCGTAGTCGGCGTACTGCACAGGCAACGGCGCCCAGGACGGTGTCTGCCCGTGGGCACGCGCCGCGTAGGCGACCATCACGTCGCCGGCGAGGGGCGTCATCGACCACCCGTCGGCGGCGATGTGGTGAACCACCAGAACCAGCACGTGACGGTCGGTGGCCTCGCGGAAGAGCCCCACACGGAGAGGTGGATCGGTGGTCAGGTCGAAGCCGGTGCCCCCGAGCGACGCCACTGCGGCTGTGAGGGACTCGGCGTCCACCGCGACCGGCGCGCCCGGCGGCAGCACCGCGCCGGACGGCAGGACCACCTGGTGTGGTCCGTCCGGATTGTCCGGGAAGATCGTGCGCAGCGTTTCGTGACGTTCCGCGACATCGGTGAGTGCCCACCGGAGGGCGTCGTGGTCGAGGTCCCCGGTGAGCCGGAGGGCGATCGGCAGGTTGTAGGCCGGAGACGCCGGGTCGAACTGGTTGAGGAACCACATCCGTTGCTGCGCAACAGACAACGGCACCCGATCCGGGCGCTCCCGCGGCCGCAGAACCGGTCGCGCGAGAGTGTGCGACGTCGACTCGGCCACGGCGACGGCCAGCTGGGCCACCGACGGCGACTCGAAGAGGTCGCGGACACCGATCCGCACCTGCAGCGCGGACCCGACCCGGGACACCACCTGGGTGGCCATCAACGAGTTGCCGCCCAGTTCGAAGAAGCTGGTCTCGACGCTCAGGTCGTCGACGCCGAGGACGTCCCGGAAGATCCCGGCGAGCACTTCCTCGGTGCCGGACCGGGGGCCCACGATCGAGGCGGACCGCTCGGCGAAAACGGGCGCGGGCAGGGCGTTGCGGTCGAGTTTGCCTGCCGGCGTGAGCGGCAGCGAGTCGAGGACCATGATCGCGGACGGCACCATGTACGCGGGCAGGCTCCGTCCGGCGAACTCGGCCAGCTCCCGGGTGTCGACCACGGAGTGCGGCGCGGGCAGCACATACGAGACGAGGCGTGTGGTTCCGGCGCCCTCGTGGCCGATCGTGTGCGCGAACTCCACCAGCGGATGCGCCGACAGGGCCGCGTCGATCTCGCCGAGTTCGATGCGGAACCCGCGGATCTTGACCTGATGGTCGCTGCGGCCGAGGAAGTCGAGCACCGGTGTCCCGTCGGCTGCGGACACCCAGCGGACCACGTCGCCGGTGCGATACATCCGTCCACCCGTTCCGAACGGGCAGGCCACGAACCGTTCCGCCGTCAGCCCGGCACGGTGCACGTAACCCCGGGCCAGGCTCGTGCCGAGAACGTACAGCTCGCCGCGAACCCCGGCGGGAACGGGCCGCAGCCGATGATCGAGGACCACGAGATCCACGCCGACGGTGGGTGCTCCGATGCTCACCGGCTGTCCGGCCGTCAGAGCGGTGGTGGCGGAGGACATGATCGTCGTCTCGCTCGGGCCGTACGCATTGATCATCGTCCGCCCGGGTGCCCAGCGAGCGACCAGCTCGGGTGGGCACACGTCGCCCGCGACGACGATCGTCCGAAGATCGTGCAGCGAGCGGTGATCGAGCGACGCCAGGGCCGCGGGGGTACAGAAGGCGTGCGTGATGTGCTGCTCGGAGAGGAATTCGGCAAGCTCGTCGCCACCGTAGATTTTGGTCGGCGCGATCACCAGCGTCGCTCCCGCGCACACCGCCATCACCAGCTCGAACACCGAGGCGTCGAAGCTCGGGGATGCGAAATGCAGTGTCCGCGAGTCCGGTGTGACCCCGAGCCGGTCGCGTTCGTCCGCGGCGAGGTTCACCAGACCGCGGTGTGTCACCGCCACACCCTTGGGCCGGCCCGTCGACCCCGAGGTGTAGATGACGTACGCAGGGTGGTCCAGCGACAGCGCCGCGGTGCGGTCGGCATCGACGACGGCATCGGTCGGATAGGAGGCGAGGTCGGCCAGGAATTGGTTGTCGTCGAGGATGATCCAGTGTGTGCAGTCCGGCAGGTCGGCGCGCAGGGCCGCGGTGGTGATGCCGATCGGCGCCCCACAGTTTTCGAGCATGTGCAGGATCCGCTCGCGCGGATAGTGGGGATCCACCGGAACGAAGGCAGCCCCGGTTTTCGCCACCGCCCACACACTCGACACCGAGTCGAGCGAGCGGGGCAGCGCGAGGGCGACCGCGACCTCGGAGCCGACCTGCAGGTCGATCAGCAGTCGCGCCAGCTGGTTCGACGTCTCGTCCAGGGCGCGGTAGCTCAGGACGCCGGCGGACGCTTCCGTTCCCGGTGCGACCAGGGCGTCACCGTCCGGGTTGCTGCGGACGGCCCCGGCGAGCAGATCCGGCAGGGTGACCGGCGCGAACCCGGCACGGCCGGTCGCGGGTATCAGGCTGCGGTGTTCGTGCTCGTCGAGAATGCCGAGGTCGCCGATCCGACCGGGCCGAAGGGCATCCGAGGTGAGGAACTCGCCGAAGAATCGGGTGAACCGGATGTGATGCGTGTCGAGCGCCGTCTCCGAGTAGAGGTCCGGGTTGGCCTCGAAATCGAGGTTGAGGCTGGTGCCGGCCACCCCGTGGTAGACGTTGACCGCCAGATCGCTGATTGGGCCGGTCGACAGCAATTCCAGTCTGCCGACGATGTCGCCGAGCGTGATCTCGTTGTGGAAGAGCATCACGTTGATCAGTGGTCCGTAGAAGCCCTGGTCGTCGGCGGCGGCGTCGCGGCGGATGTCGATGTGCGGGTACCGCTGGTGGCGCAGCGCCGCCGTCACCTCGAGCCGGACCGCGGCGACGAGGTCGGCGCTCGTCATGTCGGGGCGGACCTGCAGTCGCAGGGGAACCACGTTCGACACCATGCCGCCGGAGCGGCGGAGCAGCGCGGTGGTTCGGGCCGTGACGGGCAAGCTGAGGGCCACGTCCTCGCGGCCTGTCATCCGTGCGAGGTAGGCGGCGAATGCCGCGATCACCTCGAACGCGACGGAGGAGGCATGCCGATCGACGGCGGCGTCGAGGTGATCGACGAGGGTGCCGGGCAGCTGGCTCCCGGTGGTACGACTGCGGGCGCGCGCCGGTGCGGTGCGGTCCACCAAACTGTGCGGCTCGCCGATGCGAGCGACGAGTTCCGACCAGTATCGGCGGTCGGCGTCGTAGCGGGCGGAGGTGCGGTAGTCGTGGTCGACGCCGGCGACCTCCGTCAAGTCTGCCGCCTTGGACGGCGCGGCGCTCACCCCTCGGACGGTGGCCGTATAGAGCTCCGCCGCTCGGTCGACGAGCGTGACCGAGCCCATTCCGTCGAGGGCCACGTGATGAACCCGGCTGTACCAATAGTGGCGGTCGGGCGCGATTCGAAGCAGCGCGGAAAACACCAACCGGTCCCGGAACACGTCGATCGGGGCGGTGTACTCCTTCCGCATCCACTCCTTGGCGGCGGCCCGTGGGTCGGGTTCGTGCAGCAAATCGACGAAGCGGACCGAGGCTTCGAGGGTGGGATCGACCACCTGATACGGGACACCGTCGACCTCGATCAGGCGCAGGAACGCGGACCCGAGTTCGCGGCCGGCGGTGATTATCGACTCGGACAGCAGGGGCGCATCGAGCTCCCCGACCAGTTCGACACACTGTGCGATGTTGACCGGCACCGAGGGTTCGAGCTGCTGGGCGAACCACATTCCCTGCTGCGCGGCAGTAAGCGGGAAGGCATTCTCCGGGAGATCACCTGTCGGAGGCAGGGGCGGAACCGGCACAGCGTCGACCACCCGTCCACCCCCTGTTTCTCATCTCGGCGGGCGGACGAACCACCCCGTCACCACCCGACAGTGACTAGCGACCCTAGGAATTTTCCAAACCTTACTCAGGAGTACGCCTCGGGTTCCCTATCGGGCATCCGGTTCGAAGCGTTTCACCCATTCCACATTCTGGAACGGCGCGCATTTTGCCTGATAGTGGGCGGGCGGATCGTCGTCGTCGCACCAGAGCGGCCACGACCGCGGCGGCGGCGGCGAGGCAAAGCAGGACCTCCGGCAGAGGCCCGAGGCGACTCGCCGGAGTCAGCTGGGTCCGCAGCGGCACCTCCGACACCAGGGCGGCGGGCACGAACAGTGACGTCTGTTCCACGGTGGAGCCGTCCGGCGCGATGATCGCACTGACACCGCTGGTGGCAGCGACCACCACCGCCCGTCCGTGCTCGACGGCCCGCACCTTCGACATGGCGAGTTGCTGATACGTCATCTCGGTATCGCCGAAGGTGGCGTTGTTCGTAGGAACGGCGAGCAGTTCCGCGCCGGCCCGCACCGACCCCTCGAAGGCTCGATCGAACGCCACTTCGTAGCAGGTGGCGACCCCGACGGGAACACCGTTCGCGTGGACGACGCCGTCGCCGTCGCCGGGTACGAAATTGCCGGCCCGGTCGGCGTAGGAGGAGAAGTGCCGGAAGAAATCGCGGTAGGGCAGGTACTCGCCGAACGGTTGGATGATGCGTTTGTCGTGTCGTTCGCCCGGTCCCTCGTCGCCGTCCCAGACGATCACCGAATTGGTCGTCGTGCGGTCGCCGTTGACCAGCACCGCACCCACCAGGATCGGCGCGCCGATCGCGTCGGACGCGCGGGAGATGTCCGCGGCCGCGTCCGCGTTACGCAGCGGGTCGATATCGGACGCATTCTCCGGCCAGACGACGACGTCCGGTTGCGGCGCCGCCCCGGCGGCCACCTCGTCGGCCAGTTGGAGGGTGCGCCGCACGTGATTGTCGAGGACCCGTTTGCGTTGGTCGTTGAAGTCGAGACCCAGTTTGGGCACGCTCCCCTGGATTGCCGCGACGGTAATCGTCCGGTCCCCCGACCCCATGTCGGCGAGCGCCGGCGCCAACGCCACCGACAGCACCGTGGCAGCGAGAGCCGCGGCCAGACCGCCGGCAAGAGGTCGCTTCCAGTCCGCCGCGCCGTGCGCCCGAGCCCACACCGTCACGGCGGCGGAGGCCAGTCCGGCGCCCGTCAAGGCCACCCCGAAGCTGAGCAGTGGGGCGCCGCCGAGACTCGCCAACGGCAGTAGCCATCCCTCCGACTGCCCGAAAGCGAGCCGACCCCAGGGGAAACCGCCGAACGGGACGCTGGCACGCAACCATTCGGTGAGTGACCAGCCGGCCGCGATCCACAGGGGCGCCCAGCGCAACCGGGACACGAGCACGGCCACCACCCCGAACAGGCCCACGAACACCGCCTCGGCGGCCGCGAGCGCCAGCCACGGCAGGGCGCCGACGAACACGCCGATCCACGGCAACAGCGGTACCAGGAAGCCCAGACCTGCCAGGTAGCCGTAGCCGAAGCCGGCGCGGAGTCGCGGCGCCGGCCCGCCCGCGGCGGTGAGAACCAGGACGAGCAGTGCGACACCGACCGGTGCCAGGAACCACAGCGGCCGGGGAGGAAACCCGGCGAAGATCAGAAACCCGGCGGCCACCGAGACGACGCAGCGCACAAGCAGACCGCGGGCGCCGATCAATCGAAGGGGTGCATTGCCGTCAGCACTCGTGGACGACGCTCCCCCGTCAGCACTCATGGACGACGCTCCCCCGGTGCACCGAACGCAGCAGCACCGGCGTGGGTGCGTCTTCGTCGAGTCGCGGCAGGGCGGGCACCCGGGAGCGCGGATCGGTCGACCACCGCTGGACGGAATCCTGGGGTGCGCTGACCACCAGCTCACCGGCATCCCACACCGCATACGACGCCGGGGCGCCCGGGTTCAGGGTGCCCGCCAGCCCGTCCCGGACCCCGCCGGCCCGCCAGGCGCCACGAGTGGCAGCGGAGAACGCGGCACGCGGCGAGATGCCGCTTCCCGGTGTCCGGTGCTGGACTGCCGCACGGACCATCGCCCACGGTTCGACCGGGGTCACGGGAGCGTCGGAACTCAGCGCCAGCGACACTCCGGCGGACGCGGCCGCGGAGAACGGGTTCAATGTGAGGGCCCGGTCGCGGCCGAGACGCTGCGCGTAGAGACCGTTCGTCCCACCCCACAGGGCGTCGAACGCGGGCTGCACGCTGGCGATCACACCCCACGCCGCGAGGCGGGCCGCGTCTTCGGTGCTCATCATCTCGGCGTGCTCGAGCCGGTGTCCGGCCGCGGCGACGGCGGGTCCGCCGAGTTCGTCGGCCACCAGCGCGAGGGCATCGACCGCGGCCCGGACTGCGGCGTCACCGATCACGTGGAAGCCCGCCTGAATGCCGGCGATCGTGCAGGCCCGGAGGTGGGCCGCGATCTCGTCGACGGTGAGGTAGCTCTTCCCGGTGGTGCCGGGCGCATCGGCGTACGGTTCGCGGAGCCACGCGGTGTGCGACCCGATGGAGCCATCGATGAACAGGTCGCCGCCGAGTGCGTGAGCGCCCGTGTCCTGCAGGAGCTTCCGGGCCTCCTCGACGTCGGAGACTGCCTGCCCCCAGTAACCCCGCACCTCCACTGCGTGGGAGGTGGACAACAATTCGCGGAAGTCGTCCAGTCCGGCGATGTCCGGACCGCCACACTCGTGCACCGCGACGATTCCGCGGGCGGCAATGGCGTCGAGCGCTGCGGCGCGGGCGACTGCCCGCTGCCGTTCCGTCAGCAGGGACCGGGCGACCGTGCGGGCGGCGTGGTGCGCCTCGAAGGTCAGCGGTCCGTCCGTGGAGCAGCCCGCGGTTCCGTTCACATCGGGGACCAGCTGCCGCAGCGCAGTGGAGCACACCGCGGAGTGAACATCGATCCGCGAAAGGTACACCGGGCGGCCCGGCGCGGCCTCGTCCAGCTGCGCCGTGGTGGGGCCGGCGCCCTCCGGCCAGTTCGAGTCGTCCCAGCCATGCCCCCAGATGACGGCGTCGTCGTGGGTGCGAGCAAAGGACTGCAACCGGTCGAGGCACTCGCGCAGCGAGCCGACACCGACGAGGTCGAGGCCCACGATGTTCAGCCCCAGGGCGGTCACGTGGACGTGGGTGTCGACGAACGCCGGAGTGACGAACGCGCCGTCCAGGTCGACGACTTCGGCGTCCGGGTGCAGTGCGCGGGCTGCGCGGTCGTCGCCGACCCACACGACGGTTCCGTCGGTCACTGCCATCGACGTGGCGTCTGGTGCAAAGGAACTGTAGATTCGGCCGCCGACCAGCAGTTGGGTAGTCACGGGCACCTAGTGTGCCTGCTAGGGCAGAAGGCGTGGATCACGGGTCGGGGTTCGAGGTTGCGGATCGACCACCTCACCGTCGAACACGTCGTGCACCACCTCACCTTCGATCACTTCACCGCTGCCTCGACGTGGGGCCCGCGCGAAGGCCTCGGCGCCGGCCGCGACGGCGGCGGCGCGCTTGCCGGCAACAAGCACGACGACGGGCCGAAGCAGCCATCGGGTGGGCGGGATCAGCAGAAGCAGCCCGAGAAGTGAGGTGACGAGCCCGGGCACCACCATCAGCGCCGAACCGACCGCCACGAGGGCGCCGTCCGCGACCGCCGCACCCGGCGACCCCTTGCCGCCTGCGGCTGCACGCAGCCCCTGGATCACCCGGCGCCACTGCGAGCGCATCAGCATCAGCCCGACGAGCGACCCACCGAGGAAGAGGCAGGCTGTCCAGAGCGCACCGATCGTGCCGCCCACCCAGATGAGTGCGGCGATCTCCACCACCACGTAGAGCAGAAACACTGCGGCGTACATGACGCCCCCTTTCGAACGGCGGATACCGACACTCTGGCCGTCTGTCCGTTCAACGTTCGAGGACGCCAGATTTCTCCCGGCACAGATCTCGAACCGCTCACAATCTAACCCTAAAGTTGACATTGAGAGTTGTGCCGTGATGCAGTTCTCTCGGATGGGGATCTTCCGATCCCGCGCACAACAAGGAGCCGCTATGTTCCGGTCCACCCTGTTCCGCCGTGCCACGATGGTCTTGGCACCGGCCGCTGTCGCCTGCATGCTGTCGGCCGCACCCGCCTCGGCCCAGCCCCTTCCCGACGCGGCTCGGGGTATCGGGGAGCTGCAGACGCTGGCCGCCGAGATGTCGCCGGTGGCGAGCAACGCGGTGAACCAACTCCTCGGCGCCAGCGTCTTCGTCCCGAAGGATGTGCTCGAACTCGGGCTCACTACTCCGCAGGATTTCATGTACCCGTCCCCCACCCTGGGATGCGGTGTCGCCGACGAGCCGGCGACCGTCACCCTGGCGAGCGCTCAGGCAGGACCGAATCTCTTTCCCCCGATCACCGCCGGCCAGTTGCGGTTCCAGGCAATTCCCGCCTACGTGGCGATACCGCAGTCGTCCGATCTCAGCGTTGCCTGGATCAACCTCAACACCTTCCAGGGCGGGATCGTGAAACTCGACGACCGGCTGCCCATCATCAACACCCCGCTGCTGTCGAAGATCGTCGACACGGGTGCGGGCACGGTGCTCGGCACGATGTTCGGCACCGTGAGCTATCCCGGCAACGTCAACTGCACGGTGGTCCCGACCGTCGGCACGTTCACGTCCTGACCGTCACGGCGGCGGACGAACTTACGAGCCGGGCCGCACCAGGCCCGTCTCGTAGGCCAGGACCACCGCCTGCACGCGGTCCCGCACATTTAATTTGGTGAGTATCCGGCCGATGTGCGACTTCACCGTCGACTCGGACAGGAACAGACTTTCCGCGATCTCCGTGTTCGACAATCCGGTGGCGACCAGCTGCAGCACTTCCCGTTCCCGCTCGGTCAGCACGTCCAGTACCGCCGGGTCGCGGCGCGGAGCCGGGCCGTCGTCGAGGAAGCGGGCCAGCAGTCGCCGCGTCACCTTCGGCGACACCACAGCGTCTCCGGCCGCCACACTGCGGATGGCCGACACCAGGTCCTCCGAGGGGGTGTCCTTGAGCAGGAAGCCACTGGCCCCCGCCCGCAACGCCCCCATCGCGTGCTCGTCTAGGTCGAACGTCGTCATGACGAGTACGCGGCTCGCGACCCCGGATTCGAGTATCTGCGCCGTCGCACTGACCCCGTCCACCACCGGCATCCGCACATCCATCAGCACCACATCGGGTTCGAGTTTACGGACCGCCGCCACCGCGGCCGCCCCGTCGCCGGCCTCGCCGACCACCACGATGTCGTCCTGCGCGTCGAGCACCATATTGAGGCCCATACGCATCAATTCCTGGTCGTCCACGAGTAGCACGGTGATCGGCACAGCGCCAACCTAGCACCGCCCCGCCCCGCGCTGCGGATCCACAAAGGCGGCGCCTGTGGTCTTGGCCCGGAATTCGGACTGCCGCAACATCCCAGCAGGCACCGCAGGCCGCGAGGGTGAGATCCGTTCTCCCGGACCAAACCCGCTTCGGCGGAATAGGCTGTACTGAGCGTCTATCACACGTCCGGACTCGAGTGGGAAGGGTGCTGATGCGCGAGGTGCTGGCCGACCTGATGGCGGTGTGGACCGCGGGCGGGACGGCGGGTGTCGGAACCGTGGTCCGCACATTCCGCTCCGCTCCGCGACCGCCGGGGGCGTCGATGGTCGTGGCACCCGATGGGACTGCGTCCGGTTCGGTGTCCGGCGGGTGTGTCGAGGGAGCGGTCTACGAACTTGCATGCGAGGTCACGGCGTCCGGCACGCCGGTGCTGCAGCGGTACGGGATCAGCGACGAGAACGCGTTCGAGGTGGGTCTCACCTGTGGCGGAATCATCGACATTTTCGTCGAACCGGTGTCGCGCAACACTTTTCCCGAGCTCGGTGAGATCGCCTATGACATCGACAATCACCAGCCGGTCGCCGTGGCCACCGTTGTCGCGCATCCCGATGCCGCGCGGGTGGGGCGACGTCTGGTCGTCCGGCCCGAGAACGTGAGCGGTTCACTCGGCTCCGACCGAGCCGATTCCGCGGTGACCGACGACGCGCGGGGTCTCCTCGCGGCGGGCGGCAGCACGGTGCTGACGTACGGCACCGACGGTCAGCGCCGCGGCGAGGGCATGGAGGTGTTCGTCGCCAGTTACGCGCCGAGGCCGCGCATGCTCGTATTCGGGGCCATCGACTTCGCCGCCGCGGTGGCCCGGCAGGGCGCCTTCATGGGATACCGGGTGACGGTCTGCGACGCCCGTCCGGTGTTCGCGACGCACGCGCGGTTCCCGACGGCCGACGAGGTGGTGGTGGACTGGCCGCACCGGTATCTCGCTGCGCAGGCCGAGGCGCAGGCCATCGACGGCCGGACCGTGATCTGTGTGCTCACCCACGACCCCAAGTTCGACGTTCCCCTCCTCGAGACGGCACTACGCATCCCCGACGTCGCCTACATCGGTGCCATGGGATCACGCCGAACCGATCAGGACCGGCGCGAACGCCTCCGCGAGGCCGGTCTGACCGACACCGAACTCGACCGGCTGTCGAGCCCCATCGGCCTGGACATCGGCGCCCGGACCCCCGAGGAGACGGCCGTGTCCATCGCCGCCGAGATCATCGCCCGCCGGTGGGGTGGCACGGGGCGCCCACTAATGGAGTCGAGCGGCCGGATCCACCACGAGGAACCCGTCGATTTCTGCGTCGACTAGGGCGGTTTACCGGGGTTGACGGACCACCGGTTCTTGCGCAGGCTGAGAGGATCCACGTTTGTGAGGTAGGTCACAATGCAAGTTCCAGGATCCTTCGAATACGAGCGTGCAACCGGCGTCGAGGACGCCATCGCCCTGCTCGACCGGCTGGGCGACGAAGCCCGCCTCGTCGCAGGCGGCCACAGCCTGCTGCCCATGATGAAACTTCGCCTCGCCAATCCCGAGTACCTCATCGACATCAACGACCTCGAGGGCGAACTCGGCTACATCACGACCGAGCGGTCGAGGCTGCGGATCGGTGCGATGACACGGCACCGCCGGCTACTCGAATCGGACGAACTCGCGGCGGCGTTCCCCCTCTTCCGCGACGCGGAGAAGGTGATCGCCGACCCGGTGGTCCGCAACCGCGGAACCATCGGCGGATCGCTGTGCCAGGCGGATCCGGCCGAAGATCTCACCACGATCTGCTCTCTACTCGACGCCACGTGCGTGGTGCGCGGACCCGGCGGACGTCGCGAGATCCCGATGTCCGAGTTCCTCGTCGGACCGTACGAGACGGCGCTCGCACACAACGAAATGCTCATCGAGATCGTGATACCTGTTCACGGCCACAGTTCCAGTGCGTACGCCAAGATTGCACGGCGAACCGGAGATTGGGCGATCGCCGCGGCCGGCGCCGCAGTCACGGTGGAGGGCGGCGAGATAGCCCGGGCAGCCGTCGGCCTGACCGCCGTGAACCCGGATCCGTCCGGGCTCTCGGACATTGCCGACTACCTGACCGGACGTCCACCCTCAGAGGAGGCGTTCGCCCAAGCCGGACGGTTGGCCGCACAGGCCTGCGAGCCCGTCGGAGACGCCCGCGGCACCGTCGACTACAAGCGCCATCTCGCATCCGAACTCACGATCCGCACACTCCGCACAGCGGTCGACCGGGTGCTCCGCAGCGACGTGGAGCACGAGCCGACCGGAGAAGAGGCATAGCCATGCAGGTGAAAATGACCGTCAACGGCGAGGCAGTGAGCGCCGAGGTGGAACCGCGCATGCTGCTGGTCCATTTCCTCCGCGACCAGCTCGGCCTGACCGGGACCCACTGGGGCTGCGACACCAGCAACTGCGGTACGTGTGTCGTCACCGTGGACGGCGATCCGGTGAAGTCGTGCACGATGCTCGCCGCGATGGCGAGCGGGCACGACGTCCGCACGGTCGAGGGTCTCGAACACGACGGCGAACTCGATCCCATCCAGCAGGGCTTCATGCAGTGCCACGGACTGCAGTGCGGGTTCTGCACCCCCGGCATGATGATGACGGCGCGGGCACTGCTCGACCGGGAGGAGAGCCCCGACGAGGCCACCATCCGGGAAGCGATCTCCGGGCAGATCTGCCGCTGCACCGGATACACCACGATCGTGCGCTCGATCCAGTGGGCGGCGGACCATCGGGCGGGCGAAGCCGCCGAGCCGGAACCGGCCGGCGACTTCGACGCGGAGGTCCAGGAGGACAAGACGCGAGGCGCCGAGGGCGCACCGATGACAGTCGAAGAACACGCGACCACGGGAAGTAAGTCATGACCACCGTCGAATCGCGTCCGCCGTCGGGCGACGCCGAAATCATCGACAACGACAAGAAACCCTGTGGCCACGGCCGCATGCTCCGCAAGGAGGATCCCCGCTTCATCCGGGGGCTCGGGAATTACGTCGACGACATCACCCTCCCCGGCATGCTGCACCTGGCGATCCTGCGGTCGCCGGTCGCGCACGCACGGATAGTGAGCATCGATACCTCTGCGGCACAGGAACACCCGAAGGTGACCGCGGTAGTGACAGGCGCCGACCTCGCCGCGAAGAACCTCGCGTGGATGCCAACCCTGTCCAACGACGTGCAGGCCGTACTCGCCACCGACAAGGTGCGGTTCCAAGGTCAGGAGGTCGCGTTCGTCATCGCTGAGGACCGCTATTCGGCCCGGGACGCGCTGGAGCTGATCGACGTCGAGTACGACATGCTCGATCCTGTCGTCGACGCCCGCACGGCGCTCTCACCCGACGCACCGGTGATCCGTGACGATCTCGACGGCAAAACAGACAACCACTGCTTCGACTGGGAGACAGGCGACGCCGCCGCGACCGAGGCCGTGTTCGCGAGGGCGGACGTGGTGGTCAAGCAGGAGATCGTCTACCCGAGGGTGCATCCGGCGCCGATGGAGACGTGCGGTGCGATCGCCGACGTCGACAAGGTGTCCGGCAAGCTGACGCTGTACTCCACGTCGCAGGCCCCGCACGCGCACCGGACGGTCTACGCCCTGGTCTCGGGGATCCCGGAGCACAAAATTCGGGTGGTGTCCCCGGACATCGGCGGCGGCTTCGGCAACAAGGTCCCGATCTACCCGGGATACGTGTGCGCCATCGTCGCGTCGCTGGTGACCGGCAAACCGGTGAAGTGGATGGAGGACCGCAGCGAGAACCTGATGAGCACCGGGTTCGCCCGCGACTACATCATGGTCGGCGAGATCGCTGCGACCAAAGAGGGCAAGATGCTCGCGATCCGCACGAAAGTGCTGGCCGACCACGGTGCGTTCAACGGGACGGCGGCCCCGGTGAAGTATCCGGCGGGTTTCTTCGGCGTCTTCACCGGCAGCTACGACATCGAGGCCGCGCACTGCGCGATGACGGCGGTCTACACGAACAAGGCGCCCGGCGGGGTGGCGTACGCGTGCTCGTTCCGCATCACCGAGGCCGTGTATCTGGTCGAGCGGCTCGTCGACTGCCTGGCGTTCGACCTGAAGATGGATCCGGCGGAGCTTCGGCTGAAGAACCTGCTGCGTCCCGACCAGTTCCCCTACACCAGCAAGACCGGCTGGGTGTACGACTCCGGCGACTACGAGACCACCCTCCGCAAAGCCATGGACCTGATCGGCTACCAGCAGTTGCGGGACGAACAGAAGGAACGCCGCGAACGCGGTGAGCTGATGGGTATCGGCATGGCGTTCTTCACCGAAGCCGTCGGCGCCGGACCGCGGAAGGACATGGACATTCTCGGCCTGGGCATGGCCGACGGGTGCGAACTGCGCGTCCACCCCACCGGGAAAGCCGTCCTCCGATTGTCGGTGCAGACCCAGGGGCAGGGACACGAGACGACGTTCGCCCAAATCGTCGCGGAGGAACTCGGCATCCCACCGGACGACATCGACGTCGTGCACGGCGACACCGACAACACACCGTTCGGGCTCGGCACGTACGGCAGCCGGTCCACGCCGGTGTCGGGCGCGGCCGCGGCGCTGGTGGCCCGCAAGGTACGGGACAAGGCGAAAATCATCGCGTCCGGGATGCTCGAGGCCTCGGTCTCGGATCTGGAATGGGAGAAAGGCGAATTCCATGTGAAGGGTGATCCCTCAGCGAAGGTGACCATCCAGGACATCGCGATGCGGGCACACGGCGCCGGTGATCTGCCGGAGGGCATCGAGGGCGGACTCGACGCGCAGATCTGCTACAACCCGGAGAATCTGACGTACCCCTACGGCGCGTACTTCTGCGTCGTCGACATCGATCCCGGCACCGCGGTGGTGAAGGTGCGGCGTTTCCTCGCCGTCGACGACTGCGGCACCCGCATCAACCCGATGATCATCGAGGGCCAGGTGCACGGCGGCATCGTCGACGGCATCGGGATGGCGTTGATGGAGATCATCGAATTCGACGAGGACGGCAACTGCCTCGGCGGATCGCTGATGGACTACCTGATCCCCACGTCGCTGGAGGTGCCGAAGCTGGAGACCGGCTTCACCGTCACCCCGTCACCCCACCACCCGATCGGCGCCAAGGGCATCGGCGAGTCCGCGACGGTCGGGTCGCCGCCGGCCGTGGTGAACGCCGTCGTCGATGCGCTCGCCCCGTTCGGTGTGCGGCACGCCGACATGCCGCTCACCCCGTCCCGGGTGTGGGAGGCCATGCAGGGCCGCGCGACACCACCGATCTGAACATTGCCCGGCTCTCTCGGCAGGAGGCCCGATGGATCTGAAAGAGCGTGCGGCGCAATTGGTGCGCGATCGCAGGCCGTTCGTCCATGCGACCGTGGTGCGAGCGCAGCCACCCACGTCCAGCCATACCGGTGACGAGGCGATTCTCTTGCAGGACGGGACCATCGAGGGTTTCGTCGGCGGTCAGTGCGCGCAGAACTCGGTGCGCACGGCCGCCCTGGGTGTGTTGAAAACCAACGAGAGCGTGTTGCTGCGGGTCCTGCCCGATGGGGCCGTGCAGTTCCCCGAGATGCCGGGCGCGTCCGTCGTGGTGAATCCGTGCCTGTCCGGTGGCGCCATGGAGATCTTCCTGGAGCCGCAACTGCCGCCGCCGGTGGTGCGGATCTACGGCACCACGCCGATCGCGCAGGCGTTGACGCACATTTCGGAATTGCTGGAGTTCTCCGTCGAGCACGACGACGCCGGTCTCGAACAGTTCACGGGCACGACGGCCGTGGTGCTGGCCGGTCACGGTGGCCCCGAGGCGGACGTCATCCGCGCGGCGCTCGACGCCGGGGTCGGATACGTCGGGCTCGTCGCCAGCCGCACCCGGGGCGGCGCCATCCTCGACGCCCTGGGTCTCACCGAATCCGAGCAGGCAAGGGTGCATACCCCGGTCGGTCTGAACATCGGGGCGAGGACGTCGGCGGAGATCGCGGTGTCGATCGCCGCGGAACTGGTGCATGAACTGCGCACCGCGGGACTACGTGCGCCCGAGGACGATACGCCTCCGCGGGCGGCGGTGACGGAAGCGGTCGATCCGGTGTGCGGGATGCGCGTCTCGGTCCGGCCGGATACTGTCCACCTGCGGCGCGGCGGTGACGACTTCTGGTTCTGCGGGCCGGGTTGCCGGGCGTCGTTCGCGCAGGGGACGGAAGCGGGATGACGACACCGTTCGCGGATGTGGCGGACGTGATCCGGCGCTTCGATGCCGAGGACTACCTCCTCGACTTCGGAACCGCATCCGCTCTGTATCTCGCGGCGGCGCTCAGCCGTCCGCTCCTGCTCGAAGGCGAACCCGGAGTCGGTAAGACCACCGCCGCGAAGGCTCTCGCGGCCGTCCTCGGCGCCCCGCTGATCCGCTTGCAGTGCTACGAGGGCCTCACCGCGAACGAGGCCCTCTACGACTGGAACTATCAGCGGCAGTTGCTCACCATCCGGCTGGCCGAATCGCGGGGTGACGGCCTGACCGAGGACGATCTGTTCACCGAGGAATTCCTGCTGGAGCGTCCGATCCTCCATTGCGTGAGATATCGGGGACCGACCCCGCCCGTCCTGCTGATCGACGAAATAGACCGGGCCGACGACGAGTTCGAGGCACTCCTCCTCGAATTTCTGGGCGAGGCGTCGGTCACCGTACCCGAACTGGGAACGTTCACGGCCGATCAGCACCCCGTCGTCGTGCTGACATCCAACCGGAGTCGCGACCTCCACGACGCGCTGCGCAGGCGGTGCCTCTACCACTGGATCGACTATCCGGAGCCGGCCCGGGCGGCCGCCATCGTGCGCCGCACGGTCCCCGCGGCGACGGCGCCCCTCATCGAGCACGCCACCCGCTTCGTCGGCCGGGCCCGCGAACTCGATCTCGACAAGCCGCCCGGAATCGCCGAGACGATCGATTGGGTGTCCGCACTCGCGGCCCTGGGTGTGGCGGATCTGGTTCGCGACGACGCAATTCAAAGCTTGAGTGCCCTCGCGAAGACCCCTGACGACCGCACAATAGTTCAAGACGCATTCACCGACTATGCGCACGTCCTGGCCACCGGATGAAAAGGCAACTGCCATGAAGATTGCCAACGAGTTCACCGTCAATGCACCGATCGAGCAAGCATGGGAGGTACTCAGCGACCTCGAGGAGGTTGCCCCGCTGCTGCCCGGGGCACAGATGACCGGGCGGGAAGGCGACGACTACCTGGGGAAGGTGAAGGTCAAGGTCGGCCCGGTGACGAGTGAATTCAAGGGCAAGGCGACGTTCGTGCAGCGTGACCCGCAGGAGCATCGCGCCGTGATCGACGCCCGCGGTCGGGACTCGCGCGGATCCGGTAACGCGTCCGCGACGATCATCGCGCAGTTGCACGAGACCGGCGCCGGCACCCGCGTCACCGTGGACACCGACATGAAGATCGTCGGCAAACTTGCGCAGTTCGGCAGCGGGATGATTCAGCAGGTGTCGGAGAAACTCATGGGTCAGTTCGCGGAGTCGCTGGAAGCGAAGCTCGCCGGAGGCGTTGGCGAGGAGCCCACGGCCGAGCCCGAGGCGGGCGGCACCACGAACCTTTCCGTTGCCCCGCCTGCCGCGGAACCGGCTCCGCTGGACCTCCTCGCGCTGTCCGGGGCGGGGGCGTGGAAGCGGTACGCGCCAATTCTCGCCGCCGTCCTCGCGGGAATCGTGGTCGTGCTCGTGGTGGGCCGCCGCAGGCGATGAGCGCGTCGGGCGTCCTGCGGGGCGTCGACCTCGCGGCGTTCGCGGTGGCACTCGTCGCCCGATTGCGCTCCCGTGGTGTGGTCGTCTCGGCGAGTGGCCCCGCCGTGTTCGTGCAGGCGCTGCACCTGTCGCCGCCGAGTTCGCGGTCGCGGCTGTACTGGTCGGCGCGTCTGACGCTCGTCAACCGCGTCGACGACCTCACGCCGTTCGACGCGGTGTTCTCCGCGGTCTTCGAGGACGCCGTGCTGTCCGTGGACCCGCATGCGCGGCGATCCGCTGCGGGATGGGAGCCTGCCCTCGCCGGTGTCCGCGACGGTCGCGACCGGCCCGGTGAGGCGCAGGACGTCGAGGGCGTGCCGTGGATGACACGACCGATGATGACCGGCGGCGACGACGGTGAGGACGACCTTCGCGACGCGCTCACCGCCGTGCCGGACACCCTGCCCAGCAGGCTCGTGGCCCGCGCCGACGAGCCCTTCGCCCGATTCGACGCCGGCGACCTCCGACTCCTCGGATCCTGGCTGGAACAGGCCACCGCCGCGTGGCCGTCCCGCCGCACCCGGCGTCGCGAAGTGCATCGCCGCGGCCGGCGTATCGACCTGCGCGCCACCATGAACCTGTCGAGAGCCACGGGCTGGGAGCCGGTGGTTCTCGCGCGGAGCCGTGCCCGGCGCCGTCCGCGGCGCATCGTGATGCTGTGCGACGTGAGCCGGTCGATGCAGCCGTACGCTGCGATCTATCTCCATCTCATGCGCGCGGCGGTGCAACGGCAGACCGCGGGCAGGCCGGAGGTGTTCGCGTTCTCCACGTCGCTGACGCGGCTGACCCCGGTCCTCGCCCACCGCAGCGCCGAGACCGCGGTCCGCAAGGCGAACGACAAGGTGGTCGACAGATTCGGTGGCACCCACATCGCGGGCAGCGTGAGCGAACTGCTGGCGTCCCCGCACGGCAACGCGCTGCGCGGGGCAGTCGTGATCATCGCGTCCGACGGTTGGGACAGCGACGACCCGAAGCGCCTGGCGCATGCCCTCACCAGGGTCCGTCGCCGCGCCCACCGACTGGTGTGGCTCAACCCCCGCGCCGGTGACCCCGACTTCCGGCCCCTCGCCGGATCGATGGCGGCCGCGCTGCCGTTCTGCGATGCCTTCCTCCCCGCCCACTCCGTCTCCGCGCTCCGCGACGTGCTGGACGTGATCGGCGGGACGGAATAGCTCCTCCACCGAACTCCGACGTCCTCGACATCGCCGTCTTCGGCGACCCATCCCGGCGGGCCTCACTGTCTGTGAGCACGCCGAACACGTTCGGGAGTGTCCGATGCCCCACCCCGCCCAACCCGCGGTGTTACCTTGAGCCCTGTGCGTGGTGATCGGCAATTCTCGCGGCGGCGTTCGGCGCTGCTCGTCGTCACCGAAACCCTCGCGCCCGGCGCGTTCGAAGCCGGAACGACGGACACAGACCTGCCGGCGGATGAGGTGCATCCGCAACTGGCTCTGACAGCATTGTCCGCGTCGCAGGTGTGTCATTCCCGCCCGTACTCTGCCCTTGGCCCGATAATCGTTCTTGCACCGGTTGATTCGCGTTCCGGTGCACCGTCCGAATGAGGTGCCGTATTGGATTCGAAGACTATTGCCAAACTCGCCGGCGCCACCGCGGCTGCAGGGGTGCTGCTATCCGGCATCCTGTTTCCGGCCGCCGCCAGCGTCGGCTACCTGTCCAACCGGGCAGCCGACAGCGTCGGAAACAGCTCGGCGGAACTGGCCGACGGGGTGGTGCCCGCGGTGACCACGATGACAGACATCGCCGGCAACCCCATCGCCTGGCTCTACGATCAACGCCGCTTCGAAGTGCCCAGCGACCAGATCTCCAACGACATGAAACTGGCGATCCTCTCCATCGAAGACAAACGGTTCGGCCAGCATCAGGGCGTGGATTGGCAGGGCACGATGCGTGCGTTCTTCACCAACGCCTCGAGCGGCCAGATCGAGCAGGGTGCCTCGACCATCAATCAGCAATACGTGAAGAACTACCTGCTGCACGTCGTCGCCCAGACCGACGCCGAACGCCGCGCGGCAATCGAGACCACTCCGGTCCGCAAGATCCGGGAGATTCGGATGGCCCTGACCCTCGATCAGGAACTCTCCAAGGAGGAAATTCTCACCCGATATTTGAACCTGGTGCCGTTCGGCAACGGCTCCTTCGGGGTGCAGGACGCCGCCCGCACGTACTTCGGCATCGACGCCAAGGACCTGAATCTGGCGCAGTCGGCGATGCTCGCGGGCATGGTCCAGTCCAGTTCGGCGCTCAACCCCTACACCAACCCGGACGGGGTCATCGAACGCCGCAATGTCGTGCTGGACACCCTGATCGTGAACGTACCGGATCGGGCTGACGAGATCCGCGCCCTGAAGGACACCCCGCTCGTGGTGCTGCCGAAGCCGAACAATCTGCCCCGTGGGTGCATCGCCGCCGGCGACCGCGGATTCTTCTGCGATTACGCGTTGCAGTACCTCCAGAACGCCGGCCTGTCCCGGGAGCAGCTCGACAAGGGCGGCTTCCTGATCCGCACCACCTTGGATCCGGCCGTGCAGCAATCGGTGAAGTCGGCGGTGTCGTCCTACGCCGATGCGAGACTTCCGGATGTTGCGAGCGTGATGAACGTCGTGCAGCCCGGGCAGGACCAGCACCGGGTCCTCGCGATGGCGGGTAGCCGCAACTACGGTCTCGACGCGGCCGCGGCCGAGACTGTGCAGGAGTTGCCCTATTCGCTGTCCGGGCACGGTGCCGGGTCGGTGTTCAAGGTCTTCACCACCGCCGCCGCGATGGAGAAAGGGTTGCGGCTGAACACGATCCTGGATGTGCCCGGCCGATTCGATGCTCGTGGGATGGGCGACGGCGGTGCCCCCGGATGCCCGGCAGCGACCTACTGCGTGCAGAACGCCGCCCCGTATCCGCGGGCACTGTCGGTCACCGACGCCCTCGCCCAGTCCCCGAACACCGCCTTCGTGAAGCTGATCCAAACCACCGGGGTGGATGCGACGGTGGACATGGCGGTGCGCCTGGGCATGCGCTCCTACACCGAACCGGGCACCTCCGGGTTCGGGGACAAGAGCCTGGCCGACATGGTCAAGGATCAAAACCTGGGATCCTTCACCCTGGGCCCGATGTGGATCAATCCGCTCGAGCTGTCGAATGTTGCCGCGACATTGGCCTCGCACGGCAAGTGGTGCCCACCGACCCCGATCGATTCCATCGTCGACCGGCAGGGGCGGCCGGTCCCGCTCACCCAACAGGCGTGCGAGCAGGTCATCGACCCCGGCCTGGCCGACACCCTGTCCAACGCGCTCAGCAAGGACGACCTGCCCGGGGGCACAGCATCGGCGGCAGCTGCCGGCGCCGGCTGGAAGCTGCCGATGTCCGGCAAGACTGGAACCACCGAGTCTCACATGTCGTCGGCGTTTCTCGGGTACACCAACAACCTGGCCGGCAGCGTCTACGTGTTCGGGGACTCGCCCACCCCCGGCCAGATCTGCACCAGCCCGTTGCGCTCGTGCGGTGACGGCAATCTGTTCGGTGGCACCGAACCGGCCCGTACCTGGTTCAAGGCGATGATGCCGATCGTGAACAATTTCGGACCCACCGTTCTGCCTCCGATCGATCAGCGCTTCGCCCGCTGACCCCGGTGAGAACGCGCCCACTTGGAGGTGTCTCTGGTGGGCGTGTCGGGGTTGTGCCGGTGCGCGCCCGGATATGCCGGGGGAACTCAATCACCCCTTTCGACCGCTTGAAGGATGTCCGTTGCGGGTAGCCGGGTTGAGGGTGGTTCGCCGCGGCAGGGCCTGACTTCGGGTACGCCGGGCGGCCACCTCCGAGTCGCCCGGCCCCGACCAAAGATGGGCGATCCGGGTGAAGGGAGTCGACGATGATGACCCGTGTGCAGGTCGCAGCAGCGGTGCTGGTGGGCTATTGGTTGGGCCGAGGTCACCGGAAGAAACTGGGAATTCTGCTCGCGGCTGCGGGGGCCGGCCGCCTCGCCGGGGGACCCCAGGAAATGGTTGACCGGGCCGCCAAATTACTCCGGTCCTCGCCCGAGTTCGCCGAGCTCAGTGAATCGGTGCGTGGCCAACTTCTCGACGCCGTGAAAGTGGCGGCCATGACCGCGACGACCGCCCGAATCGACGCCTTGAACAATCGGCTCCTCTCCGGAGACGATGCGGTCCTCGAGACAGCCGAAGAGCTGGTCGAGGACACCGCGGACATGGCCGGAGACGTCACCTGCGACGCCGTGGGCACGGTGGGAAACGTCACCGGCGACGCCGTGGGCACGGTGGGAAACGTCACCGGCGATACCGTGGGCACGGTGCGAAACGTCACCGGCGACGCGCTCGGCGCGCTCGGCGCGCTGGGCGCTCTTGGGCGCAGGAAGCGGCCGAAGGCGGCCCCATCACCGGACGACCGCGACGATGGCGATGAGGGAGACGAGCCGGTCGAGCAGGCCGAGGATCGACCGGTGCGACGGCGGCCCCGCAGACGGGGTGCTGAGTAGACCTCCGATAGGCGACCGGGAAGGACGTAGTGATGACCACAGCGGGAGGGGGCCCCAGTTCGAGCAGCCTCGCCGACGTCGTCGACACCATCCTCGACAAGGGCCTGGTCATCGACGCCTACGTGCGAGTCTCGCTGGTCGGAATCGAATTGCTCACCATCGATACACGCGTCGTGGTCGCCAGCGTCGACACCTACCTGCGCTTCGCCGAGGCGGTGAACCGACTCGAGATCGGCAGCGAACCCGAAGGCCTGGCCGACCTCGTCTCCGATGTGAAGGGCAGCGGCAGTGCGAAGGCGAAGACCAAGGGCGCGCTCGAGGCCGTCGGAGAGTCGCTCGGTGAGGTGCTCGGCGGATCGGAAACCGAACGCGAACCCGCACCCCGCCGCAAGCGTCACTGAACTCCGTTGACGACAGTTTCGGCGGCGATGTTGAGTCCGTCTCCCCCGCCGACCGCGTCCTGTCCGGCGTCCACATCGGGTGGACAGCACGTGTCGCGCCGAGTTGACGTGTGAAATAAGTTGACGCACTTTGTTTTTCGTCCGCCGGTGAGTGTTTTCACCCGCGGACTCGGGCACACCCTTGATCATGACCTTGGCTTCTTCTCGATGACCGTCTCGTGCAAGGCCGCAACATTCCCCAATCGATGGTCAGCGATGTCACTTGGCAGCGGCCCGCACTGCCGCAACCACCGCCGCGACAACGAGAGCCAGGAGGAGGACTACGAGCAGCACCGGCCCGAGCAGGAGTCCGAGAATGAGAAGAAGAACAATGATGATCTTGGTCTTGCCGCTCAGTCGGGACACCAGCGCCTTGGTCGCCGCCCACACCGGACTTTTACCCGTCAGGACGGCGCGAAGTGCTTCGAGTCCGGCCAGGAGGCCCGCGTTGCCATGTGCGGCGGGGTCGACGAGAGCATCCATAAATTTTCGGAGTCTCTGCTGAATCTTTTGTGTCAGTGTGTCGCTGCGGTCCCGCGCCGAGTCCAGGAGCCTGTGAACTGTGTTCTTCAGCCACTCGATGACTGCATCGGAGAGCGGGCCGTGTTCCGTCCCTCGCGAGGCCGTGTCGAGCGGTCGGATATGGGCCGACGTGGTGGACCGGGAATGGGCTTGTGCGTGGGCCCCGGTGTTTCGGGGGTGCTTCCGAGCCGTCGGCTTCGCGATGCCGGTCTGTTCCCGCGCACGTTTGGTGGAGGCGGTGCTGTCTGGATGTGACCGACGGGGCGCGCCCGCGGACGGTGCGGTGGCATCGGTTCGTGTCGGGCGTGACGCCGAAATTTTCTTCCGTGGGACGCTGCCACGGGAAACGGTCGCGGTCTTGGCAGCCGGTTGCCTGGGGGGAAGCGGGCGCCTTCGTGGCAGCCGCCCCGATGCTGCTTCGGAAGGCGCTGTCCTGGATGGACGGGCCACTGCGCCAGGCTGAGCCGCCGACGTCTGGCTGCCTCTGCCGGTGGTAGTGCCGCGAGAGCGAGTGCCTGCGCGGTCAGGCCTGGCCGGTGCGGTCCGGCCGTCGACCCTTTCTGGTGCACCCATACATCGCAATTACCCTTCGAGGTGACTCTCGAAACCGGGTAGGAAAGGCCAAAGCGCCTGGCGGTGGGCGGCACCCGACTCTCTTATCGCCTGGTTCCCCTAGGCCATGATGTTCGTTTCGCATCACCCCCGTGGTCAGTGCAGATCTCGACGTCGAAAGCTCCACCAACCCACTGCCGCGCAGAGTACGGAAACGGCAATCGGAACGAGGAAGGGCTCGAGCGCGATCCCCTGCGCAAGCATGTTGCGGCCCCCGTACCAATGCCAAGGCGAAGCGAAGCGCAAGATGTGCAAACTCGCGCTCGCCGCCGCGACGGCGTTGAGAAGATTGCCCACGACGGCCACGGTCGTGGCCGTGGCGATCGCCACCGACCGATGACCCGTCCAGGCGCCGGCAGCAAACGCGATCGCACCATGCATGAGGCCGAAAGCAGTCGCCGCGAACACCGCCGCGACGAGTCCGGGAATCGATACACCCTCGAGCAGACCGAACGGCGGGGAGAACGCGAGAAGGCTTGCAGCGGTAATGATCCCGAGACTGGTCGAGAGCGCGACGACGGCGAAAAATCGTTCGATCAGGACACGTCCGCGGGTCACCGGGTTGGACAGGAGTAGTTCGAGGGTGCCGTCCTCCTCGCTCCCACCGATCGCGTATGCGCCGGCTCCCACGGCGAAGACCAACAGCAGGACGGGCAGGATGAGGCCGAACACACGTCCCTGTAGGTACCCCGCCGGGGAAGTGATGAGGATCTGGTCGCTCGAGCCGATCAGTGTCTTGAAGGTGTCCGGAAGGTTCTTGACGAGGTTCTCGATGCCGGCCGTGTTCTTGATCGTCGGGTAGAACGCATTGTTGACCGCCACGTAGGCGGCCACTCCACCCGACCACCACACCGTTGATCGGCGCCGGTCCTCGAGGAATCGCCCGAAGATCCTCACGGCTGATCCCGATACAGGTTGAGGAACACGTCCTCGAGGTCGGTTTCGTGCGTGACGATTCTCCGTACCGGCAGCGTCGCGGCGTGCTTCAGGACGTCGGCGACATTGCCTTCGATGACGAGCGCGATCACCGCTCCGGACGACGTGGCGCTCAGGACTCCCGGGAGTTTCTCGAACGGCTCGGCATTTGCTTCACAGGCAAGGTAGAGGTCGATGTGCTGGCGCGCTTGGCGCTGGAGTTCGTCGATTGCGGCGACGGTGACGAGCGCGCCCTTATTCAAGATTGCGACGCGGTCAGCGAGCGCTTCCACCTCGGGTAGGACGTGTGAGGACAGGAACACGGTGGTGCCGCCGCCTTTCACGTCACCGATCAGTTGGTGGAATTCGTGTTGCAGTAGTGGGTCGAGACCGGCCGTGGGTTCGTCAAGAATCAACAGTTCCGGCCGATGCATGAAGGCCTGCACGATTGCGGTCTTCCGGCGGTTGCCCGTGGAGAGCTGCCCGATCGGCCGCATGGGATCGAGGTCGAAACGTTCGAGGAGCTCATGAACATAGGGCATGTCGACGCCCCCGCGTAGCCGGCCGTAGAACGCGATCAGGTCTGCCGTCGTGTATTTGGGATCGAATCGGAGCTCGCCGGGGATGTAGCCGAGCCGACGACGAATCGCCGGGTCGGCGCCGCTGCCGCCGAGCACGGTGTAGGTTCCGTCGGACGGACGGATGAAGTCGAACAGCATGCGGATCGTCGTGCTCTTCCCCGACCCGTTGGGGCCGAGATAACCGAAGACCTCGCCCCGATGGACATCGAGGTCGAGCGAGTCGACGGCGACGAGCTCACCGAAGCACTTCGACAATCCGCGCATTTCGATGACGCAGTCGGCCGCCCCTTGCTGCCGGCCCGACGGTGCCGCGGCCTTCATGGTGGTGTCACCGTCACCACACACCGATGAGCGGCGCGACGATTTCCGGCACCGGACGTGATAGGCGATCCGATCACGAGAAGTACGTTACCGACCCGCGCTCGCACTCGTACACCAGCGAATACCCCAACCCATCAGTCGGGCGCATCGGCCGTCCGGCAGGAGTGCACAGCGGCCGTGGGGATTCCGTGCACGAGCGTCACCCCATGCTGTTACCACATGCGGACGATGTGTCTAACCTCGAGGAATGCGCGCCACCGCCATCGTTCTCGGCCTCCTGACGTTCGCCTCGCTCACTTCCTGCGGCGGAGACGCGCCAACCGCGGCCCCGGACCCGGTGGGCCGCACCTTCGTCTCCACCACCGTCGAGGGCGATCCCATTCCCGGCGGTGGTCCGCTCGTGCTGGACTTCACCGACCCCGGACGCCTCTCCGTCGACGCCGGATGCAATCAAGGCAGCGCCGACGTCGACCTGTCCGGCGGGAAGGTGGAGGCAGGTCCGCTCGCGATGACCCTGATGGCGTGTCCGGGAGATGCCGCCGGCGCAGACGCTTGGGTGGCGGCCCTACTGGACGCGCAGCCGAGCTGGACCCTCGGCGGCGACACGCTCACCCTTACCACGCCCACGGGGTCGGTAACTTTGACGGACGAGAAGGTCGTCCGGCCGGATCGGCCCGTCGTCGGGACCACGTGGACGGTCACCGCACTGATCAGCCCGGACGCGGTTACGACGACAGCGGCGCTGGAGCGAACGGCACCGCAGTTGCTGATCGCTGGCGACGGTTCCGCGTCCGGTTTCACCGGCTGCAACCGGATGACCGGGACCGCAGACGTGCGACGGAGTTCGATCGCGTTCGGGCCCTGGGCGACCACCCGGATGGCGTGCCCCCCGGACGTGTCGGAGGTCGAACGTGCCGTACTCGCGGCGTTGACCGGCGAGACCGGTTACAGCATCCATTCGGACTCGCTGCGACTGGTCAACGCCGACGGAATCGGGCTGACATTGCGAGCGAGCTAGATCTAGTTTCCAGGCGCTGGCATCATCGCCGGCCACAGCGCCATAGGTCAGTCGGCGACCAGCGTTCATACGGCCAGTCTGGTCTCCTCCGTCCGCGCGTCCATGCGTCTGCGCGATTCCGACACCAAGGTAGCGATACGAGCCGATGCACGGTGAATTGCGTTGCCATCGAACGACATCGGCGTCGACAATCCTTCGGCGACGATCAGATCCGACCTGGCTACGGGAGAGCGAACCCACACGAACTCCGGCGTCCGGGATCGTGCATGCCGATACAGTTGCGCCGCAGCCGATTCTGCAGTGGAAGGAACAGCAGCGGGTATCGATGGGCCTGCCCGCACCAGGAGCAGGCGGCCACCGAGACCTCCACGAAGACGCGTCCGGTTACTCAGCTGCCGGTGTCGGCGGTTCCTTCGGCTGATCCTCCTTCGGCTGATCGAGGACGCTGACGGTGACGCCGTAGGGCAGGAAGCGCACCGATCGCCGCGGATCGGTGTTGTGCTTGTGGGCACGGAGGGCGTCGAGTTCGGTGGCGTACACCTCCTCGACGCGGGCGACGCCGCCGTCGTCGACGCTGTAGATTGCCCACACGCCGTCGCCGGTGTCGCCGGTCGTTTCCGGTCGGGGATCCGGACGCTTCGTTCTGGCGGCAATGTCGGCGAACAGGCCTGTCCAGGGAATTTGGGCGTCGGCCTCGACGAAGTGAACAATCTTGTCCTTGAAGCCGCGCAGCTCCTCACTCGCTTCTCGAATCACGCGGTCGAGGTCGTCGGGATCGAATCCGAACGGTCTCTCGTTGGCCATAGCGGTCTCCTGACGGTTCGCCCCACCCAACGTCCTCGGGTGGGGTACCTCTTCCAGTGTGGGCACTGATCGACATCGGCGCCACTTCCACCACGGCGGCCGGTTCGATGCGCCCGCCGGGCGCTCCCCTACCGCTCGACCAGTGCGGCCAGCTGCGCGATAACGGTGCCCCACCCGTCGGCGAAACCCATTTCCTCGTGCATGTTCCGGTCGGCATTGTTCTTGTGCATCACATGGGCCACGTATTCGGTGCCCTGCGGATGGTCGGCGAGGGTGATGATCGCGCTCATGAACGGGTTTTCTGCGGGTCGCCATCCACCGACGAGGGAGTTGGTGAAGACGATCCGCTCGAGATGGTCGACCGCGAGGAAGCATCCGTTGATGTGGGGCGCGAATTCACCGCCGTCCTCGCTGATCTGGGTGGTGAACGCCCCGCCGGGGCGAAGGTCCATCTCCAGGACGCGACACTTGGCGGGAGCCGGCACCCACCATTGCTCGAAGCTGGCGGGGTCGGTCCAGGCATTCCAGACAGCCGACCTCGGCGCCTCGATGACGCGCGATATCGTCAGGTCGAGCTCATCTATCAGTGACGGATTCATTCCGATTGTCCTTTTCTCGAGTAGTGATGAACTGCGCGAGCCGGTCGGTGCGGCCCTCCCACAGGGCGCGCTGTTCCGCCAGCCACGCCTGAGCGGTGATCATCGACTCCTCCTCCAGCACGCAGGTGCGAACGCGACCTTGCTTACGGGTCTGGATCCACCCACTGTCCTCGAGGGAACGGATGTGCTTCATGAATGATGGCAATGCCATGTCGAACGGTTTCGCCAATTCGCCGACACTCGCCGGCCCTTCGCCGAGTCGGGTCAACACTGCCCTGCGGGTGGGGTCGGCGAGTGCCTGGAAGATGCCGTCCAACTGCTCCGAATACTGAGCCATAAGGCAAAGTATCACCGACAGAACACTTAGGTCAAGGGCTAACTGATTCGCCGGGTTCAGTCCTCGAGCTGCAGCGGTAACTCCGCGGTCACCCGCCAGCTTCCGTCGGTCTGCCGACCCGCCTCGAGGGTGCCGTGCAGCACGGCCACGCGTTCCCGCATGCCGAGCAACCCGTTGCCCGAACCGAGTGTGAATTTTTCGGTTGCGTTGCCGTTGTCGGTGATCTCGACGAGCACGTCGACTTCACGGCGGCGAACCCTGACCTTGGCCCGGGGACGCTCCCCCGCGTGGCGCAACACATTGGTCAACGACTCCTGCACCAACCGGTGAATGCCCAGGCTGACGGCAGGGCTGATGTCGTCCAGCTCCCCGGTCAGTTCGAGTTCGACCGGCAAACCAGCGCTGCGCATCATGTCGACCACCCGGGCGAGACCAGCGGTCCCGTGCTGGGGCATGTCATCGACGGCGGGTTCGGTCCGCAGCAGCGACACCGTGCGCCGCAGTTCCGCAAGCGCCTCCCGCCCGGTGCTCGCAATGTTGGTCAGCGCCTGTTTCGCCACCGCCGGATTTTTCGTCATCGCATACGACGCACCATCCGCCTGAACGATCATCACACTCACGGCATGTGCCACCACATCGTGCAATTCCCGGGCGATGCGCGTGCGCTCCGCGGCCACCGCGTCCTCGGCACGGCGGTCGCGGTCGTAGTCGGCGACCGCCAGCCGCGCCGCCACTTCCTCGTCGTAGGCCCGGCGGGCACCCAGGAATTCCGCGGTGATCCAGGACAGCGCGTAGATCAACGCGGAATACAGACCGATTTCGATTACCCGCTGGTCGAGCAACCAGATGGAGAGAGCGGAGTCGACGACCAACCCGACCGCGTAGACGGCCGCCGTCTGCCGGTCGACATACGCAACTAGGGTGTAGAGGGCGACGGCGAGTGCGAGGAGGGCGGGATGCTCGGCGTCGACGTCACCGAGCGAATAACTGACGAAGGTGACGGTGATGGAGACCAGCAGGATGGCGCCGACAGCCGCACGCGGATAGCGGCGGCGCCACACGATCGGCACGCACACCAGAAAACCCATGAACAACTGCACCCACGGCGGCCGGTCGTCGGACGCCGCGAACGCGAACACCTCGAGCGTGAACAGAATCGCCGCCAGCATGGAGTCCGCGACCGTCGGCTTGCCTCGCAGCCACAGGCTGAACCTTCGCATGACCACAGCGTAGGTAGTGCGGACCCACGAGGTGAGCACGTGCCACCGCCAGGGACCTCATGTCCTGCATGGTTGCCGGCCTTCCGTCCCGGGTACTGCCCGAAGAATGAATGCCAACGGCGGCGAAGGCGCTCCGCGCCCGTGCGTCTTTTTGGGCTCTACTGACTCATTCGTGGGTGGGTTCGGCCGGGTAATTGTGGGCGGGCGCCCCCGAGGCTGAGCATCGCGAGTGCGATGACGGCCTCGGG
>NZ_JBIRXS010000048.1:0-33640 GCF_044389235.1 Rhodococcus sp. NPDC019647 | reverse complement strand
CGCGTCAGCGCACTGTGGAGCACGGTGTCTATGAAGGGCAGCAACACGTCCGGATGCATGGCGGCCCCGCCCTCGTGCAACTGCTCACGCACGGCTTTCAGAACCGATACGACATGGGGTCCGCCGTCGAGGAGGAAGCGTATCAACCCGTGCCGCTCACATTGGGCCACAACAGGAATCAGCGTTTGCTGGGCCTCCTCCTTCCGGCCGGCTGCCCAGAGGCAGGCTGCCAGCAGTCGAGTGGCTCCGAGTCGCGCAAGCTCACGTCCGGTTCCGGCGAGTGCCTGTACCCAATTCTCGGCCAGATCGCACGCGAGGCTGAGCTGCTCAGGATCACCGCTGCGAAGCATCAGCAGGATCGTGGCCTCGTTCTCCATCTCGGCGGTGACCCGTTCGATTCCGTCTGCAGGCTCCTGACGTGATCGGCGGGTGAGGGATACGACACCGGAGCGAGGCGGATACCCCAGTCGGGCACGTTCACAGTCCACCGCAGCCCGCAGCCGCGGGAGAGAGTATTTGTTGGCGGTCCGGATGCCTTCATCGAGCCGGGATACCGCGCCGTCATGGTCGCCGCGTATGGACCTGATTCGGGCACTCGCGCAGTAGTGCCGGATCATGAAGTCCGAGGCGCCACCCAGCGCCGCTGCGTCGCTGGTCTCGTCCAGTAATTCTTCAGCCTCGTCGATTCGATTCTGCTGGTAGAGATCCTCGGCGAGCAGTACGCGGGTGAGTCGCGCGTGCTGGGATTGGGTGTTGCCGGCGTCCCGTACGAGATTGAATGCTCGGTGATACAACTCGCTCGCCCCAGCGATGTCGAGTTGTTCGGCTCGGGCCATACCGGCGAAACAGTATCCGTAGGCCACGGCGTAGGGTCCGGTGGCCTTCTGGTGGTATGGGGTCGCCCACACTTGCCGGTCGTAGGCATCACTGAATCGAAACTCGTAGGTGTCGACGATGGTATCGATGAGTGCCGCCATCGACACGACGAAGGGGTGGTGCTCGTGGGCATGGGCCAGGCACTGAGCGACGAGATCTTTGACACCGGCTGCGCGGTCAGCGGTGATGGTGGTATCAGCCTGCAGCACATCGGCTTCCACCTTCAGTTGGGCGAGTTGGTCGTCGGGGAGGTCGAGTGTGTTCAGGAGCTCGAGTGTCCGGTGTCGGGCCTTCGTTGCAACGTCGAGTTGCTGTAGTTCAGTGTTCGCCCAGCCGATCGTCAACTGCAGGCGCGGACTGGACAACACCAGATCGGGTGGCAGCTTGGCAATCAGGCCGAGGAGCGTGGACATCTGGGACCGATCGAGTAGGTACAAGCTGTCGTTCTCGAGCAGCCGGACTGCTGCAGTTCGGTCACCGGCAGCAAGGGTGTGATCGAGCGCCTCGCCGAGTAGGTGCCGCTCACGGAACCACGCGGCCGCCCTGCGATGCAGTGCCGCGATCCGATCCGGATGGTCACGTTCGAGGCGCTGCCGCAGAATCTGCGCAAACAGGTGGTGGTAGCGGTACCACCTGCGGTCCTCCACTGTTCGGGTGAGAAAGAGGTCGCGGGCGACGACCTGATCGAGCTTCGCCGTCCCATCGGGGACGCCTGTGAGAGCTGAAGCCAGTTCTCCGCAGACTCGGTCCGGTACTGCGGTCGCGAGGACGAAGTCGAGGAAGTCGGGTTCGAGGGCATCGAGTACGTTCTCGGCGAGATACTCGCCGAGTGCGTCGGTCCCGGCGCGCAATTGGCCCAACAAGGTCTCCTGGCCCTCGGATTCCCGCAGCGACAGCGATGCCAGCTGTAGCGCCGCGATCCATCCATCCGTCGAGGCTCGCAATTCCTCGACATCGGAATCGGCCGGAGGGATCTGCATTCGGTCGGTGAAGAACTGCCTTGACTCAGAAGAATCGAAACCCAGTGCTGCGGAGTCGATTTCCAGTAGTTCGTCGCGAACCCGCATACGGCTGAGCGGTAACCCCGACCGGGTACGGCTGGCCACGATGATCTGAAGGTGGTGGCAGGCGTTGTCGAGAAGAAACTCCATCACCGCGATAGATTCGGGCGCGGAGACCCGATGCCAGTCGTCGATCACGGCGACGAGCGGTTCCCCGCTCTCGTGTAGTCGGTTGATCAGGGAAGTGAGCACGAAACGTTCAGTTGCTTGCCCCTGTTCTTCGAGTGATTGACCGAGATCACCGACCAACTCGGCGCGAACCCTCTGGATCGCTTCGACTAGATGCGACAGGAACCAGACCACATTGTCATCGTCACGGTCGACGGTCAGCCATGCCACTGACACTCCCTGGGAAACGAGTTCCTCCCGCCACTGTGCAACCAGGCTGCTCTTGCCGAATCCTGCCGGTCCGTGGACGAGGGTGAGTCTGCGACCCTGGCCGGCGCGCAGTGTGTCGAGCAAGCGGTGGCGCCACACCAGTTTTCGGGACGTCGTGGGTGGACGAAACTTGGTCAGCGGGGAAGGGGGCGTTCGTGGCGCTTGCACCCTGTAGGGGCGCGGACGAGACCGTGGTGCGGCGTCTGGAGGTCGCCATTGTGCCGTTCCGGTGGACTCCGCCCCTCTGTCCGGGAGAGGGGAACGTTGCGGTGGTACCTGCATTCGATCGACAGCCATCTGATGCCTGCGCTCCACGGCGCGAAGTTCGTTGCCGAAATCGGCGGCGCTGTCGAACCGATTCTCCACGGCACGGGCCATGGCCCGTTCCAACGTCGCGCACACGTCCTCTGGTATTCCGGACTCTCGCAGATCCGGGATCGGTTGCGAGGAGATACGGAGGAATTGTGCAACGACCTGTTCACCACTGAGTCGCTCGAACGCGGCGTGCCCGGTGAGCGCGCAAAACAGAGTCGATCCGAGACTGTATACGTCTGACGCGGCGGTCGGCGGTCGGCCTTCGAGGACCTCGGGCGCCGTGAAGGCGGGGGAACCGGTGATCGACCCAGAGGCGGTTTCGAAGCCTCCGGAAACTCGTGCGATACCGAAGTCTGTCAGCTGCGGCTCGTCGTACTCGGTCAGCAGGATATTCGCTGGTTTGACATCCCGGTGCAAGGTACCGACTCGGTGGGCGGTCTCGAGAGCGCCCGCGATCTTTATCCCGAGCCGAACGGTCGGTTCCCATCCGATGGGGCCGGTACTCCGAATCTGCGCGTCCAAAGAGCCGTGCTCATGATAGGGCATGACCAGAAAGGGGCGGTTGCTCCGTGTAACCCCCACTTGATACAGGTCGACGATGTTGGGATGTCCGGACATCCGACCCATTGCTCGTTGTTCGCGCACGAAGCGGGCGAGGTTCTCGTGGTCGAGGTCTGTTGTCAGGACTTTGACGGCGACCGTGCGGTCTACCGCTTCGTGGAGGCAGCGGTAAACGACCCCGAACCCGCCCCGTCCGATCTCCACAGCGTCGTCGAAACCAGCGGCAGACAGTTCGGCCGCGATATCCGGCTCGCGCTGAGTGGCCCACCGGTCGTCCGCCATTGGCATCCACCACCTCTACGCTCTCCCCAGAATAGTCCGCGCATCTTCACGGCGACCCGAAGTAGTGGGACAGAGCGAATGGAAAATGAACGCTGCAGAGAGTGTCCAGCGGGGGGTGCGCACCGTTGTCGGTGACCAATGAAGTCACAGCGTGGTCGGCGCGGCGACCCCGGCGGTGATGGCGCAGAGGCGATCGGGTCGGCTCGTCGCTGTTGCCTTCGTAGTCGCACGCTCCGGGAGGTCTACCGGGGTGGTTTCCATGTCGTTACGGGCCCGACACCAGGGGGCGATAAGAGTCTCGTAATGGACCCGAGTGAAGTCGGCCGTGCCGACCAGGTCGGCCAGTGCGACTGCCGCTGCCGCGTCGCGCACCGCGGCCGCCGTATCAGCGAAGAGGCGGTCGTCGAGACGGACGGTGGCGTCGTCCATGTACTCGCGTTCCCATGCCGCATCCTGTGCGCGGTACCAACTCGTGATTCGTCCGGCTTCCCAGGCTGCATCACGGGCAGCGATCCATGCACTGAGTCGCCGGTGGCTGCCGACCAGACTCTCGGTGCGGGTCAGTGAGTGAAAGTCGCTGTGCAAAATTTCGGCGACGTCAATGGCGTGTCGGATGACCTGTCGCCAGTTCGGTCCGAAGGCGTGGTTGCACGCATCTTCGGTGACCTCGAACTGATCGAGAATCATCAGCGCCTCGTCGACAACGTCGACATGCAGGTAGTAATCACCGGGAAGCCCGCACCGGCGCAGCAGCTGGAACGCGACGAATGCTTCGCCACGAACGGCGGCGCAATGGATGAGAACACCGAGGATCGAGATTCGCAGCTCCGGTGCGTAAGTTCCCCGAGGGGGGACCGGATACCGGCGGACGAACTGCGCTGCTCGCGCTGGAAGGAGCCGGAGCTCGTCGGTGACCACATTCTCCCGCATGACACGCATCCTTCTTTCCAGAAAACCCCTCGGCACGACCGAAGAACCTGGTTACTCGAACTGACGATCATCACTGGTTCGGCGCCGTGTGTGCAGTGTCGAAATCGGTGTCAGCACTCGACGTAGTTGACAGGGACGTTGACCGCGAGCCCACCGGTAGAGGTTTCTTTGTACTTCGAGAGCATGTCAGCGCCGGTCGAGCGCATCGTCTCGATCACCTGGTCGAGGCTGACTCGGTGAGTACCGTCGCCGCGCAGCGCCATCCGCGCAGCGTTGATGGCCTTACCCGCAGAAATGGCGTTACGTTCGATGCACGGGATCTGGACCAAGCCCTCGATGGGATCACAGGTCAACCCAAGGCTGTGTTCCATTGCGATCTCGGCCGCATTCTCGACTTGCTCCGGGGTGCCGCCGAGGATTTCGGCCAGCCCGGCCGCCGCCATGGATGCGGCGGAGCCCACCTCCCCCTGACAACCGACCTCGGCGCCGGAAATAGAGGCCCGTTCCTTGTACAGGGAGCCGATCGCCCCGGCAGTGAGCAGGAATTGAATCGCGGTCTTGTCGGGGTCGGCCCTGCCGGCTGGGGTGTAGTGCACGGCGTAGTGCAATACAGCGGGGATGATTCCGGCCGCCCCATTCGTGGGAGCTGTGACGATGCGGCCACCGGAGGCGTTCTCCTCATTGATCGCAAGCGCGACGAGGTTGACCCAGTCTTCGGCGAATTCTGGTGCCCGATATGGATCCTCCCGGTCCAGTCGCAGAAACCAGTCGCGGGCGCGCCGGCGAACCCTCAGTGCACCCGGCAAATACCCGTCGCGCGAGATACCACGCTGCTCGCACTCGACCATCACATCTCGGATGTGTAGCAACTGTTCGTGTATTTCGAGGGTGGACCGTGATTCGTGCTCGATCGAGAGCATGAGGTCGCTGATGCTGCACTCGTAGCGGTCGCAGAGTTCGAGAAGTTCTTTCGCAGATCCGTAATTCAAGCCGCCAGCCGACGCGGGGGTGGTTTCGATGCTTTCGGCCTCGGTGACGACGAAGCCACCGCCCACCGAGAAGTAGGTCTCCTTGTGCAGTTCGTCGTTCTCGTCGGCGTAGGCGGTGAGTGTCATTCCGTTGGGGTGGAAGGGCAGGACGGTCAAGGGACGCAGGATGATTTCGTCCTCGGCGAGCGCGATGTCACGGGATCCGCCGAGTGAGATGTGGCGGGTGCTGCGCATGATCTCGAGCCGGCGTTCCATCTCGTCGGTCTCGATATCTTCGGGACGGTATCCCTCGAGTCCGAGTAGGACCGCGGACATCGTGCCGTGTCCGGCGCCGGTTGCCGCGAGTGAACCGTACAGGTCTACCTTCACGTCGACGACGTCCTCGAATGCTCCGAGGGTGTGCAGGTCGGAGATGAATCGTGCGGCGGCTCGCATGGGACCGACGGTGTGCGAACTCGACGGACCGACACCGACGGAGAACAGGTCGAACACGCTAATGGTCATGGAATCACAATCCTGTGTCTGTGCACTTCGAGGGCACGCGGTGGAGGCAGGGACGGCAGCAGGAATGCGCGCTCATATCGCTTCGCTGAGCTCATCGGTGTATTGAGCGGGAGCGAGCAAGTCCTTCGTGGACGATGTGTGGAAGGGCAGGATGGCGAACAACCATCCCGAGTAGTGGGGGTCGCGAGCTACGAGTTGAGGATCGTCGATCGCAGCGATATTGGTCAGCGTGACGAGGCCACTGAGGGGAGCGTACATCGTGACCACCGTCCGCGAGGACGACCAGATCAGTGCACACGGGGCGCCGGCGTTCACTGTGCTCCGTACTGCGGGAAGGTCGAGTCCCACGACATCGAGACCATCGAGAGCGGTTGCAGTGATGCCCGCTCTCAATGGGTAGTCAGACAAGGCTTCTCCCGGTGTAAGCGCCAACCAGCTGTGCGATGAGGTGTACATCCGACCTGTGGGCAACTGCATATCTCCCATGGCTTTTCCTTCGCATGTCGGCGTGGAGGGTGATGCTTGGCCGGCGCAATTCGCCGCAGGTGGAAGCTTTACCGGTGGGGCCATCGAGATCGACATGCCGACGCGCTGGCTTCCCCAGTGCGCGCAATCTGCAGCGTTGGCCCGAACGTGGACGTCGCTCACCGCACCTCCCGTAGGTACCTGTTGATCACGCTGACCGGACAAAAACAGACGATTGATATATCAGTGATGGACATCACGGTAGATCAGAATGCGGTGGTGGTCAAGTATCGTCTGATGGCTTCTCTGGACGGCCGGAACTTGTATCGCCGACCGATTTTGCGCAAGGTGAGATGATATATCAGTCTCAAGCTCGATGGTATACTAGGCCGAATGGGCGGGTAGCTGAGATGGCAGGCGCACCGAGGAGATCTGTAGATGGTCAGAACCCTGTTGATAGATAACCACGATTCGTTCACCTACAACCTCTTCGAATTGCTCACCGCGGTCAACGGTATGTGTCCGACGGTAGTGACGAATGATGCAACGTGGGAGTCGATCGATTTCACGGCCTTCGACAACGCGGTGATCTCTCCCGGTCCGGGCACGCCGACCAGCATTGCCGACTTCGGTATCAGTGCTCGTGTCATCGCTGAATCAGGACTACCGGTGCTCGGGGTTTGCCTGGGTCATCAAGGATTGTGCGCGTTGTTCGAGGCTCGCATTGCTCGGGCGCCCGAGCCCATGCACGGCAGACTCTCCTCCATCGTGCATACCGGCGAAGACCTTCTCCGCGGGCTTCCTTCGCCGATGAATGTGGTTCGCTATCACTCGCTCGTCGCAGTGGAACTGTCGGAAGAGCTCGAGGTGCTGGCGACGACTTATGATGGACTGGTCATGGCCGTGCGGCACCGAAGCAGGCCACTATGGGGTGTCCAATTCCATCCGGAATCGATCTCGAGTGAATACGGACGGGAGTTATTGGCAAACTTCCGGGACCTCAGTGTCCCTGCCGCGGTGCACGTTCACAGGCCCGGCCCAGCTCTCGAACGACGGCCACCGCCTGGTAGTCGGCATCCTTGCCTTGTCGTCGACCATCGTCGGCTGGACCGATATCCGGACGCTGCGCAGCTTTTCGACAGTCTCTTCGGCGGTCGATCGGGCACCTTCTGGCTCGATGGCAGTGTCAAATCGGATTTCGCTTCCCGATTTACCATCATGGGCGACTGCTCAGGACCGTACGGCGAGTACATCACCTACGACCTGAACACCTCGACTGTCAACGTCAGCCGCAGTAATCTTCGCGACGAGCAGATTTCGGCATCCATCTTCGACTACCTCGAAGCGCAGCTTCGCCTTCGGGCCGTGGAACCGGACCCCGCGCTTCCCTTCGATTTCCATCTTGGCTATGTCGGCTACCTCGGGTACGAGCTGAAAGGAGAAACGGGCGGCGTGCGGGCCCATACCTCCCCGCACCCCGATGCGGCGTTGGTCTTTGCCGATCGAGCTGTGGTGATCGATCACGAACAACGATGTACCTACACGCTCGCATTGAGCCCGACACCGAATGATCGGCGCAGCGAAGCTTGGTTCGCCACGGTCGGCGACGCACTGGTGGATCAGGAGGAGGTCGACGACCGGGATGACCCGCCGATTGTCTTCGCACGTCCGACGGGCGCGGAATTCGAACTACGTCACGGCGAGATGGCATACCGTGCTCTGATCGACGAGTGCCTGGAACTGATCCGGGCCGGTGAGACCTACGAAGTGTGCCTGACCAACACGGCAACCGTCGATGCCGATGTCGGGCCGCGCCGAATCTTCTCTAACATTCTGCGCTTCAATCCGGTGCCCCACGCCGCGATTCTCTGTTTGCGTGATCTCTCGGTCGTCAGTGCGTCCCCGGAGCAGTTCCTGCGTGTCAGGGCAGACCGGTCGGCGGAGTCGAAACCGATCAAGGGAACCCGTCCGCGCGGTGCCACCGTCGACGAGGACACGGCCCTGATGCATTCCCTCGCCCTGAGCGAGAAAGACCAGGCTGAGAACCTGATGATCGTCGACCTGGTACGCAACGATCTGTCGAGGGTGTGTGCGTCGGGAACAGTGCACGTACCAATCCTGTTCGGAATCGAGACGTACGCGTCGGTTCATCAGATGGTTTCCACCGTTCGGGGTGTGCTTCGCACTGATGTCCATGTCATCGACGCGATACGTGCCTTGTTTCCTGCCGGATCGATGACCGGAGCCCCCAAAATCAGGACGATGGGGATCATCGACGAACTCGAAAGCGGTGCGCGCGGGGTGTACTCCGGTGCAATCGGCTACATTTCATTGTCGGGAACCGCGGACCTGTCGGTAGCGATCCGAACGATGGTGGTTACCGATGCGCACGTTCAATTCGGCGTCGGTGGCGCAATTACCGCACTCTCCGATCAGAGGGAGGAGTACGAGGAGACCCTGGTCAAGGCGGCCTCATCGTGCAAAGTACTCGAAGTCGACGATCGTACGCCTATCAGCACGGGAAGGTGACCTGTGTGGCCATGGCCGCGGCTCGCGGACCAGGCCACAGGAGCGTCAGATCAACCCACTTCTCCCGCATACTAAGGCGCCCAGTGGAAAGTCAACGTCGCACCGTGGCGCCGCGCACACAGGCGAGTACAGCAACGGCATCGACGGTCGCCGCGACGTCGTGGACACGCAGGACGGCGGCTCCGTTCTGCGCGGCAATCAAGGCTGCGGCAACCGAGGCGGCCTGACGGTGGTCGACGCCGCGGCCGGTGATGGTGCCCAGCATGCCTTTGCGGGACAGTCCGGCCATCACGGGAACACCGAGGTCGGTGATCTGTCGGAGCTCGGACAATAGTGCGAGATTGTGGGTGAGGGTTTTGCCGAATCCGAAGCCCGGGTCGACCATGATGTGCGCGAGGGGGATTCCCGCATCGAGGCAAGCGGCGACACGGTCGACGAGGAACCCGCGCACCTCGGTCACGACGTCGCCGTACTCCGGCGAATTCTGCATCGTGTCGGGATCGCCGCGCATGTGCATCAGGCACACGGGCACGTCCAGCTCGGCGGCGGCGCGCAGGGCGCCCGGAAGTCGCAGGGCGCGAACATCGTTGATCATCGACGCGCCCGCGGTGACTGCCTCGCGCATCACCTCGGGTCTCGACGTGTCGACGGAGATCGGAACCGTTGTGCGTCTGGCGAGTTCCGCGACGACGGGGATCACGCGCGTGATCTCGTCGGCGACAGACGGCGGGCGGGATCCGGGGCGTGTCGATTCGCCCCCGACGTCGAGGAGTTCGGCGCCTTCGGCGACCAGAGTCAAGGCGTGTTCGACCGCGGCAGCGGTGTCGAGGTATAGGCCGCCGTCGGAGAACGAATCCGGGGTCACGTTGACGATGCCGCAGACCAGGGGAACATCGCGTGCGAGAGCATCGAGCAGTCGGTCGGTGCGGGTGGCGGTGAGCGTCGGGGACGTAACCATCCGGGCACTCCTTCACGAAGGGAACACCGGTCCGGTGGACGGGGTCATGCGTCCACCGGGCCGATGCTGTCATTTACACGGGAACGATGCCGAATTCTTCGGCGGCGTCGATCAGCCATTCCGCGAGGTACCGGGCGAACGACGACCGCACGAGGATCCGGTAGTCGGTGCCGGTGCTGTCGAGCGGGAGCAGGACGACGCCGGCAAGAGCGAGCATCGTCTGGACCGCGGCGCCAGGCCCGAGGACCTTGGGGTGCAGGTCGATCGAGCAGCCTTTCGCGAGGACGTCTCGGGCGTGGGTTCCGCGCAGGCGCAGGGTGGTGCGCTGTGCGGAGACGTCGATCGCGGCGCCACCGTGTGGGGTCACCGCGCTGCGGAGTTGAACCTCGACCTCTTCGGGCGCCTGGGATCGGGTGGTGATCAGGAACTCGTCGGGGCCGAGCCAGATCGCGGTCGCTGCATCGCCCTCGATGCAGGTGGAGGGCGAGGTGGGCAGGTCCACGCCCAGTATGTTCGATGCCGCAGAGCCGCCCGGCCCGGCCTGGTCCACCCACAGGTCGACCATTGTGACGAACGGTTCCTCGGTGAGGCTCACCGACTCGGGGAGCTCGGAGAATTTCTGGTCCCAGCCGTGCAGGGGGGTGAGGGGGACGAGGGTGTCAGCCATCGCGACGTGCTCCTTCTGGATCAACGAGGACGGAGCTGGTGACCTCGACGGCGACCAGGTTTCCGTTCACCGGGACATGCAGGGTGTCGCCGAGCCGGGCCCGCCCACCCTTGACGAGGGCGAGTCCGAACGGGCGGCCGAGTTCGGCGCTGAGGTAGCTCGACGTGACGTGGCCGAGCATCGGCACCGGCGGGGGCGGCAGGACGCCGTCGGGGATCTCTTCGATGATCTGCGCGCCCTCGGGCAGCACGGTCTGCTTGTCGAGGGGTAGCAGCCCGACGAACTGCTTGCGCAGCGGGTTCTGGTTCTCCTCGCGGGAGAAGGAGCGCTTCCCGATGAAGTCGCGCTTCTTCTTCGACACGGCCCAGCTCATCCCGAGGTCCTGCGGAGTGACCGTGCCGTCGGTGTCCTGACCGATGATCGGGTACCCCTTCTCGGCGCGCAGCACGTGCATGGTTTCGGTGCCGTACGGGGTGATATCGAACTTCTCGCCCGCGGTGATCAGCCGTGCCCAGACGGCGGGTGCGTGCCAGCCGTTGACGTTGACTTCGAAGGCGAGTTCGCCGGAGAAGCTGATCCGCGCGACCCGCGCGTGGACGTCGCCGAGGGACGTGTCGCGCCACGCCATGAACGGGAACGCGTCGTTGGTGACGTCGAGGTCGGGGAAGACCTCACCGATCACGTCCCGCGAGCGCGGTCCGACGACGGGGAACGTGGCCCACTGTTCGGTGACCGAGGTGAGCCGCACCCGCAGGTGGGGCCATTCCGTCTGCAGCCATTCCTCCATCCAGTCGAGGATCTTCGCGGCGCCGCCGGTGGTGGTGAAGACCTGGAACCGGTCGTCGTCCAGGCGCATCACGGTGCCGTCGTCGATGACCATGCCGTCGACGCCGCACATGACGCCGTAACGGACCATGCCGACCTTCAGTGTGCTCATCATGTTCGTGTAGACCATGTCGAGCAGCACCCCGGCGTCGGGACCCTGAACGTCGATCTTGCCGAGGGTCGAGCCGTCGAGGATGCCGATGCTGCGGCGCACGGCGGCGCATTCGCGCAGCACGGCGGCATCCATGTCTTCCCCGGGCAGCGGATAGTAGCGGGGACGCTTCCACTGGCCGACGTCCTCGAACACCGCGCCGCGTCCGACGTGCCAATCGTGCAGTGCCGTCACCCGTTCGGGGTCGAAGAGGGCGCCGCGGCTGCGGCCGGCGAGGGCGGCGAACGCGACCGGGGTGTACGGCGGTCGGAATGTGGTGGTGCCCAAAGTCTCGATCGGCCTGCCGAGCAGTTCGGCCGTGATGCCGGAGGAGATCACCCCGGAGGTCTTGCCCTGATCGTGTGCGGTGCCGATAGTCGTGTAGCGCTTGATGTGCTCCATCGACGTCATCCCGGCACCGACCGCGCGGGCGAGGTCGGCGACCGTCGCGTCACGCTGCACGTCGACGAACTGGGTGTCCTCGCCGGCGGTGTCGGGCACCCGCCACAACACCAGCGGCGCCAAGCCACTGTCGTTCGCCGCATGACGGTCGACAGTATCGACATCGGTGACGGAGGCCGTGAACCCGAGATTGCGCACGGCAGCGGCGCCCACGTGCTGGCCGTCGCGCAGGCACCCCTGCAGATCGAACACACCGTTCGCGGATCCGGCGACGGAGACTCCGTCAAGGGTCTCGCCGGGGACGAAGGCGCCCAGGTTGTCGTCGTAGCGGAGTTTGCCGCGGGCCTGGGAGAACAGGTGCACGGCCGGGTTCCAGCCGCCGCTGACGAGCAGGACGTCGCAGGCCAGGGGAACTGGGGTGCCGTTGTCTGCGCGTTGTGACACGACGGCGTGACTGATCCGGCCGTTGCCGCGGGTACCGGACACCACCGATGCAGTGCGGATGGTGATGCCCCGCTTGTCGCATTCGGCCTGCCAGTGGGCGGGTGCCTGCTCGCGGGCCTCGACGATCGCGTTGATGCGAACACCGGCGTCGTGCAGGTCGATCGCCGCTTCGTAGGCGCTGTCGTTGGTGGTGAACACGACGGCCTGCTCGCCGACCTTGACGCCGTAGCGGTGCAGGAAGGTGCGGGCACCGTGCGCGAGCATGATGCCGGGGCGATCGTTGTCGGTGAAGACGACGGGACGCTCGTGGGCGCCGGCCGCGACGACGATGTGCCGGGCCCGGATCCGCCACACGCGTTGCCGGCTCAGCGCGGTCGGGGCTTCGGCACCGAGATGGTCGGTGCGACGCTCGAGCGCGAGGACGAAACCGTCGTCGTAGTTGCCGAACGCGGTGGTGCGCTGCAGGTGCAGCACATCCGGGAAGGTGGCGAGCTCGGCGACCGCGGCGGCCACCCAGTCGAGGGCGGGGGCGCCGTCGATGAGGTCGGTGGACCCGAGCAGGTCTCCGCCGGCTTCGTTCTGCTCGTCGACGAGCACCACCCGCGCGCCGGCCCGGGCGGCGGTGAGCGCCGCGGCGAGACCCGCCGGGCCGGCGCCGGCGACCAGGAGGTCGGTGTGGACGTGCGTGGCGTCGTATTTCGCCGAATCGGCGATCGTGGCAAGGCGTCCCTGACCGGGGATGCCGCGGGCGACGAGGCCGTCGAACAACTCGATGGTGGTGGCGAGCAGCATCGGCTCGGGGAACGGCTCTTCGATCTGCACGAGGCCGCCGGTGTCCTCCGCCCACGCCGCGGTGATGCCGCGGGGCCGGCCGAGTTTGATGCTGGTGGTGATCTGGTGGACGCCGTTCGCGAGCAGGGCCGAACCGAGCGTGTCACCGGGGTGACCGGTCAGTTCCCGGCCGTCGAACGTGAAGGTGTAGGAGGTGTCGCGGTCGAGGCGACCGCCCTGGCGGGTGCGGAAGGGTGCGTTCACGATATCGTCGGCTTCTGCTCGTCCAAGCGGTAGACGCTGTGGAATCGGTAGGTGGCGGTGTCACGTACGGCGTTGAACCAGCGCCGGCAGCCGGCGCTGTGGTTCCACCGTTCCGCGAAAAGACCTTTCGGGTTCGCACGGAAGAACACGAAGTGTGCCCATTGTTCGTCGGTCAACGATTCGGGGTCTTCCGGGTACACGACGTGGGCTTCGCCGCCGTAGTGGAACTCGGTTTCCTCACGGGGTCCGCACCACGGGCATTCGATGAGTTGCATGGTGACTCCTGATTTCAGTGCGCGACGGGGGATCAGTGCGCGACGGCCGCGGCGCCGTGCTCGTCGACGAGGGCACCGGTGACGAACCGGTCGAGGCTGAACGGCGCGATGAACTCGTGCGGTTCGTCGTTGGCGATCGTGTCCGCCAGGCACCAGCCCAATCCTGGGGTTGCCTTGAATCCACCAGTGCCCCAACCACAGTTGAGGTACACGTTGTCGTACGGGGTGCGTCCGACAATCGGGGATGCGTCGGGGCACACGTCGACGATGCCGCCCCAGGTGCGCAGCAGGTGCGCGCGGGCGAAGACGGGGAACAACTCGACCGCGGCCGCCATCTGCCGTTCGATGATGTGGAATGCGCCGCGCTGGCCGTAGCCGTTGTAGGAGTCGACACCGGCGCCCATCACCAATTCACCCTTGTGTGCCTGCGAGACGTAGACGTGGATCGCGTTGGACATCACGATGGTCGGGTGCACGGGCTCGAGCAGTTCGGAAACCAGTGCCTGCAACGGGTGACTCTGCACCGGGGTGCGGATGCCGAGCATGTCGGTGAGCGTCGAGGTGTGCCCGGCCGCGCACAGCGCTACCTGCCCGGCCGCGATGTCGCCGCGGGTGGTGCGCACCCCGGTCACCTTGTTGCCGTCCGTGACGAATCCGGTGACCTCACAGTTCTGGATGATGTCGATGCCCGCCTCGTCGGCGCGGCGCGCGAATCCCCAGGCCACGTAGTCGTGTTTGGCGATGCCGGCCCGCGGCTGATACGTCGCGCCGAGGACGGGGTAGCGGATGTCGCTCGAGATGTTCACCAGCGGGCACAGCTTCTTGACCTCGTCGGGTCCGACCCACTCGGCGTCGATTCCGTTGAGCTTGTTCGCCTCCACCCGGCGGACGCTGTCGCGGACGTCCTGCAGGCTGTGCGCGAGATTGAGGACGCCGCGCTGGCTGAAGAGGATCGGGTAGTCGAGGTCGTCCTCGAGGCCCTCCCACAGCTTGAGGGCGTGCTCGTAGATCTTGGCGCTCTCGTCCCACAGGTAGTTCGACCGGATCAGCGTGGTGTTGCGGGCCATGTTGCCGCCCGCGAGCCAGCCCTTTTCCAGGACCGCGACGTTGGTGATGCCGTGATTCTTGGCGAGGTAGTGCGCGGTCGCGAGGCCGTGTCCGCCGCCGCCGACGATCACGACATCGTACGACTTCTTCGGTTCCGGGTTACGCCACAGGAAGTCGGGGTGGTCGGGCAGGTGGGCGCCGGGCGGCTGGGTGGCACTCATCAGTTCGCCTCCGTGAGGTCGGGGTAGAGCGGGAAGCGCAGCGCGAGGGCATCGACGCGGGCGCGGAGTTCGTCGAGTCCGGCCTCGTCGGTGGCCGGTCGCAGCGCGTAGCTGATGATGTCGGCGACCTCGGTGAACGCATCCAGGTCGAAACCGCGGGTGGCGAGCGCGGGGGTGCCGATCCGCACCCCGGAGCTGACCATCGGCGGACGCGGGTCGAACGGGACGGCGTTGCGGTTCACCGTGATTCCCACCCGGTGCAGCCGGTCCTCGGCCTGTTTTCCGTCGAGCTCGGACTCGCGCAGATCCACCAGCACCAAGTGGACGTCGGTGCCGCCGGAGACGACGTTGATCCCGGCCTCGCGGGAGTCGGGCTGCAGCAATCGGTCGGCAAGGATCTTCGCCCCGGCGAGGGTGCGTTCCTGGCGCTCGCGGAACTCCGGCTCGGCGGCGAGCTTGAACGAGACGGCCTTGCCGGCGATCACGTGTTCGAGCGGGCCACCCTGCTGTCCGGGGAACACCGAGGAGTTGAACTTCTTCGCCAGAGCCTCGTCGTTGGTGAGGATGACGCCGCCGCGGGGACCGCCGAGGGTCTTGTGCGTCGTCGACGTGACCACGTGGGCGTGCGGGACGGGGGAAGGGTGCAGTCCGGCGGCGACGAGTCCGGCGAAGTGGGCCATGTCGACCATGAGGTACGCGCCGACCTCGTTGGCGATGCGCCGGAATGCGGCGAAGTCGAGCTGGCGTGTGTAGGCGGACCAGCCGGCCAGGATCAGCTTCGGGCGGTGCTCACGGGCCAGACGCTCCACCTCGTCCATATCGACCAGGTGATCGTCCTCGCGGACGTGGTAGGCGGCGACGTCGTAGAGCTTGCCGGAAAAGTTCAGCCTCATCCCGTGCGTGAGGTGACCACCGTGCGCGAGGTCCAGTCCGAGGATTCCGTCACCGGGCTTCAGCAGTGCCGCCATCGCGGCGGCGTTGGCCTGCGCCCCCGAATGCGGCTGCACGTTGGCATATTTCGCGCCGAAAAGGTCGGTGAGGCGGTCGATGGCGAGCTGCTCGATGACGTCGACGTGCTCGCAACCGCCGTAGTAGCGGCGTCCGGGGTATCCCTCGGCGTACTTGTTGGTGAGCACCGAGCCCTGCGCCTGCATCACTGCGAGCGGGGCGAAGTTCTCACTGGCGATCATCTCCAGGGTGCCCTGCTGGCGCTCGAGTTCGGCTGCGATCGCCTGGTGGACGGCGGGGTCGAGGTCGGCGAGCTGATCGGTCAGCGTCGGATTGCCTGCCGGTGCGGCTGTCGTGCGGCCGTCGATGTCGAGAGTCAAGAGTTCGCCCTTCTGAGAGATCAGTGACTTGTAGACTGATATATCAACTTGAAGGTAGAGTAGGGTCAGCGATGGATCGCAGTCAAGGCTCTACCGGAAATGTTTGGGAGATGAACATGAGCGTGGCGCAGCCGCCGGTTATGGAAGCTCAATCCGTAAGCGGGACCAATGCCGACCGTGCGTACGAGATCGTGCGCGAACGCCTGGTCATGCTGGACATCCGCCCTGGCGAGCCGATCAATGACGACAGGCTCGCCGAGGAACTCGGATTCGGACGAACACCCGTGCGGGAAGCGCTCAAGCGGCTCGAACGGGAGCGTCTCGTCGTCGCGTACCCGCGTCGCGGCACGTTCGCCACCGCCGTCGACATGACCGACCTCGCCGACATTTCCGAAATCCGTAAGCAACTCGAACCCACCGCGGCCGCCCGCGCGGCACGGAGCGCGTCCCAGGATGCGCGGGCGCGGCTGTCCGTGCTTGCCGACGAGATCGCCGAGATCGACGACAGTGAGGATCCACGCGAAGTCCTGCGCAAGGACGTGCGCGTCCATCGCGAGATCTACCGAGCATCCGGAAATCCTCACCTCGAGGACATTCTTGTCAGCCTCGACGCACACGCCACCCGCATCTGGTGTCTCTTCCTCGATCGGCTGCCGGACGTCGCCGGCCATGTGCGCGAGCACGTAGCGCTGCTCCACGCCATCGTCGACGGGGACGAGGACACCGCCTCGTCCCTCACCCGCGCCCACGTCACCGGCTTCGAGAAAGCCATCCGCGACCTGCTGTAGCGCCATCTCAGGGCGCGCATGAAGCGACGAAACGGGCAACCTTTTCGATGAGTTCGTGGACAGCGACCCGGCATCGATGTGCAATGGGCTGAAGGCTATCGGGACTCAGGTGCTGCTTCCATTCACCGCTGCGGACAGACCACTGTCGTGGGTGATTCGCAACGATGAGCTGATGGTCCAATCCTGGACGCTCTCACTCCTCGTGCGGTTGGGTGGCGAGGATGGTCCAGCTGGCGGCTGGATAGGATGCAGCGATCTGCTTGTCGGGAGCGAGGATGCGAAGCGTCCCACCATCGAGCACATGACCGGTGAAACCCGCTGAGTATTCGTCAGTTCTCGTGCCACACTGCACGGACAGTCGTCTCATCGCAGCACCTTTCAGCTCGACGCTTTGCCCAGGCGATCGGACTCGGAAATGTGCTGCCGCAGAGAACGTCATGGCTGAGGGACTCTGCGGCAGCCGAAGGCCGTCAGCTGAAGATGACGGTCCTGTGCCCGTGCAGAAGAATGCGATTCTCGCAGTGCCAACGAACAGCCCGAGACAATGCCAGCGCTTCTGCGTCCTGGCCGACGGTGGCGAGTCGGGCGGGATCGTAGCTGTGATCGATGCGGATCACTTGCTGCTCGATGATGGGCCCCTCGTCCAGATCCGGTGTGACGTAGTGGGCGGTAGCCCCGACCTGCTTGACGCCGCGATCGAATGCCTGGTGGTAGGGCTTGGCGCCCTTGAATCCGGGCAGGAACGAGTGGTGGATGTTGATCGCACGGCCGTGTAACTTCCGGCATGCGTCATCGGACAGCACCTGCATGTACCGCGCGAGCACGACCAGGTCGGCGTTGTACTGATCCACGAGTTCGAGGAGCTGTGCCTCGGCCTGCGGTTTGGTCGCCGCCGTCACGGGGATGTGGATGAAGGGCAGACCGGCGGCTTCGGCCATGGGGCGAAGGGTTTCGTGGTTGGAAACCACGGCGACCAGCTCTCCACCGAGATTGCCGGCACGCCAACGAAAAATGAGGTCGTTGAGGCAGTGACCCATCTTCGAGACCATCACGACGACGCGCGGCTCGCTGCACCCGTTGAAGTTGAATGACATACCGAATTTGTCAGCGACACTGCGAAACTCGGCGGTCAGCCTTTCCACGTCGAGGACGTCCGCCGCGACAAACGATGTGCGAAGAAAGAATGCGCCGTTTTGTGTGTCATCGAACTGCTGGTGTTCGGCGATGTCGCAGTTCTGTTCGAACAAGAAAGAACTGACTGCGTGGACGATTCCGGGCCGCTGAGCGCAGCTGAGCGTCAAGGTGAAGGTTTCGGTCATGTGCGTCTCCTCGGTGCTGGACGCTCTCCCTGGCAACGGCGGCGTCTCGAGTGGATATCGGGCTTGTTGTTGCGGCGACGAGACCATCCGTGTCTCTATGGCTTCAACGGCTAGAGTGTCAGTAGCAGAGAAGTGATATATCAGACGAGTATTAGTATTTCAGGCTACGGCGAAAGGGTCAATAGGCGGAGTGGAACGCTAAGATGACGCCCATGGGGCTGCAGGCGATAGAGGTCGATACCGGCGTGATCTCTCGCGCTGATCGTGTCTATTCCGCGATTCAAGACAAGTTGATCATGCTCGATATCCGCCCCAACGAGGCGATCGTCGAGAGTGCTCTCGCCGAGGAGCTCGGTGTGGGGCGAACACCGGTCCGAGAAGCGCTCAAGAGGCTCGAGGGGGAGCGTCTGGTCATTTCGTTCCCTAGGCAGGGAACGTTCGCCACAGGTGTCGACGTCTCCGACCTCGGTCATATCTCCGAGATCCGGGCTCATCTCGAGCCCGTAGCCGCGCGACGAGCCGCGGAGGCGGCTTCCCCAACCCTCCGCCAGCTGCTTCTCGACATGGCGGACAAGACAGATGGACTCGATGTTTCCGGTATGGAACGGCACGAATTGATGCGTTGGGACCTTACGGTGCATCGGACGATCTATCGGGTCGCGCGCAATCCGCATCTCGAGGACGTTCTCGTCCGATACGACAATCTCGCAACCCGAATCTTCTGTCTCTACCTCGAGCGGCTACCGTCGGTGCCCCAGCACGTCGGTGAACACGGGGAGCTATTGCGGGCTATTGCCAACGGTGACGGTGACCTCGCCGGAGAAATCGCGCGTCAACATGTCATAGGGTTCGAAAAAGCCGTCCGGGCAGTCGTTTAGCGTTCGGAGGACGGGCGATCGGCTTCACCCTCGGGAGAGAGCAGTTCACCCACGAAGACCTCACTCGCTGGTGGGCGTTCCGGCGAGGTTCAATTGCTTTCTCACTCGGGCGGTGACGGCATCGGCGCGGTCGGTGAGGGCATCGACAGTGGCGGCAGTGTCGACGAGGGACTGTCGGATGTTCGCATCGGTGATGCCGGGCAGATTGATCTCGACATTGACCCGAGCCGTTGTGGCTGCCGCTCGGGCCGCCTCTGCGGCAGCCGCGACGTCACTGACGACATTGCGGTTCCCGACCGATACGAGCTCCTCGGCAAGCGCGACCACCACCCATGCTGCATTGATGACCTCGGCCGGAACTCGCGCCGCGCTCACGAGAGCGTTCTCGATCGCTGCCGATCGTGCGGCGATCTCCGCATCAGTGCTCTTGGGAAGCGTGTAGGTGTCGATTACGGAACTGAATGCCGCCATATCGTCCTCGGCAAGCTCCAGTGCCCGCTCGCGGACCGTATCCGCTCCGGTGCACACACGCTCGATCAGAGCGCTGTGTTCGGCGTACCGGTCACCGGTCGTGTACCGAGCCACCATCGCTACGAGCGCAGCGGATTGACCGAGGTGTAGCGCAGCGGTGGCACCACCGCCGGGTGCGGGTACGCGGTCGGCGAGCGACGCGAGAAATGCGCTGATCGTGTCATGTCGCATGAGTGGGGTCGTCCTGTCGGTGGGGAAGGGCAGAGATGAAGCAAAGGGACTGACCGAGCGAGGGTGCCGGCCCCTGAGCAGCGAGCCGGCACCCCGACAGAGAACTACGACCGGATCTTCTTCATCTCGGGGTCGACGAGCGGTTCGGCCACGACGGTGGCGGGGATACGCCGACCGAAGTACTCGATCTCGACCGCGGTGTCGACCGTCGCGCCGGCGGGCAGCCACGCGTAGGCGATCGGCGCCCCGACGGTGTGGGCGAACGAAGCGCTGGTGACATAGCCTGCTGGCTTGCCGTCGACGAAAACGGGTTCGTGACCCAGCACGACCGACGTGCGGTCATCGATCATCAAGCACGCCAGCCGCCGGGTCACGGTGTCATCGGAGACACCCTCGAGTGCGTCGCGGCCCACGAAGTCACCCTTCTGCGGGCGGACCGCGAAACCGAGACCGGCCTCATAGGGATTGTGCTCGGTGGTCATGTCCGAGCCCCACGAGCGGTAACCCTTCTCCATCCGCAGACTGTTGAACGCTGCACGGCCGGCGGCGATGACCTCGTACTTCTGCCCCTCCGCCCAGAGCACGTCCCACAAACGTTGCCCGTAGTCGGCCGAGGTGTACAGCTCCCAGCCGAGTTCGCCGACATAGGACAGCCGCATCGCGGTGACCGGGATTCCGCCGATCCGGACCTGCTTGGAACGAAAGTATTTGAAGTTCTCGTTCGCGAAGTCGTCCCGGCTGATCGCCTGCACCAGATCCCGGGCACGAGGTCCCCACAGGCCGATGCAGCAGGTGCCGCCGGTGATGTCGCGGACCTGGACGGTACCGTCGTCGGGCGCCTGGCGGCGGAAGTAGTCGAGATCGAGGTTGCCGTTTGCGCCGACCTGAAAAACGTTGTCGGACAACCGTGCAACGGTGAGATCGCTGCGCACCCCACCAGCGGCGTCGAGGGCGAGGGTGTAGGTGACGGACCCGATCGACTTGTCCATCTTGCTTGTGGTCAGGCGTTCGAGCAGGGCAAGGGCGCCGGGGCCGGAAATCTCGAGACGCTTGAGCGGTGTCATGTCGTACATCGCCACCGAGGTGCGGGTCCTCCACGCCTCAGCCGCGGCGATGGGGGAGTGGAACTTCGCTGCCCAGGGCTCGCGGGCCGGCGGCTGCCACTCGGTGGGAAGCTGCTGGACCAGGTGGGCGTTTGCTTCGTACCAGTGCGGGCGCTCCCAGCCGGCGCCCTCCAGAAAGACTGCGCCGAGCTCTTTCTGCCGAGCGTGGAACGGGCTGACGCGTACGTCACGGGGTGAAATTTTGGGCTGTAGGGGATGCAGGACATCGTAGATTTCGACGAAGTTCTGCTGGGACGTCTCGCTGACGTAGTCGGGGTCGAGCTGAAACTCCTCGAAGCGGTGCACGTCGCAGCCGTGCAACTCGACCTCGGAGCGGCCGTCGACGAGCAGCTGCGCGACGGCCCGGCCGACACCGGCAGAATGCGTCACCCAGACTGCTTCGGCGATCCAGAATCCGGCGATGTCGGGGGACTCGCCGATGAGCGGTCCGCCGTCAGGGGTAAAGGAGAAGACCCCGTTGAATCCGTGCTCGATCTTCGCGGTCTCGAGGCAGGGAAGTAGCAGTTTGGACTGCTCCCACGACGGTGCGAAGTCCTCTTCCGTGAACGCCAGCATCGACGGCATGTCGGAGTCGGAAATCTCGTCGCTGTCGGTCAGCCCGCGGGTGTCTACCGGCATCGGACGGTGCGCGTAGGTGCCGATGCCGAGGCGGTCGACGTGCTCGCGAAAGTAGAGGTCCTGATCCTGGTGCCGCAGGATCGGGAAGCCCGCCTCGGCGAGTTCGGTGTTGCGACCGACCAATTCGGGAATCTGACCGGTTTTCGCGTACTGGTGCGCCAGGGGGAGCAATGGCACGTCCATGCCGATCAGCTCACCGACGTCGGGGCCCCAGAACCCGGCGCAGGACACGACGATGTCGGCAGGTACTACGCCGTGATTGGTGGTGACTCCAGTAACCTTGCCGCCGGAGTGCTCGATACCGATTACCTTCGTCGACCCCTGGAACACCGCGCCGCGGGCTTCTGCCCGCCGGGCGAGCGCAACGACGACACGGGAGGCCTTGGCGAGTCCGTCGGTCTCGACGTACAAGCCGCCGAGGACCCGCTTCTCGTCGAGAAGCGGGTGGAGCTTCGCGCACTCGGCAGGGTCGAGGATGCTGCCGTCGATACCCCAGGAGGTGGCCCAGCCCTGTTTACGGTGTAGGTCCGCGAGTCGCTCTTCGGTGGTGGCGACCTCGAGTCCACCGAGCTGGTTGAAGCACCATTCGCCGTCGACGTCCAGGCTCATGAACTTCTCGACGGTGTATCGAGCCAATTCAGTCATCGTCTTGGACGCGTTGGTCTGGAACACGAGGCCCGGTGCGTGCGACGTCGAGCCGCCGGTCAGTGGCAGCGGCCCCTGGTCGAGGACGGTGATCTTGTCCCAGCCCCGAGCTGTGAGCTCGTCGGCCAGGTTCGTGCCGACGATGCCGGCTCCGATGATCACTACGCGCGGTGAACCCATGATGGTCCTTCCTGGAGTGGTTGTGCGATCGCCTGCTCCCCGCGGATCGCCTCGGCATGCGCTGTCGCTGTGGGCCGACAGTCGATGTGCTCAGTGAGAACGGATGACCAGCAGCCGCGGGGCAAGTCGACAACTGATATATCAATCACAGTAGTGTGTGTCACAGGGGCGGTCAACCCCTGCCTTTGGGTGGTATCGCCAGACTCGCGGCTTGGGCGCATGAACCCCGGCCGGCGCTGAGGCCCGCCGGGATTCATGCGCGTTCCGCGGTCGGGGAGGCTGCGCTACCGACTGATGCACCGGTAGAAGTGGAGGTCATCATGGAAGTCGAGTGAAGCGATCGAATGAGCGGAGCTGTCGATTTCGGCGGTTGCTCCTGCCGATCGCATTGCAGAAAATGCAGGCTTCGAACCCTGATTTCCGTGCCGATCTCGGCGCTCTTACGGCGATCGGATTCCGACATCCCGCCCCACACCCCATACGGTTCCCTCGTGGTGAGTGCATAATCGCGACACCAATCAATGACCGGGCATGCGGCGCAGATGGCCTTTGCCGCTCGTTCTCGTTGGGCGCGCCGTGGCTTACTTTCCCCGCAGGGCGAGAAGAACACCTCCATGCCTTCCGACCGGCACCGTGCCTGTAGGCGCCAATCCGTTTCCTGCGGGGGTGCGGCGACTGTGGTGACGTTGTGCAAGGACATTCGGCTCCGATGTAGTGCGCGGCAGAAGCGATGGGTAAGCATCCCTCCGACGTCGATGGCGTGGCGCTCAGGCGACCTGGATGCGAGGTATGAATTCGAGCGCCGAGCCAATCGTCAAGGCCCGGCCTTTATCCGGTGGATTCAGGGCGGGCCTCTGACGTTGTGCTGGCCTATCTGTGCGGGGTGCCCACCCGCCGCGGCTTCCGAAGGTCTGTGATCAGTGGATCTCGGGTGATGTCGCGATACAGCGACACACACATGCCGATCATCACCACTGCGAACGGAGCGGCGACGATGATCGTCATCGTCTGCAGGCCGTTCAGTGCGTCCGATCCGCCGGTCCACAACATCAGCATGGCAACGCCTCCAGTGGCAACACCCCAGAACGCGACGGTCGAGCGGGTCGGTTCCAGCGTTCCACGTTGGGACAGTGTTCCCATGACTACCGAAGCAGCGTCCGCGCCCGAGACGAAGAAGATTGCGACTAGCGCCATCACGAGAAGTGACGATGCGCCAGCAAGTGGCAGGTTGTCCAGCATGCCGAACAGTTGCGATTCCGGAGTGCCACGAGAGAACAGGTCGGTACCGTCACGCTGTTCGCCGATAGCAGCCCCACCGAACACTGCGAACCATACAAGGCTCACGGAACTCGGGATCAGGATTACTCCGACTACGAACTGGCGAATGGTCCGGCCTCGGCTTATCCGAGCCAGGAACATACCGACGAACGGGGTCCACGAGATCCACCATGCCCAATAGAAGATGGTCCAGGAGGAGAGCCACGTTTCGGTCGCCGCATCGCCGGATGCAGCCGAGCGCGCCGACATGCTGGCAATCTGGGAGGCGTAGTCGCCCAACGTGGTGGGCAACAGATTCAAGATGAACACGGTGGGGCCGGCGACGAATACGAAGACGGCTAGAAGAAGTGCAAGCACCATGTTGATGTTCGAAAGCCACTGAATACCGCGAGAAATTCCGGAAACGGCCGAGGCCACGAAGGCAAGGGTGAGTATAGCCACGATCGCGATGACAAGGAGAGTCCCGGCCTCGCCAATCCACCCGAGAACCTCTACGCCGGAGCCGATTTGGAGTGCTCCGAGGCCAAGTGAAGCGGCAGTGCCGAACATTGTGGCGAAGATGGCCAAGATGTCGATGACCTTGCCGATCGGCCCCTCGGCGCGGCGGCCGATCAGCGGAATGAAGGACGAGCTGATGAGCTGCTTGCGCCCCATCCGGTAGGTGCCGTAGGCGATCGACAGACCAACCACTGCATACATCGACCACGGGTGTAGTCCCCAATGGAACAGCGCGGTCGCCATCGCGGTTCCCACCGTGGAATCGGTGATTCCAGGTGGCGGCTGGACGAAATGAGTCAGCGGTTCCGTCACGCCCCAAAAAATCAGACCGATTCCCATGCCGGCGCTGAACATCATCGCAACCCAGCTGACGGTCTTGAACTCTGGCTTCTCCCCATCCTTGCCGAGGGTGATTCGCCCGTACCGGCTCAGCGCCAGCCACAGCGCGAACAAGACGAATCCTGTGGCGGAGACGACGAATAGCCAGCCAAGGTTAGTCACCACCCAGTCCAGAATCGACGACATCGTGTTCGTCAAGGTCGCCGGCCATAGCAGTCCCCACCCCAGGATCGCCCCCACGATGGCGGTTGTAATCCCGAACACCACGCGGTCGGTCTTCTTCTCGGGTGCGACGCCCTCCACCTCGTCGACGGCGCGAGGATCGGTGGCCCCGTCGACGGCGCGAGGATCGGGGGCCAAGTCGTCCGCGCGGGGAGTGGTGGCCCCGTCGACGGGGCGGGGGTCGACTACCTCGCAGCGGCGTGATTGGTGGGGGGTCGCTTCCGTATCCGCATCGAGTGAGTTGCCATTTGTTGTCACATCGGTCTCCCTGCAGCACATCGCTGAGTAGGTTTGTGAACGGAGTCCGGACTGCCCGGTGCGAGGCGTCCCGGTCCCGAATTGTGTTGCTTATAGCGCAACGACGTTTTCTATGGGGAACAACACTGCGGCCAACTGTGATCTATGTCAAGTCCGGCGACCGAAATGACATAAATCACTAATTTGCGAATTCACGCTCTCTGCGAGAAGTTGACACCTGCTGGCCAGAGCATGGGCGAGGTCGATTCCTCACGTACTCCGCTCCCTGAAGGTCGTTGGCACGGTCTCGTTCGCTGGTTCGTAGGACCGCGAACGAGCTATGCGTAGGCCATGGACATGCCGAGCCTCGCTTGTGTCGACGCCGATTGATATATTAGTACTTAGCAAGTTGGTACGACAGGTGTCCGGATCGGCCCAGGAGGCGGCGGGCATCCGTGGAGAGCGTCGGCCAGAATGTCGACTCGGTCGACACGCTGATCGGGGTGGGTCACCACACTGATCGGTGAACCCACGAGGGGTCTATGCCCGACACCAGGGCGTCCGTCAGCACCAAGAGAACTTTCGTATAGTTGCTTCATGACCAACAGCAACGGAGCGCGGGCTACTGACGGCGGTGTCCAGTCGGTAGACCGGGCATTTCAAGTGCTGGAGGTTCTCGCCCGCAATGGTGAGGTCGGGGTCAGTGCGATCGCCGCGGAAATCGGGGTGCACAAGTCCACGGTGTCCCGTCTGCTGGCTTCGCTGGAAGAGCACGAAATGGTTGTGCAAACCTACGACCGGGGAAAATACCGCCTGAGCTTAGGCATCCTGCGCCTCGCCGCGTCTGTTCCCGAACGGCTCGAGATAACGGAGCAGGGCCACGCCGTATGCGAGCGACTCGCCGCGAAACTGGGCGAAACCGTGAACGTCGCCGTTCTACGTTCCCGCTATGCCATCCACCTCGACCAGGTACGAGGGCCCGCCTCCGTGGGCACACAGAATTGGATCGGCGAGCCGACACCGGTGCACGCGACGGCAAGCGGAAAAATACTCCTTGCCCACTTGGACGTGCACCAACGGCATGAAGTCCTGGGCGCAACGGTGCTCGAGCGGTTTACCGAGGACACCATCACGTCGGTCGAGGCGCTCGACGAGGAACTGGACGCGGCCAGGAGTCTCGGCTACGCCGTAGTCGTCGAAGAGTACGAGAAAGGGCTGAATGCCATCGCGGCGCCGGTCCGGGGCTACGACGGCAGAATCGCGGCCGCGCTGAGCGTCTCCGGGCCTGTGTACCGCTTCACCGAGGCCCGGATGCGCCTCGTGGTGCCGGATGTCATCGCGGCGGCCGCCGAGATCAGCGAACGGATGGGCTTCCGGCAATCCGTCACGCCCAGCACCTGAACTCGCTCGATCTGACACTGCCTCGGAGCGGAGAGCCACCACGCGTCAGCCCGGTCCGATGCCCTCTGCCATCTCGACGACGTTCGTGAGCAGCATCGCCCGCGTCATCGGACCGACACCGCCTGTTGCCCCGCTGAGCTTTCCTGCGACGCGGTCGACCGAGGGATGCACATCGCCCAGAATTCCCTCCACCGTGCGGGTGATACCCACCGACAACACAGTGGCACCTGCGCGGATCCAGTCCGGTTGCACCAGGTTGGCAACTCCCGCCGCAGCAATCACGACGTCGGCATCGCGCGTGTGAGTAGCCGTGTCGACCGTCGCTTCATGGCACAGGGTCACCGTGGCATGTTCGCTGCGGCGGGTCAGCATCAGCCCGAGTGGCCTACCAACAGTTACACCACACCCGATGACGCAGAACCGAGCGCCGGTGATCGGGACATCATGATGACGAAGTAATTCGATGATGCCGCGGGGGGTGCACGGCAACGGTCCCGGCATCCCGAGCACCAGACGCCCGAGATTCGTCGGGTGCAACCCGTCCGCATCCTTTGCGGGATCGATCAACGCAAGGATCCGGTGGGTGTCGATGTGCTTCGGCAACGGCAGTTGAACGATGAAGCCGGTGCACGAATTGTCCGCGTTCAGCCGCAGGACGGCCGCCTCGATATCTTCCTGTGCAGCGGTCGCCGGCAGGCGAACCTCGAGGGAATTCAATCCGATGCTTCGGCAGTCGCGGTGCTTCGCGGCGACGTAGGCATGGCTGCCGGGGTCGTCGCCGACGAGAATGGTTCCCAAGCCAGGCCGGATTCCCTGCAATTGCAGCACTGCGATCCGGTCGGCCAGGTTGTCCTTGATCTGCGCGCTGACGGCCTTGCCGTCGAGCAGTGTCGCAGTTGCCACGGAATATGCCTTTCTGGGTGACGAATAGGTGAAATGGACCAGTGCGGCGAGTTGTCGGTCGTACACGAAACGCCTGACCCGATTGGCGACTGAAGTCGCGTGGGGTGCGGTGGTCGCTCTCGAGGGGCGCGAAGACCAAGAGATACGTCGTCGGACCGGGAGGGGTCGTCGCAATAACAGATGGATTACCCTGACGACAATTGATATATCAGACGCAGAATAGCTTAGTCCGGCTGAACCGGCGGGTCAACGCCCGTGCGGGGCAGTTTGGGGACTCATGAGTCGCCCAGCTTGCATCGGTCGCGGATCGCCTCCCGGCGGACGCAAAGGCGTGCCGACGTTGCGGGCGGCCGACAACGTGGAGTCTCCGCTATTCATGGTGTGACTAGGAGTTTCAGTGAAAATTCCCGTGTCCTTGTTCCCTTGCGGTTGCTGAGGAGTTGCGAGCATCCATCAGTTCGGCGGGACGCGCAGCTCCTCTTGACACTGCGCTATGACCATTGTCACACTGTTGCGTAACGCAGGACTTGTTTCGCATCGCGCTACAGAGAGGCATCTTATGCTCGAGGTCTGTCCGCTAGCCTCCTTACCTCGCGGTGACGCACGCCGCGTCGACACCTCCCCCCCGATCGCCGTGTTTCACACCGACGATGGTGAGGTGTTCGCAATAGACGACACTTGCTCGCACCAGGACGCCTCGTTGGCAGACGGCTGGCTCGAGGGATGCGAGGTCGAGTGCCCACTGCATGCGTCGAAGTTCAACCTTCGAAGCGGGGCGGTCGATGCGCCACCCGCGAAGCTACCCGTGCGAACTCATGAGGTCCTGATCAAGGACGAGGTGATCTACGTGGAGGTCAGCACCGAAGCGCCGAACCTGCCGCCCGATATTCGTAGCCGCCTCAACGCGGAGGGGAACGCATGAAAAGTATCGCCGTCATCGGGGCATCCCTCTCCGGTCTCAGTGCCGCGCGTGCCCTGCGCGCACAGGGTTTCGAAGGTGAGCTGAACATTGTCGGAGCGGAGCGCAACCGGCCTTACGACCGGCCGCCGCTGTCGAAGGAGTATCTGGCCGGAGACATCGACGAAACCTGCCTCACTTTGGAACCGGAAGGGGAAGACCTTCAGGCGAATTGGATGCTCGGACTGTCTGCAACAAACCTCGATGCCGGCACCCGCAGCGTCACGCTCAGTGACGGTTCACAGCTGGCCGCCGACGGCTTCGTCCTCGCCACCGGTTCACGTGCGAGGGCGTGGCCGGACACCGAGCATCTAGCCGGCGTCCATGTCCTACGCACAATCGACGACGCAGACCGGCTGCGCGCAGAACTCGTCCCCGGCGCCACACTGGTAGTCATCGGCGCCGGCTTCATCGGCGCCGAGGTCGCCTCCACAGCGCGCAAGCTGGGACTGGACGTCACAGTCGTCGAGGCTGCCCCTTCACCGCTCATCGGCGCACTCGGTCCGCAACTGGGATCCGCCGTCGCCCGTCTCCACAGCGACAACGGCACCAGGTTGCACTGCGGAGTCGGCGTCGCGGGGTTGACCGGTGCACACCGTGTGACCGGCGTCGATCTTGTCGACGGCCGTCACCTGCCCGCCGACGTCGTCGTCGTGGGCATCGGCGGGATCCCGAACACCGAATGGCTCGCAGGGAGCGGCATCGAACTCGGTAACGGCGTGCTGTGCGACCGCGGCGGCACCACCTCGATCCCAGGCGTTGTTGCAGTCGGCGACTGTGCAGCCTGGATGGACACATCCGGCGCCCACCGCCGCGTCGAGCACTGGGCCGGCGCCTCGGAACGCCCGGCGATCGCAGTGTCGTCCCTCCTCTCGGGTGAGTATCAGGGTCAGCAGGTCAAGCCACCGTACTTCTGGTCCGATCAGTACGGTTCGCGTATCCAATTCGCTGGAATCGCCGGGCCCGACACCGAATTCACCATCGAAGAGGGAAGCTTGGAAGCAGGAAGCTTCCTCGCCGTCTACCGCCGAGACGGGCAACCCGTTGCAGTCCTCGGCGTCGACCAGGTCCGCCTGTTCACCCGCTGGCGCCGCCAACTCTGCGCGCTGCCGGCACCGCTCTGAACCTTCTTGTAGACCTTCTTCCAGCCCGCAGATCCACGAGATCGACCACTAAGGGAGACCCCACAGTGACAACCACGCACCTGCCCGAGAGTCTCATCTCCACGCTCCCGGGAACCTATTACACCGACAGCGACATCTTCACGCTCGAACAAGAGAAGGTCTTCGAGCAGATGTGGTTCTGCGCTGTACGGTCGGGTGATCTCGACAAGCCCGGGGCTTTCAAGACCGTTCAGGTCGGTCGTGAAAGCGTCATCGTGACACGATCCAGGACCGGCGAGATCCGTGCCTTCCTCAACATCTGCGCCCACCGCGGCGCCCGACTGTGCATGGAAGAGAGCGGAGAGGTCAAGAGGTCTTTCCAGTGCCCGTACCACGCATGGACGTACGACCTCGAAGGCAAGCTTGTCGCGGCGCCCAACCTGACCAAGATGCCCGACATCGACCGTGTCGAGTACGGACTGAAGAAGGTGGCAGTGCAGGAATGGCTCGGCTACGTCTGGCTCAATCTCGCCGACGAGCCCGAGTCGTTCGATCGGACAGTCATTCAGGACATTCGAGACCGACTCGGCGACGTGGAATCGATCGATCGATACAAGATCGCTGACTTGGATCTCGGCCGTCGCATCGTCTACGACGTGAAGGCCAATTGGAAGCTCATCATCGAGAACTTCATGGAGTGCTACCACTGCGCGACGATCCACCCGGAACTGACCGAGGTTCTGCCGGAATTTGCCGACGGCTATGCGGCGCAGTACTACGTCGGGCACGGTGCCGAGTTCGGTGAGGATGTCGAAGGGTTCACCGTCGACGGCTCGGCCGGTCACGACGTCATCCCCGGTATCGCCCCGGAGCAGGACCGGCGCTACTACGCGATCACCGTGCGACCGACGGTGTTCGTCAATCTCGTCCCCGATCACGTCATCGTCCACCGAATGTTCCCACTGGCGGCCGACCACACCATCGTCGAATGCGACTGGCTGTACCTGCCCGACGTGATCGCGAGCGGAAAGGACCTCGACCGCTCCGTGGAACTGTTCCATCGGGTCAACCAGCAGGACTTCGACGCGTGCGAGCGGTGCCAGCCCGCGATGGCCTCGCGCCGCTACCGCGACGGTGGTGTGCTCGTGCCCAGCGAGCACCACATCGGCGAGTTCCATGACTGGCTGAAGGAAAAGATCGCTCACTGATTGCCCCGCAACGCTGACCGCTCCACGGATCGAGAGATCCGTGGAGCGGGCACGCGGCTGCGATACTGCACCTTCGGGTACCGCAGCCCGCCGTTGCTGGTCCGTCACGCGGCACTATGCCAAATCCGATGCAGCTGAGGGTTCTTCGTGATCAGAACGGATGCGGCACCACGTCGTTGTCCTGCCTGGCATCCGAGTTGCATGAATTGCCAGATATTTTCGCAAAGTCTTGACTCGTTCCAGATTGGTAGGTCATAGTGTACGCAGAGCAATTGCGTGCGGCCGAGCTGCGTGTGACGCGTCCTCGAGTGGCAGTGCTGGAGGCAGTGCAAAAAAATCCACACGCCGATACGGAGACGATCCTCGGAGAAGTGCGTGCAGTGCTTCCCGGTGTGTCTCAGCAGGCGGTGTACGGCATTTTGCACACGGCGACTGCTGCCGGTTTAGTGCGCAAGATCCAGCCGGCGGGTTTGGTCGCTCGCTACGAGACGCGGGTCGGTGACAACCACCATCACGTGGTCTGCCGGTCCTGCGCAGCCATCGCGGACGTCGATTGCGCTGTCGGTGAGTCACCGTGCCTGCCCGCTGTCCACGACAACGGATTCCATGTCGACGAGGCGGAGGTCATCTTCTGGGGCCTGTGCGCCAACTGCTCGACATCGCTCACCTCGTAGCGCTCATTCATCAACAGCCCGAATTATCCCCTTTTGGAAGGAAAGCCGTGTCTGACACCACCCGGACTCTCGCAGAAGAGCACCCGCCCATCGCCGAGGCCCAAACGGAACCTGCGGAGAGCGGCGGCTGCCCCGTCGCGCACGGTCGGCTCGAGCATCCGACTCGGGGCGGCGGTAACCGTGACTGGTGGCCGAACCAGCTCAACCTGAAGATCCTGCAGAAGAACCCCGCCGTGCGGAATCCCATGGACGAGGACTTCGACTACACCCGGGAACTCGAGAACCTGGACTTCGAGGCCCTGAAACGGGACATCGAGGAGGTTATGACGACCTCGCAGGACTGGTGGCCCGCCGACTACGGCCACTACGGTCCGCTGTTCGTCCGGATGGCGTGGCACGCCGCGGGGACCTACCGCGTTACCGACGGCCGCGGTGGTGCCGGCGCCGGGATGCAGCGCTTCGCGCCGCTGAACAGCTGGCCCGACAACGCCAACCTCGACAAGGCACGGCACCTGCTGTGGCCGGTGAAGAAGAAGTACGGCAAGACCATCTCGTGGGCCGACCTGATCGTCTTCGCCGGCAACTGCGCCCTCGAGTCGATGGGCTTCGAGACTTTCGGCTTCGGCGCGGGCCGGGTGGATCAGTGGGAGCCCGAGGAAGACGTCTACTGGGGCCCGGAACTCACCTGGCTCGGCGACGAGCGTTACACCGGTGACCGGAACCTCGAAAAGCCGCTCGGTGCGGTCCAGATGGGTCTGATCTACGTCAATCCCGAAGGCCCGAACGGCAACCCGGATCCCGTCGCAGCATCACGGGACATCCGCGAGACGTTCGCGCGGATGGCGATGAACGATGTCGAAACCGCTGCACTGATCGTCGGCGGACACACCTTCGGCAAGACCCACGGCGCCGGACCGGCCGATCTGGTCGGTCCCGAGCCCGAGGCTGCTCCGCTCGAGGAACAGGGTCTGGGCTGGAAGAGCGCCTTCGGCACGGGTAAGGGTGGCGACACCATCACCAGTGGTCTCGAGGGTGCCTGGACGCCGACCCCGCGGACGTGGGACAACAGTTTCCTCGAAACCCTGTACGGGTACGAGTGGGAGCTGTCCACGAGTCCCGCCGGTGCGTGGCAGTGGATCCCGAAGGACGGCGCCGGTGCGGGCACCGTGCCCGATGCGCACGATGCGTCGAAGACTCATGTGCCGGTGATGCTGACGACGGACCTGGCGCTGCGAATCGACCCGGCTTACGAGAAGATCACCCGCAACTGGCTGGAGAACCCGGATCAGCTCGCCGACGACTTCGCCAAGGCGTGGTACAAGCTGACGCACCGTGATATGGGCCCGATCGTCCGTTACCTCGGCCCGCTCGTGCCGGACGAGACCCTGCTGTGGCAGGACCCCATCCCCGCGGTCACTCACGAGCTCGTCGATGCCGACGACATCGCGTCGCTGAAGAGTCAGATCCTCGAGTCGGGACTGACTGTTGCCGAGTTGGTCTCGACCGCGTGGGCGTCGGCCTCCTCGTTCCGGGGCAGCGACAAGCGCGGCGGCGCCAACGGCGGCCGTATCCGTCTCGAGCCGCAGGCGAGCTGGGAGGTCAACAACCCGGCCGAGCTCGCCCAGGTGGTGAAGACCCTCGAGGGAATTCAGGAGTCCTTCAATACCGCCCAGACCGGAAACAAGCGGGTCTCGTTTGCCGACCTCGTCGTGCTCGGTGGCGTTGCTGCCGTCGAGCGGGCCGCGAAGGATGCCGGACACGATGTCGAGGTGCCGTTCACTGCCGGTCGCACCGATGCCACACAGGAACAGACCGATGTGGAGTCGTTCGCTGCGCTCGAGCCGACTGCGGATGGTTTCCGGAACTACCTCGGCGAGGGCAACCGTCTGCCGGCGGAATTCCTGTTGGTCGACAAGGCCAACCTGCTGACGTTGACTCCTCCCGAGATGACGGTTCTCGTCGGGGGCCTGCGGGTGCTCGGCGCGAACTACAACACCAGGTCGGAAGCGGGCGTCTTCACGTCGAAGCCGGGGACGCTGACCAACGATTTCTTCGCGAACCTGATCGACCTCGGCACGACATGGGCGCCGAGGTCCACGGACTCGGAGATCTACGAGGGCCGCGACCGCGTCACCGGGGAGGTGAAGTGGACCGGAACCCGCGTCGACCTCGTGTTCGGGTCGAACTCCGAGCTGCGTGCTCTCGCGGAGGTGTATGCCTCCGATGACGCGAAGCAGAAGTTCGTGCGGGACTTCGTGTCCGCGTGGGACAAGGTGATGAACCTCGACCGATTCGAGCTCGCCTAACCCGGCGGCTCCGCCA
>NZ_JBIRXS010000047.1:0-34571 GCF_044389235.1 Rhodococcus sp. NPDC019647 | reverse complement strand
GTGAACAGTGCTCACCGGGCCGGCGGCTCAGTGATCAGCCTGCCGTGGACGGGCAGTTACCTGTCGTAGGCTCGCTGATCGACTCCCATTAGGTGGTCGAGCCGGAACAGGTGCTCCAGCCGGGAGGGGTCGCTTTCGTCGAGTTCGAGCTTCTCGATCAGCTCGAGCTGCAGGTCGACCAGGGACTTGTTGCGGCGGGCGAGGGTTTCGAACATGCTGCGCATCTGCAGCCGCAGGTGCGCCTGCTCACCGGCCAATCGCAGTGCCTGGTCGTGGATGTCGTCGACGGCGCGGGCGAGCTGGCCGAGCTCTTCATCGGTGTGGACGTCGATGCGATGGGTGGCCACCGCATCGGGATCGTCGCCGATCTTGATTCGTTCGATGGCCGCGGGCAGGTCGTGACGGGCGATCTGTCGGGCGGCTGTACGCAATCGGCGTAGCGGGATGAGCAGGGACACGGCCACCACGGCCGCCACGACGATGCCACCGAACAGCAGCCCGGCCACCACGGCGGTGTCTCGCCAGGCGGCGGTGCGCAACGCTGCGGATTTGGCGTCCACGGCTTCCCGGAGCTCGGTCGAGGAGGTCGTCACGGCACCGGTGTACGCGGACACGCTGGCGAACAACGACTGCTTGAGGTTGTCGAGGACGGCTTGTCCGGGGGCCCGGTCCACGGATTCGCGGAGCAGACTTGTGCGGGTGTCGATCTGGCTGCGAATGTCGGCGATATCCGGGTCGTCGGCGCGATAGCGGCGGGCCGGCCCCTCCACCAGCGCGGATTCGGTGCGCAGCGTGGCCAGTAAGTTCCAGATCTCGGCCGAAGGCGCGGTCGCCGACTCACCGCGCAGCACCGCAGTCAGTTCGACCACGGACATTCCCTGCTCGAACAGGGTGCGCTGCGCCGCCCACATGTCGGCGATCTGGTTGGCCTGGGCGGCCACGTCCTGATCAGTGATCGGATCGACGATCGCCGCGACCACGGTGGACAACGAGGTCCGGACGGTTTCGCGTTGCTCGGTGAGCACACTGGTGGCAACGGGACCAGTCCTGGCTTGGCCGCTCAGCGAGCGCCCCACGCCCAGAGCGTCATCGAGTGCGGCGGCCACCGCCGGGTCGAGGGTGACCGACCGGCGGGCGGTGTCGACGGTGGTGACCGTCGTGTCCAGCTCGTCGATCATCTCCTCGGTGACCGTGCGTTGCGCCAGGGTGCCGGCCACGATGGCCGCGGCGTTGTCGAGTGCGACGAGCTGGGGCAGTAGTTGGACGCCGGCGGCCATCTCGGTGAACGCGGTGGCCTCGCGCAACGCCGTCTGGACCCGCAAACCTCCCAGACTGACCGCGACGACGAGAGGAACTGCGAGCACCACGGTGATCTTCCACAGCAGGGGCCAGCTGGTGATCTTCCACCAGCGTCGCGGCGTTGTGGCGTGGTTACCGGCCATGGTGTCGAGCGAGCATGAGAAAGGGGGTGTGCAGCGGCGCCGAAGGGGACGGCGGGGTGGACATGATCATCGCGCGGTCGCGGCTCGGGTGGTGCGTTGGCGGTTTCCGGCGCCACGGATTCTCGGTGGTCTCGACGTGGCCTGCGACTGGCCCGGGGTGGGGAACGAGGTGGTCAGCACCGCCGACAGTTCGGCGCTGATTTGCCCGTCGTGCACCAGCTGCCACAGTCGCTCGGTGAATCGGGCACCCGTCATGCCGAATCGTAGGAAGGTTTCCTCGGTCGGCGCGCCCCCGTACGGTGCCCACTCGAGAGCATATTCGACGAAGTCCTGTGCCTCGGCGGTGAGTTCGTGCATTCCCTGCCACCGGAGCCACGCGATACGTCGGCGCTCGTGATGGTGGCGAGGCCGACGCAGGGGGTAGTCGTCCTCGACCTCACCGCGGGACTCAGTGTCGGTGTCGGGTGCGGGGTGCGGGGAGCGGTGGCGGGAGCTGCCGAGTACGGGTGTGCTCATCGCGGATATTCCTTTCGTTCCGTTCCGGAGTCACCCGGGACCAGCGGCGAATCGGGCGCACAGTGCTCGAGGTGGTCGCCGGGGGCGTCGTCGAGGCTGATCGCGGTCAGCATCCGGCGCAACGTCGAGGTATGCCGTGGTGAAAGGTGCGCAAGTGTCTCGGTGTAGAAGCTCGCGGTCAGCTGCGCCGCCGTGCCGAGGACTCGCCGATCCTGGTTTGTGCTGCAAATCAGGTTGTTTCGCCGGTCTGTGGGGTGCATCGTCCGCGTGACGAGGCCCTTGTGTTCGAGGTCCCGGACCAGGGCGACGATCTGGCTGGGATCGAGGTCGAGGGATTCGGCGATGACCCGCTGAGTCAGACCGGCAGGTTGTTCGCAGGCCAGCAGCAAAATGGCGTACGCACCTGCGCACAGACCGGTCGGAGCGAGGGCCGCGTTCGTTCGCCGCACGGTGCGGCCGCTCGCACACGAGAGCAGGAACCCGATGTCACTGTGCAGCCGTGTATTCATTGGGTCCTCCTCTCTCCGGGTGCCAAGCGAGGTTGGCGGTGGTTTTCAGTTACCGATGACCGGCAGGATCAGCGAGATCCGCAGTTTCGAGTCGATGGTCTGGCTCAGGGCGAGGGTCTGGTCGAGCAGCGGGCCGAGGGCACGCGCCTTGGCGTCGGCCTGAACGAGGGTGGCGGCGACCGACTCGGCGGGGACGGCGGCAGCGTTTGCCTGTTCGGTGGCGCCCTGGCCGGCGGCCACGATGCCTTGCAGCGGGGCATCGGCGGCTTGCAGTGCGGTCGACAGGGCTCCGAGTTGGTCACCGAGGGACCCCAAGGTGGCGTCGGCGCGGGTCAGTGAGTCGATCACCCCGACCACCTGCGGCATGCCCTGGTGGATGGCCACGTTCGCCGGTGGCAACTGCGCGGCCCCGTCCAACGCCTCGTCGGTGGTGTGGTTCACGATTCTTGCTTGGGCGACACCGTCTTTGAAGATGTCGTTGGAGATGCTCAGGTCGCGGGTGACGATCAGGATGCCCGCCAGCATGGCGATGGTGAAGCCCAGGGCGATCGCCCAGGAAAGCCGGAACATGAAGGTGTCCTCTCCCTCACTTCTCGATGGGTACGTCGAGAAGAGCGAGGTCATGGTGTCGGGGTGGGCGCCACGCCCAGCGGCGGAAGGTTCAAAGAGTTGACCGGCGGGCCGATTACGGCAAGGAGGGGACCGAACGCCTGGACGTGCCGGGCTTCTTCTTCGATGTTGGCCAGGGTCGCCGCGATCGCCGACCCTCGGGGGCCGAGTTCACCGAGGGTGCCCTGCACCGTGCCCAGGTTCTGTTCGATGCCTTGGAGTTGGGTGGTCACCGACCCGACAGCGGTGGACAACCCGCCCACTGTCGGAGCGGCCTGGTCGGAGTGTGCGGTGACAGCGGCAATCAGGTCGGGCAAGGGCCCGGCGATGGTGCTCACGTCGCGGGTGGAGGCATTGACGGTGATCGACTTTCCGGGCAGCTCCCCCGCCTTGGTGGTCAGCGTCTCCAGATCGTCGGCGAGCGGGGTGAGCGCCTGGATGTCGGCGGACAGTTGCGCATGCTTGGGAACGAAGATGGACGTCAGCTCGTCCAATTGGTCGGCGGAGGTGATCAGCTCCTGGCTGAGCGCGGACGGGCGGCCCAGTGGATCCTTCAGATCGTCGAGTCCGGGGACGAATCCGTTGACGGCACACAGGACGAGGGCCGGTGCGGCACCGACCGCGAGGACGACGGTGACCCATTGTTTCTTCGTGATCATCGCTGTCCTCCGGTCGGGGCGGGAATGAGGGCGTCCTGGGCGGGCACCAACGCGAGCTTGTTGTTGGTGCGGGTCAGTTCGGCGTTGAGTTGGTTGACCAAGTCGATGGCCTGGCTCAACTCGCCGTCGACCGAGGACACGGTGGTGTTGGCATTGGCAGAGATCTCGTGCAGCGATGCCGCCGAACCCTGCAGCGTGGTTGCCACCGTTTCGAGTTGCTGCGCGATCTGGGTGTCGCCCTGTCCGGCGGCGACCAGCGCCTGCGCGTCCGGCAGCAACGCGGCCAGATGATCGACATCGGCGGCGGCGGCGGTGTTGAGTTGGGTGAGGATGCCGGTCAACTCGTCGAGCTGGGCGCGGGCCGTCGCAGGTGCGGTCATGTCGGTGCGCTGGGAGAAAAATTCGTTGGTGATCCGGAAGTTGTCCACGGTGCTGCGGGCGCTGTCTTGTACCTGCAGGCCCTTGTGGATGGTCATCATCACCATGGCGAACAGCACGATGGCCAGCACCGCGGCGACGCGGCCGAGCCACTCGGTGGCCACCGCGTACCCGGAGGAGGTGGAGATCATCGACGTCGGCACGTCCGTCCGCCGCCGCAGCGCCACTTTCCGCCACCTCGGCGACGCGGCCGGCCCGTCGTGGCCACCGTGGGTGTGCTCGGGGAAGTCCTCGGGCGAAGGGTCGTAGCCCTGGTTCATCGAGTATGTCCAAACAGGAGTAGGAACGGGAAGGGGTGGGGCAGAGGTCGTGCTCAGCCCGGGAGCGGCAGCATCTGGTTGATGGTCTGCACCGACGCCACCGAGCTGCGCAGGTCCGTGACCAAGGCCTGCACCACGGCCAGGAGTTGGGTGCCCTGATCCCCGAACGCCTGCGCCGAGGACACCAGCGGCAGGACGGTGTTCTGCACCTCACCGAGAATCGCTTGGATGTTGACCAGTTGCTCGTTGGTCATCTGGGCGCCGGAGGTGTTGCTCGAGAGCATCTGCGCGGCAGGGCTGATCGCCTCGTCGAGTCTGGTCAACAGCGGGCCCAATGCCGCGGTGGCGTCGAGGGCGCCGCGTGCGGTGTGCGTCAGCTCGGTCAGCTGCCGCAGTTCCCCGGTGAGCTTGTCGTTGACGGCGACGATGTCCTCGGACGCGGCAATGCTGGTCACGTTCACCTGCTGCTGGTTGTCGAGGCGGTTGTTGAGGTTGAAGATCACGAACGCGAACAGGCTCAGCACGCCGACCGCCACGATCGACAGGACCATGCGGGCGGGCCCGCCGCGTCGTCCGAAGAAAATCACTGCTTGTTCCCTACTTTCCGGACAAATCGTTGGCGGACTCTTCTGCGGACAGTCGAGCGCTGTGCACCTGCTGCGCGGTCGCGCGGGCGTCGGCGAGAATGGCGTCCATGGCGGCGGTGTTGCCGGCCAGCGCCGCGGTGGCACCGTCGACCGGCGATTGCAGCGAATTGACGTGCGCGGTGAGGGTGTCCAGCGACGTCACGAGTTCGGTGACATTCGTGCCGGCAAGGTTGAGGGTGGCCTGGAGATCACCGGTGATCTGGCCGGTCAACGTCGTGAGCTCGGCGTCGACTGCAGCATCGGTGGCGTGCACGCTGGCCAGCGCGGCCTCCATCTTGTCCAGAGCCGTGAACGCCGACAGCGTAACCTGCTCGTGCTCGACCAGTTCAGTCAAGGCCGGGTTGTAGTTGTTGGCCGAGACCACTGCCTGATCGAGCCGATAGGGCGTGGCGGTCAGGTTGTACACCCGGGGACCGAGGTAGAACGCTCCGAGCGGAATCAACGCGGCCACCACCACCGCGCGCGCAATGTTCGTCTTTTTTGATGCCCTGACCGACTGCTCGGGCACCTCACCCTGAGCGTCTGGCACGGGCCATCCATGCGGATCGGTGGGGGCATCATCGGAACTCGTCGCGGCGCTGTGACGGTTGCGTCCGGACAGTGCGGTCATCAGTCGACCACCGAGACAAGGGCAATGATCCGCAGTGCCGTCACCGTGTGCGTCAGCAGGCCCTTGATGACGAGCTTGCGGGTCGCGATCTCCTTGAGCACCCGCCAGCCGCGATTGGTGAAAAAGCCCACCGGAATCAACCCGCCCGCCTTCATCGGCAGCTGTGAGACGTCGAGGATCTGGTCGACGGTGGCATAGACGGTCACGCTCGGCCGGCCGACGACATCGTTGAACACCACCGCCGCGTCGGTTCCCAACACGATGGTGCACGCGGTCTCGGTGTCGGTACTGACGATGGTGATCGGCCGAGGAATTTTGCGCGCGAACTTCACACGTTCGGGAAAACTCTCGAAATTCTGACCGAGTAGCGTGCCGACGATGGTGGCGACGCCGTTTGCTTCCGGCCCATCGTAGAGGATGACGGGGTACCCGGTAGGAGTGACAGTTGTCATGGCGGGGGCCTTTCAGGGGCAGAAGGGTGATGCTCTACGTCGGTGCGGGTCTCGCCTCGATCTGCAGGCGAGACCCGCACGACGCGATGCTGGAGAGGGTCACACGTTCCAGTCGGTATCGACCTGCCCCCACGACCGGAGGAAGCTGTTGAAGGCGTTCGCGTTCTCGATCGCCGCGGTGATCGGCCCCTTCACCAGCTTCAACTGACCCGCCATCAGGAGTTTCTTGCCCTCCGACGCACCCTCAGCACATTCGCGCCAGGTCGGCAGAGCCGCATCGATGATCACCCACAGATCGCTCTCGTCGAACTGGGCGGGGGTCCAGGAAACGATCTGTCCGGCTTTCCATTCGACGTGAGTGACCAGGTCCTCGCGGCCGAGGGTGCCGAAGGCCATTCGGTTGGTGAATGTCGCGGGATCCTTGAAACCCTGGTACATCACCTCGTTGGCGTTACCGACGGCCTTGGCGGCGTCGCACCATTCCTGCGAGAAAAACGGATGACTCATCCGAAAACTCCTTTTGTCTTCTTCAGCGGGTGTGAACGAAAAGGGAACTACCCCTGGGCCAATCGAAGTGAGAGAACGCAGACGTCGCATCGGCAGACACCCTTCAGGCTTCCGCGCGAGCGTGATCGCACACCGATTGCGCGGCGTGCAGCACCGCATGTACTGAGCGTGCATTGTCTGGTCAACGGTCTGACCGCGGTAAATCGCGCTGGCATCGTTGACCTGTGACTGCGGGCCGCGGAAGGCAACGCGACCTCGGATCCGGGTGGTCAGGTCCCACTCCGCACTTTCCTCGTCTCACCTGACGCCTGTCGAGTGACTGCGCACCCACATCGACGCACACGGTGAACCGAACAAACATCGTCGTTCCGAGAACTCCTTCGTTCGCGTGGATCTTGGGCGCACTCATAGTGATCGGGATCACGAGCGTCGAGTGTTCAACTTCTGGACAATCTGCGGCAAGCTCCAGAGTGCGCCGAGTTCGTTCTCCGTGTCCTCTTACCGCGACCCTCCGGTGCCCGCCCGTCAGACCTCCGGCGCCGGAGGCGCCGTCAGACGGAGGCGAGCGCTTTCAGGTTGACGGTCTCGTCGGCGACCTGGTCGCGGGTGAGTGTCTTGCCGGCGGCGAGGAGTTTGCGGGCGGCCATGTGATCGCGGGTGCGGTTCACCGATTCGACGCCGAGCAGACGGTCCCCGGCGAAGCAGAACACCGAGAATGCACCCTCGTCGATCGAGCCGCGCACCACGGTGTGGTCGTACCCGGTGACCAGCCCGGCCATCTGCAGTTTGCTCGAGTACTGCTCGGTCCAGAACCAGGGAACACTCTGGTAGGGCAAGTCGTTGCCCACCAGTCGATTCGCCACGCACCGGGCGTGGTCGACGGCATTTTGGATGGACTCGAGCCGCAAACGGCCGGTGCCGGCGGTGTTCGGGTAGGAGGCGCAGTCCCCGATCGCCGAGATCGCCGGGTCCTCGGTCAGCAGATGCAGATCGACGACGATGCCGTTGTCGACGGCCAATCCGGCGCGGTCGGCGAGTTCGGTATTGGGGACCACACCGATCCCGACGACGATGAGGTCGGCATCGACCACGTCGCCGTCGCTGGTGCGCACACCCGCAGCGCGGCCGCCCTTGTCGACGATTTCGGTGACCCCGGTGCCCAGGCGCCAGTGCACGCCGTGCCGTTGGTGCTCGTCGGTGAAGAAACGGGAGATGGTTTCGCTGACCGCGCGGGCCATCGGCCGTTCCAGTGCTTCGACGACGGTCACCTCGGCGCCGTGTCCGCGGGCGGCGGCAGCCACCTCGAGGCCGATGAAGCCACCTCCGACCACGACGACCGAGCTGCAGGAGGTGATCGTCGCCGCCAGCTCCTGGGCTTCGGACAATGTGCGCAGGTACAGGACACCGGGGAGGTCGGCGCCGGGGACGGGCAGAACCCGGTTCCGTGTGCCGGTAGCCAGCACCAGGTGGTCGTAGTCGACTTTCGTGCCGTTGACCAGTTCGACACTGCGGCCGGTCCGGTCGATGTCGACCACCGGGTAGGAACAGCGCAGATCGATCCGGTGCGAGGCGAAGTAGTCCAGCGGCCGCAGCGCCACCGATTCGGGATCGGGTTCGCCCTTGAGATAGGCCTTCGACAGGGGCGGGCGCTGATACGGCACACCCGGCTCGTCACCGATGATGGTGACATCGCCGTCGAAACCCTTCGACCGCAGTGAGGTCGCGGTTTCGAACCCGGCCTGACCGGCTCCGACGATGACCACCGAGTCAGCCATGGTCACACCTGCGTTTCGGGGAGGCGGACGACCAGACCGTCGAGGTCGTCGGTGACCGGAATCTGGCAGGAGAGCCGGCTCTCGGAGGTGCGCTCGCACACGGTGTCCTCGAGCATCTCGTCCTCGTCGTCTTCGACGGGCGGCAGGCGATCCGCCCACGCGGAGTCGACGTAGACGTGGCACGTGGCGCACATCGCCTGTCCTCCGCATTCGGCGACGATGCCGTCGATGCCGGCACCGATCGCGGCCTGCATGATCCGCTTACCCGCAGGCACATCGAGATCCTGCTTGGTCCCGTCAGGATGGACGTAGGTGATGGTGGGCATGTCTTGCGCTCGCTTTCGAAATGGTACGTGGGGGATCGCCTGCCAGGTCGGGTCAGACGAGGAGGTCGTCGCGGCCGGCGTTCTTGAGGTCGTCGATGTAGATAGGGAACAGCGACTTCGTGCTCGGCACCAGCTTGAGGACCTTCATGATGGCGCCCTCGGTTTTGACCTGGCCCTTGGCCATGGCGAGGGTCATGTTGACCTTGCCCTGCCAGAACCGGTTGGCGGTGTCGGTGTTCATCCGCATGGTGGCGTTCGGGGCGACCGGGCTGTCCGCGGTGCTGGGATAGACCTTCTTGTTCGGCATGTCGAGCACGACCTCGCTGTCGGGGTCGGTGCACTTGACCAGCAGGACCGCCCCGGTGGCGGACAGCTTGGGGCCGAGCTCGGGGTCTTGGTAGGCCTTTTCGAAGATGCCGCCGACGAAGGTGTAGAGGTCGCTTTCATGGGTGAAACTGGGCACGGTGTCGAACCTTTCGCAGAAGGGGTGCTGGTGAGGCGTGTCGACTCATCAGTGGGATCGACCGGGGGACCGGTCAGGGGATGGTGATGTCTTCGTTGCTGAAATAGATGGTGGCTCCACCGGTGGCGAAGTTGGCGATGTCGGCGGCGGCTGCCTGCCCTTCCTCGGACCCGAACCCGGCGGCCGCCTCGTCCTTGTCGGCGAAGAAGATCTCGGCAAGGAGGTACGCGGCGGGCGGATTCCCGTCGAGCGATTCGCACTTTCCACCGGCGAAACGCTGCACGCCGGGGATCTTGCCGGCGATCGGCAGGTGGGTGCCGGTGTAGTACTCGTCGAACGCGGCGGTGTCGGTGGGTTGCCCGTAGGCGATGGTGACGCGGTACATGATCTGTCCTCGAGGGGTTGTCAGGGGCGGTCGGCCGGGACCGGGTTCTGGGCGGGGTCCCATTCGACGAGCACGTGCTCGGGGCCGCGGAAGGAGGTGTTGGGCAGGTAAGTGAATTCCTGTCCCTCCACCAGGCGCATGTGCGGCAGGCGGCGGGCCAGTTCACCGATGAAGATGCGCATCTCCTGCCGGGCCAGGGTTGCGCCCATGCAGGTATGGCTGCCCAGGCCGAACGTCAAGTGGCGGCGCGCATTCGGGCGTTCGATGTCGAAGGTGTCCGGTTCCGGGAACATCGACTCGTCCCGGTTGGCGGACGAGGTCACGATCAGAATCCGCGAGCCCGCCGGGATTTCGACGCCGCCGACCGTGGTGTCGTCGGTGGTCATCCGCCGCCAGGCGACGACCGATCCGGCGTAGCGCAGGCACTCCTCGATGGCCTTGTTGATCAACGTGGGGTCGTTGCAGAGCTTTTCCCACGCGAGGCGGTTCTCGAGCAGGGTGCGGAAGGCGTTACCGGAGGCGTTGGTGGTGGTTTCGTGGGCGGCGAGGATGCCGCTCATCATGATGTTCTGCAGGTAGTTGTCGGTGATCAGCTCGGGGTTCTCACGCTGGACACGGATGGCGTGCGGGATCCACCCGTCCGCGTCCGGGGTCTGCTTCAGCTTCTCGACCAGGCCGCCGGCGAATTCCCAGAACTGTCCCATTCCGGTGGCGACCCGGTTCTGTTCCTCGGCGGGCGGGCGTCCCCAGGTGAACAGGGTCTGCTGCATGCCGAACTGGCGGCAGGTTTCGATGTCCTCGTCGGGAACTCCGAGGAAGATCAGGGCGACGATGCACGGCACCTCGTAGAACAGGTCGTCGACGAGGTCGGCCGTGCCGCGCTTGACGAACCGGTCGACGTATTTGTTGACGACCTCGGTGATCCTTGGGGCCAGCTTCTCGACCTGCTCGGCCTCGAACGGTGCCATCAAGGCGCGCCGGCGCTCGGTGTGAATCGGCTCGTCCTCGTTGACGATGGTCGGGCCGGGGGCGAAGTCGTAGCGGTCGAGGATCTCGATCGCTTCCTCACTGACCGGCGTGATTTGCTCGAGGGTGATCGCCGCGGAGAACAGCTCGGGATTTTTGAAGATGTTCTTGATGTCGTCGTAGCGCGTGACGACCCAGTAGTCGAGGACGGGACTGTAGAAGACGGGCTCTTCCTTGCGGGCCAGCTTCAGCGAGTCACCGGGGTTGACCTGGTACGGGCCGCGGAACGGATCGAAGGAGGCGGCCTGATGGGAGATCGGGCACCCGGTGGGGCTGTGCGTGACGCTCGAGACGGGACAACCGTCCGGCGTCGTACTCACCGCGGGGCTCTCTTGCTGCACGGACATTCGCGCTCCTTGATATGTACGGGTGAGATGTGATGTAAACCACCTGATGTCAATAAGTGTGGGCTGGGACGCAGGACGCCGTCGATCCGCTATGCGCTGCGATTTGTCCCCAAAACGCAGGAATGCCGCGACCGGTAACAATAAGGGAACCTTGCTATTGTTCTGTGACTCTGGTCTCATTGGGGTATGTCCATCCCAGAGGGCGGTTCGACCTCGGTATCGGCCGTGAGTCGCGATGTCGACGAAGCGCGTGCGCTCGGTGGTCAGATCTACTATCCGCATTCGGTGCGGGTGCTCGGTGATTCCCAGCAGTTCAGCATGCGTCTGGACGCGGCGGAGATGGGCCCGGTAACGATGGGCTGGCTCTCGTACGACACCGAGGTGAAGATCGAAACCGGTAATCTCGGGGACGCCTATCACGTGAATCTGCCGGTGACCGGTCAGCTCAAAACCGGATCGGGCGCCGACCGGGTGATCGCGACGCCGTCACGGGCGGCGATCTATCGCGCCGACCGGGGGTCGGTGCTCCAGGGCTGGGGCGATGATCCGTGCCGGATGCTCGCGGTGAAGATCGACCGGCGCGCCGTCGAGGAACAACTCGAACTGCTCGTCGGCAAATCCGTCCGTGCTCCGATCGCGTTCGAGCTCGCCCTCGACATCACCTCCGGTCACGGACACCAGTGGTGGGCGGTGCTGCAGGCCCTTGCCGATCAACTCCGAAACGCCGACTCGCTCTACCGCCATCCGCTGCTGGTGGCACCGCTGACGCAGAGTGTGATCGTCTCCCTGCTCCTGGCGGCGCGGCACGACTACAGCGCCCAGCTGGCCGCCGCCGTCGATCCGGCCGCCCCGGCGGCTGTCGAGCACGCCAAGCAGTACATCGAGGCGCACATCGACGAGCCGTTGACAGCGGTCGAAATCGCCGCCGCGGTCGGGGTGAGTTTGCGGGCACTCCAACACGGTTTTCAAACCTCATTGCAGACCACCCCGATGCGGTACCTGCGCGATCTGCGGCTGCGCCGTGTTCGCGCCGAACTACTTGCCGCGGACCCGGAGCAGACCGGTGTCGCCGAGATCGCCTACCGGTGGGGTTTCAACCACCTGGGCCGCTTCGCCGGCGAATATCGCAAAATGTTCGGCGAAAGCCCTTCGGAGGCCCTGCGGTCCGGGCCCCACCGGGCTCTGTCGACCCGCGGCGCCCTGTACTACACCGGTGGCAGCTGACGGATCGGCAGCTGACCGATCGACCCCGAGGCTTCGCCGCGGCCGACAATCGGTGACCGTTCTCAGCTCACCCGGACGGGCAGCTGGGCGAAACCCCGCGTCAGATTGTTCAGCGCCCGTACCGCGGGCCCGGCGGGGGTGAGGGTCTGGCACCGTCTCGCCAGGGCCCCGACGACTGCGCCGACGACGAGAACGGCCAGATCCTGGCCGGGGCAGGTAAGCGCCCGAGCCGAAGTCGAGGTGGTCGATCGGGTTGCGGGCCCGTACCTGTTCGCAGCGGGTCAGCAGCCACATGTCGTGGCGGGGCAGGTAAACCGCCGGGCCCAGTTCCTGCATCCGCTCCCACAACGGGTACGGGTTGCTCAATGCCGCGTCGGAGAACAACTCGGCATCGCTGAAGACACCGTTCAGCGTCGCGGTCACGAATGTCTCCTCCCGCCATCCTGGTTGGCGAAATCTCGGGATTCGGCCTGGATGTCGGCCAGGCCGTCGGTCAGGCGTAGTAGCGGTACACCATCTCGGCGATCACGACCGGTTTGTCGGAGCGGTTGCACTCGACCGTGCCGGTCACGGTGACCTGGTACCCGTTGCCCTTGACTTCCTCCACCGCCGCTACGGTGGCACCGAGACGCACCTTCGACCCGGCCGGTACCGGCGCCGGGAACCGGACCTTGTTGAGACCGTAATTGACTGCCACCGACAGGTTTTCGATGACCAAAAGTTCTGACCACAACGGAATGAGCAAGGACAAGGTGAGGTATCCGTGGGCGATGGTCTCCCCGAACGGTCCGGTCTTGGCACGTTCGACGTCGGTGTGAATCCACTGGTGATCGTGGGTGGCGTCGGCGAACTTGTCGATGTCGGACTGGGGGACCGGGAGCCACTCGCTGACACCGAGGTCGCGGCCGACCAGGTCGAGCAGTTCCTTGGGGGTGGTGACGGTGGTGGGCATGATCCGGTGTCCTCTCATCGAGTGTTCAGCTGGGCGGCGGTAGGGTCAGCGGCCGCGAGGTCGCGCAGCTGGGCCCGCTGGATCTTGCCGGTGGCGTTGCGGGGGATCTCGGAGACGAACCGGAAGGTTTTCGGAATCTTGTAGCGGGCCAGATGTTCCTGGAGATACCCGTTGACCTGGTCCTGGTCCAGTTCGGTGGCACCGGCGGTGACGACGAACGCCGCCCCCACCTCACCCCACTTGGCGTCCGGGACCCCGACGACCGCGGCCGAGACGACACCGGGATACCGGGACAGGACCGCTTCGACCTCGGCCGGGTAAATGTTCTCGCCACCGGAGATGATGATGTCCTTGACCCGGTCGACCACCGAGGTCCACCCGTCGTCGGCGGTGGCGACGACATCGCCGGTGTGGAACCATCCGTCGCCGGTGAACGAGGATGAGGTGGCCTCGGGCCGGTTCCAGTACCCGGCGAAGACGTTCGGGCCGCGTACCAGCAGTTCACCCGAGCGACCCGGCCCCACCGGTGTCGCCGTCTCTTCCGAGGCCAGGGCCACATCGGTGTAGAAGTGGGGAAAGCCGACCGACACCGGGTGTTCGGCCGCTCCGTCGGGGATAGCCATGTACACCCCGGCGGCGGCCTCGGTCATCCCATAGCCCTGCAGCAGTTGCACCCCCCGGTCCAGCCATGCCGTGGCGACCCGCTCGAGGACCGGGGAGCCGCCGTAGACCAGATAACGCAGGGAGCTGATGTCGGTGCTGTCCCAATCGGGGTGCTCACAGAGCATCTGCAAGATGGTCGGCACGGCCGAGAAACTGGTGATCGACTCGCCGGCGATGGTCGCCAGCACCTCGCCGGCGTCGAATTGCTGCACCGGAATTACCGTTCCGCCCTTGAACAGGGTCGGCAACGTGACCTGGTTGAGTCCGGTGACATGGAACATCGGTGCCAGTGCGAGTGCCCGGTCGGTGGAGAGCACATCGATGTGGGCGAGTTGGTTGAGCGTGTTGAACGTCAGATTGCCATGAGTGAGGACGGCGCCCTTGGGGGTGCCGGTGGTGCCAGAGGTGTACAGGATCAGGCACGGATCGTTCAATCCCACGGCCGAGAAGTTCGCGGCCGGGTCACCGCCGGCGAGGAACTGCTCGTAGTCGGTGCAGGGCAGCGGACAGGTGACCGGATCGAGCGCGAGGACCTGCCGGACTGTGTCGGGGACGTGCCCGAGGCTCGCCGCGATGTGATGGTGAGTCGGCGCCAACACCAGCACCGTCACCCCCGCATCGCGCAGCATGTAGTCGATCTCGCGCGGGGACAGGCGGGTATTGAGCGGGACGAACACCGCACCCAACAGTCCACTGGCGAACAACGATTCGAAGGCGGGCAGGTCGTTGGGACCGAGGTAGGCGATCCGGTCTCCGGCCCGCACGCCGGCCGCCGTCCACGCCGATGCGAGTGCGGCGGCGCGGTCGGCGAGTTCGGCGTAGGTCAGCGATCGGGACCGGTGGGTGAGGGCGAGACGGTCGGGAGTGATGCGGGCGCGTCGCCGCGGCCAGCTTCCCAAGCCGGTGTCGGCGGCGGTGATGTCAGCGGGCACGGTGCGCTCCTTGTGCGCGCCGGGCGCGGCCCGGGGCCGGTGCGGGCATGACGGTCAACCCTGCGAGGGTGTAGGCCGGAACCAGGTCTGGCCCACTCCCGGTGACGACGGCGACTTTCCCTGTCGGATCCACGTTTTCGGCTCCTGTCGTGATGAACTCGGGTCCGGGCCGGTCAGAACCGCAGGACCGGCTTGATCGATGTGCCGGCGACCATGTCGGACACGGCGGTGTTGATGTCCTCGAACGCGTAGTGCGTGATCAGACGGTCGATCGGCAACCGCCCCGAGCGCACCAGGTCCACCAGGACCGGAATCAGCGTTTGGGTTTCGCTGTCACCGAGGGTCAACCCGACGATGCTGCGGCCGGGGATCATGGCGTTGACGTCGACCGGCACCTCGGTGCCGAAGGCGGGGGCGCCGACGATGACGGCGGTACCGCGCGGGGCGAGGGCGTCGATCGCCGTGCGCAGCACCCCCACGTTGCCGGTGGTTTCCACGGCTCCGTCGACCCCGGCGCCGGCGGTGATCTTGGCGATTTCCTCGGCGGTGTCGACTTCGGTGGCGTTGACCACATGGGTGGCACCGAGTTCTCGGGCGAGGTCGAGCCGCTCGGGAACACGGTCGACGACGATCACCTTCGCCGCGGGGGTGAGGGCGGCGGCCATCACCGCCGACAGCCCGACCGCCCCGGCCCCGGTGATCAGGATCGTCTGCCCGGGCTTGGGTGCGAGCACGTTCCACACCGCCCCGACCCCGGTCTGCACACCGCAGCCCAGCGGGGCGAGCAGATCCAGTGGGGCGTCGGGATCAACCTTGACCGCGCTGCGTTCATCGACGATGGCGTGCTGCGCGAACGAGGACTGGCCGAAGAAGTGGCCGCCGAGGGGCTGACCGCCGCGGCTGACCGGGCTGGTTCCGTCGGCGCGGGCACCGCCGATCAGGTTGAGCGGCAACCACGTCGCACAGTAGGCGGGGTGCCCGTCGCGGCAGTTCCCGCACGCACCGCATGAGCTGAACGAGAGCAGAACGTGATCACCGACGGCGACCGTGCTCACGTTCGCCCCGACCGCCTCGACGACGCCGGCGCCCTCGTGCCCGAGAACACCGGGCAGCGGGAAGGGCAGGGCACCGGAGGCCACGCCCAGGTCGGTATGACACAGGCCCGCGGCGACCAGGCGAACCCGGATTTCACCGGCCTGCGGTTCGGTGAGTTCGACGGACGAGAGGGTGAACTCGGCGCCGCCGGTTTCGACGACAGCGGCTGTGGTGGTGCTCATGACTACTCCTGGGAGAAGAAGGGGGGACGGGGGTCAGTCGAGGGAGATGACGACGGACTTGACCTTGGTGTAGGACTCGAGGGCCTCGGGGCCGTACTCGCGGCCGAACCCGGAGTTCTTGACACCGCCGAACGGCACAGCCGGGTCGAGCATCGCCCAGTCGTTGACCCAGACGATTCCCGCCTGCAGCTTCGCTGCCACCCGGTGCGCGCGGGCGACGGTCCCGGTCTGCAGGCCCGCCGCCAGACCGTATTCGGTGCCGTTGGCCAGGGCGATCGCCTCGTCCTCGGTGTCGAAGGGCTGCACCGTCAGCACAGGCCCGAAGATCTCCTCCTGCACCACACGGGAGGAGTTGGCGAGGTCGGCGATGACGGTGGGCTTGTAATAGAACCCGCCGCTCAGGTCCAGGCGCTCACCACCGGCGATGATCCGGGCGTTCTCCTCGCGGGCGATCTGCACGTACTCCTCGACCTTGCGGACGTGCTTGTCCGCGGCCATCGGCCCGACAACGGTGCTCGGGTCGAAGGGATCACCGACCGGCACCCCGGGAACGGCGTCCCCGAGAATGGTCAGGACCGTTTCGTAGAGCGGCCGCTCGACCAGCAGACGCGGACCGCCCATGCAGAACTGGCCGGTGTTGAACACGAATCCCTTGATGATCGCCCCGATCGCTTTCTCCACATCCGCGTCGGCGAAAACAATGTGCGCGGCGTTGCCCCCGAGCTCCATGGTGACCGATTTGAGGTTCTGACCGGCCACGCTCGCGGCGTGCCGGCCGATCGCGGTGGAGCCCGTGAACGCGATCTTGTCGATGCCCTGATGCTGCAGCAGCGCCTCGCCGACGGTCGAGCCCTTACCGGTCACCACGTTGACCACACCGGCCGGAACACCGGCTTCGGTGAGGATCTCGGCCATCAGCAGGGCGCTGAGCGGGGTGTCCTCGGCGGGCTTGTGTACGACGCTGTTCCCCGCTGCGAGGGCGGGGGCGATCTTCGAGCTGCTCAGGATCAGCGGGAAGTTGAACGGGGTGATCGCACCGACGACACCGAGTGGTTCACGGCGGGTGTAGGCGTGCGCGTTGAGCGGGGTCTCCCGGTTCGAGCCACCCGCGGTCTGGGCGAGGGCGGCGCAGTACTCGTACTGCTCGGCGGTGGTGAGTACGTCGACCGGTCGGCACAGCGACACCGGCTTACCCACATTGACGGATTCGACGGCGATGATCTCGTCGGCGCGTTCGCGGACCAGTTCGGCGACCCGGTTGAGGATCCGGGCGCGTTCGCGACCGGAGAGCGCGGACCAGCGGCCGTCGTCGAATGCCGCGCGGGCCGCCCGTACGGCGACGTCGAGATCCTCCGCGGTCGCCTCGGCGACCGAGGTCACTACCTGCCCGGTGGACGGGTCGACGATATCGGTCCGTGTTCCGCTGCCCGATTCGCACCACTGTCCGTCGATGAACAGCTGGCGAGGCCCGATCTGCGGGCGGGTGATGCTCACGGTGTCGTCGGTGACGGTCATGGTTATGCCTTCGCTTCCAGTGAACCCGCCAACATTGGCAGGGTTCCTTGTTGTCTACGTGGGTGGGAGGTCGAAAGAGTTTGCATCGCAGACCGAAAAGGGTTCAGCCGATGCGTCTTCCAAGAGCATGTGCGGGGATCACGGTCCTGTGCGCGGCCCGGGGGACGATCTAAGATGGTCAGGAAACCTGAGGTCGGTGACCGTCGGCCTCGAGCATGCGACGCGGGGAGAACACGCCGATGACCGTCACGACCGACCGGACCGACGACGTCGGTACCGACCTGCCCGTCGACGCGCCGACGTTGCTGTACGCGATCAAGCAGGTGGAGCTGGCCATCCGCGCCCGCATGGACACGATCCTGCGGCCGCTGGGGTTGACCGCCCTGCAGTACACCGCGCTGACGGTCCTGCGGCGCCGGGGCGGGCTGTCGTCGGCGGAGCTGGCCCGCAACTCGTTCGTCACGGCCCAGACGATGGGCGAGATGCTCGCCGCCCTCGAACGCCGCGGGCTGGTCACCCGGCAGGTCGACCCCGACAACCGCCGCCGCATGTTCACCTACCTCACCGACGAAGCACACCAACTTCTCACCGAGTACGACACCGAGATCTGCGCTCTCGAGGAGCACATGGTGCGCGAGCTCAACGTGCGCCAGCGCGAGGCGTTCCGCGGCTACCTCAGTCGCTGCCGCACCGCCCTGGGCGAAACCCCGCCACACTGACGCAGGTGGAAACCCGGTGCGGCGGCCGGTATGCCGGCCGCCGCACCGGACCATGCGGCTGTCAGAGGTTCTGACCACGGAACCGTTGCGGCCACACACCCGACTTACCGGGGGCGATGATGCCGTTGGGGTCGAGGGCGTCCTTGACCTTCTCGTGGAACTTGAGCAGGGCGCCGTCACCCCAGTTGAACGTGGCCATGACGTCGTCCATCAGAGCGTTGTGCGTGCGGTATTCGCCGTATCCCTCCTCGGCGGCCTCACGGACGAGGACCTTCGTCATCTGCAGGGCTTCCTCACGCACGTCCGGGATGGAGGTGTCGTAAACGAACAAGCACACGTGGTGCATCTCGCGTAGGCCGACGATGAACTGGGCGGCGTAGTCCTTGCTGTACTCGTTCGCGCGGTCGCGGACCATCTCGAACTGCTTCATCGCCTCCCTGCCGTCCGGGGCCGAGACCGGGGAGAAGCAGATGTGACCGCCGTTGGGAACCCAGTCGAGCAGCTGCAGCTCGTCCAGGCTGGGGATGCCGTTGTTGATCTTGTGCCGGTCCTGCAACACGTGGCCGCCGCGGTCGTCGCGCTCGGTGTGGGTGTAGAACCGGGCGCCGGGGATCTGCCCGAAGGCTTCCTTGATCATCGTGTAGTACATCTCGATCATCGGCGGCGGACCGTAGAGGGTGCCGTAGAAGTTCCAGTACCCGAGGTTGAGGTCCTGCTTCATCTTCTCGATCGCCTCGGCCGGCATCGGCCCGTCACCGTCGAACCACTCCGAACGCTTGGACACCGCGGCGGCGTCCATGAAGATGTTGCGTAGTACCGGCACGTTCTGCAGCGGAGCCATGTTGATGCGCAGCGGCAACATGATGTCAACGATCTGCTCGAGATCCTCTTCCTTGTCGAAGGTGATCAGGAACGACTGCGACGCCGGCGGTTTGGGCATCAGCGCGATACCCATCTTGGTGACGATGCCCAGGTTGGACTGGGTGAACATGCCGTCCGGGCTCGGCCCGAAGCCGTACGGGAACAGCTGCCAGGTATCACTGCCGGGCAGGGCGCCCATCCCGGTGCGCATCACATCACCCTGCGGCAGAACCACTTCCAGTCCGGTCTGCCACATGAAGTGGTCGCCGTACGGGGTGTAGCCGACACCGCGGTCCAGGGCGTTGCCGACGACGCTGCCCCAGCCGAGGTCCGGACAGTCGAGCATCAGGTTCAGGTTGTTGCTCTCGAGGTACTCGTACAGATCGAAGTAGGTGACCCCGGGCTCGAGCAGCGCGTAGGCGTACTTCTCGTTGACCTCGAGGATCTTGTTCATCCGCTCACCGGTCTTGACGATCACCGAACCCGACAAGCGCGGCGAAGCGCCACCGTAGCCGTTGTTCTTCCCGGTTGACACCGGCGACAACGGAATTCCGTACTCGTTGGCAATCCGGACGATCGCCTGGACCTGCTCGGTCGATTCCGGCGATACCACCGCCGAAGGCACGTACGCTTCGGCTGCGCCCACCGGATACGGGTCCCGAAAGCCTGCGAGTTCATCGGCAGAGGACAGCACCCATTTGTCGCCGACCACGTCACGGAAACGCGCGAGCGCCGCGTCGAATTGTTCCTCGGACAGACCGGGGGGGAGGGTTCGGGTCATTCTTGGCTGCTCCTTATTCGGGCGACCACCTCGACGTGGTCGCGTCGTGCGCGGGACCGTGGGACAGTCGCGCTTCTCAACTATCAGGATTCCTTGCATAAATTGTGAGTCAGCTCACTGGGAATCGTCAATCCGCTATGCGCAACGCTCCCGCCCCGGGAAGAGGGCGATAATCACTGGTCAGCCCACTGTGTGGGGGCGTGGTGCTATCCGCTTTGCGCAGCGTGGTGCATGACGGCCATGGCGAGGATCGGCCACCCAAACACCCGGCTTCGGTGTGTTCGGGTCGATCTGGATCCGCTGGTGATCGTTCGGTGGCATCGGCGAAGGTGTTGGTCCGCTGCTGTGGGATGCCGATCCACGAAGGGGATGCCCGGTGGCGGCGTACTGCGGTCGGGATACCTCTTCACCACGCACATGTTCGTCACGTGCGCGAGCGCGTGAAGCGGTGATGGTGTGTTGCCCGCCCGGCGGTTGTGATGTTGCAGTGGCGGGCGGTGACGCGAGTACGTCGGGTGTGGCGGGTGCGTTCGGTTTCGGACATGCCACCCCAGATGCCGTAGGCCTCAGTGGCAGTGAGGGCGTGGGCGCGGCATTCGGCGAGCACGGGGCAGGCCTGGCAGATCTGTTTGGCGGCACGCTCGCGCTGGGCGCGGGCGCTGCGGCGTTCACCGTCGGGGGAGAAGAACATCTCGATGTCAGCGCCACGGCAGGAGCCGCGGTGTTGCCAGCCCGGGGTGACGCGGTGGTGCGAGTGATCAGGCATTTGGGATGGATCGCTTTCGGAAGGAACAGAGTCGGGCCGGTCGCGCTGTGGTGGTTCCTGAGAAGGGTTGTGCGACATGACCCCTCGACACGTCGCGGATTCGTTCGGAGGCACAGGTAGAGACCAGTCGGGAGCAACCGCACAAGCCGGAAACTGCATGGACCGCTGCCACCACACGAACCCCCGCCCGGCCGACGTCGCCGGCCTCACGAACCCCCCGCGCCGGCATCGCGCGAAGGACTCGTGAAGGCCGGGGATATGGCTTATTCGAAGAAGCGGTACACGGCCTCGACGACCACGGCGGGGCGCTCGCTGCCTTCGAGTTCGATCTTCCCGTCGATGGTGACCTGGACGCCGCCCTTGGGGAGGGGTTCGACGGAATTCAGTGTGGCGCTGAGTCGGACGCGCCCTTCGGCGGGCACGGGGTTGGTGAATCGGACCTTGTTGAGGCCGTAGTTGACGGCCATGGTGACGCTGTCGACGGTGAGGATCTCGTCCCACATGGGGATGATCAGCGACAGCGTGAGGTAGCCGTGCGCGATGGGACCGCCGAAGGGGCTTTCGGCATTGGCGCGTTCGGGGTCGACGTGGATCCACTGGTGGTCGTCGGTGGCGTCGGCGAAGGTGTTGATTCGTTGCTGGGGGATGTCGATCCACGAGCTGGTGCCCAGCGGTGTGCCCTCGAGGGCGGCGAGGTCGGCGAGGGTGGCGACCCGGGTGGTGGTGGCGGTGGTCATGAGAAGTCTCCTGGTGGTTTCGGGTGAGAGCCGGGTCAGTGCTTGATGCCGAGAACGCGCAGCGCGTTCTGCTTGAAGATCAGGGGCGTGACCTCGGGTTTGATGTCGAGGTTCGCGAAGTCCTTCATCCAGCGGTCGACCTGGATGACGGGGAAGTCGGAGCCGAAGAGCACCTTGTTCCGCAGCATCGAGTTGGCGGCCTTGACCAGCTGCGGCGGGAAGTATTTCGGTGACCACCCGGACAGGTCGATGTAGACGTTGGCCTTGTGGGTGGCGATGGAGATCTGCGCGTCCACCCACGGCACGGCCGGGTGGGCCATGATCATGGTGAGGTCGGGGAAGTCGGCGGCCACGTCGTCGAGGAGCATCGGGTCGGAGTAGCGCAGTTTGATGCCGTGCCCGCCGGGTAGGCCGGCGCCGATCCCGGTCTGTCCGGTGTGGAACAGGGTGGGGACCCCGGCCTCGGTGATGGCCTCATAGAGCGGGTAGAACTGCCGGTCGTTGGGTTCGAAGCCCTGCATGCTGGGGTGGAATTTGAATCCCTTGACACCGTAGTCGTCGACGAGTCGGTGCACGCGCCGCACGGCGGCCTTGCCCTGCCAGGGGTCGACGGAGCCGAACGGGATCAGGACGTCGTTGTGGCGGGCGGCGCCCTCGGCGATCTCCTCGACCGAGTTCGCGGCGTGTCCGGTGGCCGAGGCGGCGTCGACGGTGAACACGACCGCGGCCATGTTGCGGGAGCGGTAGTGCTCGGCGATCGAGTCGATCGACGGGGTGCGCTCCTCCCCGGACTTGAAGTACTTCTCGGAGGCGGCCATCAGCTCGTCGTCGAGGGACCGGTGCCCGCACCCGTCGATCTCGACGTGGGTGTGGATGTCGAGGGCGTCGATCGTGTCGAAGTCGATGCCGTACTCGTAGCGGCTCATTTCGCCATCAGCTCCTCGGGGAATTCTTCGCCGACGGTCTCGACGGCGTCGCCGAACGTTCCCGCCCACTGGGCGGCGATGTCGTCGGCCGACCAACCGCCGTCCGAGTATTCGACCGCGGTGAGTTCGGGGTGTGACCACAGTGCGAGGCGGTCACCGCCCACGGAGAAGGCCTGTCCGGTGATGTCGGCGGCGGCATCGCTGGCCAGGAAGCTGATCAGGCCCGCGGCGTCCCCGGGCGTTCCCATGCCGACCTTGCGGCGGAGGATCTCGGGCAGCACACCGGTCCGCTTCGACTCCTCGATGTGGGGGGCGAAGAGCGGGACGGTCTCGGTCATCGCGGTGACCGCGACGGGGCAGACGGCGTTGGCGGTGATTCCGGCGCGCTGCAGTTCGAGCGCCCAGGTGCGGACCATGCCGACGATGCCCGCTTTGGCACCGGAGTAGTTGGTTTGCCCGAAGTTGCCGCGTTGGCCGGCGGGGGAGCCGATGGCGATGATGCGACCGCCGTCGCCCTGTTCGCGGAAGCGCAGGACCGCTTCGCGGACGCAGCTGAAGGTGCCGCGCAGGTGCACAGTGATCACGGCGTCGAAGTCGTCGTCGGTCATCTTCCACAGCACTTTGTCGCGCAGGATGCCGGCGTTGGTGACCATGACGTCGAGGCGTCCGAATGCCTCGACCGCGCCGGCGACGAGCTTCTGGGCGGTCTCGGTCGGCCCGACCGGGGCGACGACGGCGACAGCCCGCCCGCCCGCGGCGGTGATCTCGGCGACGGCGGCGTCGGCGGTGGCCTGGTTGACGTCGTTGATCACGACGGCGGCGCCGTGGCGGGCCAGGTCCTTGGCGTAGGCCAGCCCGAGGCCCTGTCCGCTGCCGGTGACGACGGCGACTTTGTTGCTGAGGTCCATGTCGATTCTCCTAAAGGGTGGTGTCCGCTGAATCACACGAAATCATCTATGATTGAGAAAGTCAATCATTGAGGTTTGCTACGCTGCTGAGAACTTTGTTCGGAAGGGGTTCGCATGGGCCAGTCGCAGGCATTGTCAGACGACATGGGATTCCTGCTCTCGCGCGTTGGCGGCATGGTGCTGGGGGCGGTGAACAAGGCGCTCGTCCCGGTCGGACTCCGGGTGCGCTCGTACTCGGTTCTCGTCCTGGCCTGCGAGCGCGCGGAGGGTGTCAATCAGCGCAGGGTGGCCGCCACCATGGGTCTCGACCCCAGTCAGATCGTCGGACTGGTGGACGAACTCGAAGAGCGCGGCCTGGTCGTCCGGACACTCGACCCCTCGGATCGACGCAACAAGCTGATCGGCGCCACCGATGAGGGGCGACGCCTCCTCGGCGAGGCGAAGATCCGTGTCGATGCCGTGCACGTCACCTACTTCGATCGCATTCCTGAAAAAGTCAGGGCCGTAATGCGGGATGCCCTGCAGGAGATCGCTTTTCCGCCATGTGAGCAATGAGTTCGTGCGAACCTACTATTGCTCGACTCTGAGAACGAGATTCGAGGTCTCCGACCCAACCGATATTGCCCTACGAGAAGTCAACGTTCGCGACAGCGCCGCCATCACTCGCGACTGATGCACCGATCGAGGCGTTCGATGTGTCCCATCCGCCTCGGTTCGCAAGGTGGCGAGCGACTGTCCGCGCGGGGTGCCGTGACCGTGGTCGGGCGTGCCGGGGGACGGCTGCCGCGGCACGCGTCGAGTGGTGGTCCGGTTCTGCTGGCATTCGGCGGTGTCGATGCCCTGCTCGAGCACCTTCAGGCCGATGCCGCGCTCACGGAGTTCGGCGCCGAGGGTGACCAGATGCAGCACCGACCGTCCGAGCCGGGTGATCACCAGGACGTCGCCCCTCGCGGTCCTGGCCGGGGCAGCTCGCGATCAAACGGTGGCGCAACGGCCCACTAAGCGAAGTTACGAGCTACCGCCGGACGGGGCGTTCGTTGCTGCGTGAGGCTCGTCCATCGGTGTCGAGGTGCGCGCCATTTCACCCTCGACGGCGTTGATGTCGACGCTGAGCGCGCGCATTTCGGACGGAGTCATCTCGTACCGGCGCCGAAAAGCGCGGGTGAAGTGCGGTTGTGACGAAAAGCCCCATTTGGCGGCGAGATCGGCGATTCTCGGGACATCGGATGCGGTCAGTTCTGCGCGGGCCATTTCGAGTCGTTGGCCGTGAATGTACCTCGAGACTGTCGTTCGCTCTTCGTCGAAGGCGCGGTTGAGGTGCCGAAGTGATATCCCGACGCTGCGTGCGACCAGTTCCGCGTTCAGGTCAGGGTCGGTGAGCCTAGTGTCGATGAGCGCCTTGACGGTCCGGCGCAACGCCGCGGACGTTGTTTCGGTGCGTTGGAACAGGGAGAGAGCCGTGGTGATGAGATCTTCGCTTGATTCTTCGGGCTCGGTGATCTCCGCCAGCAGCTCGTCTGCGAGGACGGTGAGCGCCTGCACTCGGGCGGATTCTGCACCTGTGCCCGCGCGGATGAGAAGAGGTTGGTCGGGCACCGTGTGATCGTTGCCGCGGGGCAGGTCGATCAGCAGCTGCCGCATGTCGGTGTCGAAGCCGAACAGGTACGGCTTTCCTGCTTCGTACACGATCGCGTCGCCGGCTTTGAGAATCAACAGCCCGCGGTCGTGATGGAAAAACGCCGTGCCCTTGGTCAGGACGGTGACGAAGATGGAATCCGTCGGCGACGTTTTCACTTGTTGCACGGATCGGTCGACCACATGAGGATTGCCTTCGATCGAGGCCAGCCGTGGACCGCCGAGGTCAAGATTCTTCTCTTTGGCCCGTAGGCCATCGTCACGGTAGGTGGAGCATCGGAAACCGACCAGCTCGCGGGAGTTGTAGTCCTCCCAGTACGCCAGACGGCTCGCTGGGTCGACACTTTCGGTCGAGACTGCACTCACTCGTGAGGGCACTGGGTTTCTCCTACTGCCACTGGTCGCTCATCGAACGAGATGTGCGTCACATTCGAAGCATTATGTCCTCTGCGCACCCGGGCGTCAAAGAACACCCCATGTCCGAAATTGGCGGTCCTACTCGTCCGGAATGTGCAAGACGGGTCGGTTGGCGTCGTCTTGACTCATCACATCGGCGCCCACTGTGATGGCCGCCACCAAGTTCGAGGAGCCTTTCATGCCTGAATCTGCGACCACCGAGTTCTGGTCGGAACTCAAGCCCATCGTCAATGCGCTCAAGCCGGATGCTCAGCCGGAGGTGTTTCACCAGTTCGCGCCCGAGGAGGACGAACGGTTCTACGTTCCGCTCAGTCCGACGATGCTGTCGCGGCCGTTGTGGATTTCGCCGAGTTCGAACCGGTGGGCCGATATCGTGTGGGCGAAAGAAGCCGGACTGGTCAATCGGCACTATCACCCACACGAGGTGATCGGTTACACCATTTCGGGTAAGTGGGGATATCTCGAACAGCCGTGGACCGCGACAGCCGGATCGTTCGTGTACGAGACGCCAGGCGAGGCCCACACGCTGGTGGCCTACGAGGACACGGAGCCGATGCGTGCATTCTTCGTCGTCAAGGGCCCCATCATCTGGCTCGATGAAGACGGCAACAGCACCGGCTTGTTCGATGTCCATGACTACCTCGCCCGTTGCCGCGAGTACTACGACAAGGCCGGCATCGGTGCCGCTTACGTCGACACGCTGATCCGCTGACCGGCTGCAGAGAAAACGAAATCGTCATGACTACTTTGGGTTCCCCGCCGCAGGCGACCCGCGCCGAGTACACGCCTCCCGCATTGGGGGGCGCGTACCAGAACGTGCTGACCGCCGTCATGTTCGCGACCTTCGGATTTGTCTTCTTCGATCGGCTCGCCCTGAACTATCTCAGCCCATACTTCAAGGATGAGCTGGGGCTTTCGAACTCACAGATCGGTTTGCTCGGAGGGTTGCCTGCGCTGACCTGGGCGTTGGCGGGTATCACCATAGGATTTCTGTCCGATCGCGCGGATCGGCGCAAGCCACTACTCATCGCCGCCGTCGTCCTGTTCACGCTGTTCTCCGCACTGTCGGGTCTGGTCGGTGGCCTGGCCAGTCTGCTGCTGTTGCGTGCCTTGATGGGCGCTGCGGAGGGGGCAGTGCTGCCGCTCGTGCAACCGATGGTGATCTACTCCTCGACCCCGCGGCGGCGCGGCTTGAACATGGGCCTCGTCCAAGGCTCGTCTGCAGGACTGCTCGGCGGGATCGTGGGCCCGATCGTCACGGTCTCTCTCGCCGAGGCATACGGCTGGCGCATCGCTTTCGTCGCCACTGTCGTGCCCGGCGTCATCGTGGCACTCCTGGTGCTCAAGTTCGTTCGCGAGCTACGCCTGCGGCACCCGGCCACCCTCGCCCAAGATGCGGCGAGCGAACATCTCGCGCACGGGCCCAGCGATTCCACGATGAACCTCGCCGATGCACTGCGTACCCGAAATATGGTTGTGTGCTTGTTGGCGGCAGTGTTCTACCTGACATGGTTCACCACCACACAAACATTCACGCCGTTGTATCTGACCGACGCGAAGGGCTTCAGCGGTGCGGAGTTGAGCTTCGCGCTCACCGGTATTGGAATCGCCTGGATCGTGTGGGGCGCCCTGGTCCCTGGCATCTCCGACCGGATCGGACGCAAACCCACGATGATCGGATTCACCGTCGTGGCGGCAATCGCACCTCTACTGATCATCGTTATCGACTCCCCGGGTTGGCTTTTCGCGGCCCTGATCGTCACCTACACCGGCACGGGGTGCTTCACGTTGATGATGGCGACGATTCCGGCCGAAACTGTTCCTCGACACTTGGTTGCGACGTGCCTCGGGCTGATCATGGGCACCGGCGAGATCGTCGGCGGGTTCATCGCCCCCTGGGTGGCCGGCATACTTTCCGATGCCTTCGGGCTTCAGATCTGTATGTTGATTTCCTCCGGTGCTGCCCTCGTGGTTGTGCTGCTCAGCTTCGTACTGAAGGAAACGGCACCGTCGAAAGTCTTGGCGGCAGCATGACGAACTCGGCAATGGCTGTGCGATGGCACGGCGCGGGAGATGTGCGCCTGGAATCGGTGTCGATTGCTTCACCCGGGCCCGGCGAGGTGCTGATCCGCTGCGCCTACTGTGGGGCGTGCGGGAGTGATGTGCACGAGATCCACGACGGTCCGCACGCGATCCCCACCCACGTTCCGCATCTGCTGTCCGGCGCCACCGCTCCGCTCACACTCGGTCACGAGTTCTCCGGAACGGTGACAGAGATCGGATCCGGTGTTCCGGGCCTGGACGTCGGCGACCCGGTCGTGATCGAGCCGAGCTACCGATGTGGCGACTGCGAGGCGTGCCGCGCGGACCGCTACCACTTGTGTCGTGGATTCGGGTTTGCGGGTCTGATGGGGGACGGCGGTATGGCCGAGCAGGCGGTTGTCCCGGCGTACATGGTGCACCGACTGCCGAATGGTTTCGACCTCGCCCAGGCAGCGATCCTCGAACCGGCCGCCGTGGCCTTGCATGCGGTCCGGCGCTCGGGCCTGGTCAAAGGCGACAGCGCCGCCGTCATCGGACTGGGCCCGGTGGGGTTGCTCATTACGGCGCTGCTGGCGCTGCGCGGTATCGACCCGATCATCGGTGTCGATCCCATCGCCGACCGCCGCGGCAAGGCGCTGTCATCGGGGGCCACCAGCGTCATGGACCCGATGGCACAGTCGGATACGGCCGCGGACGTTCGACGACTCGCCGGCGGGACAGGCGTCGACGTCGCGTTCGAAGTGGTCGGGGCGCAGGCCAGCTTCGACACCGCGCTCGAAGCCACCCGCGCCGGTGGCCGGATCGTCCTGCTGGGGCTGACCGCCCGCCTCGAGTTCGACGCGATGTCTCTCATCAACAACGAGGTCAGCATCGTCACCAGCGTCGGATACAACGACTGCCACCGGGAGCTGATCGACCTCGTCCACACCGGACGGTTGAATTTGAAGCCGTTCACAGACGATGTCGTCCCCCTCATGCAGGCGCCACAGATCTTGCAGGGGATGGCCTCGGGAGACGTCCGTGGCATCAAAACACTCGTCGATTGCGGCGCGAACGCCCGATAACCGACGCCGAGGTCCGAAATCGTCGGACCTCGCAGCGCCAAACTCAACCACGAGTCCGGACCAGAGTGGCCGTGACTCAGATCCAGAGGAGCAATCATGACCGCAGCTGAAACTACTTACCAGGCGTTCGCCAGCTACATCCCGGACGAGGGCAACGTCTGGGTACCCTGGGACGAGGCCAGCGGCTCCGAGCTCAAGCTCGTCAAACTGAACCCGTCCAACGGCGAGATGATCGTCTTCATCAAGACGCCCCCGGGCCAGACTCTGACCAAGCATTTCCACCCCGGGACCGTGATCGTCTACGTGATCCAGGGGAAATGGACCTACAACGAAGGGTGGGTTGCCGGCCCCGGCGACTCCGTGGTCGAGGCCGCCGGATCCACCCACGCCCCGAGCATGGTCGGGGACGAGCCGACCATCATCTTCGCGGTGATCCAGGGATCACTCGAATTCGTTGACGACGCGGGCAACCGAATCGGATACGACAACTGGCAAACGCTTCTCCAGCGCTACAACGATCACTGCGCCAAAATCGGTGTCACCCCACGAGACTTGACCACGTGGTGACACATATATTGACCCCCAGGCAATTTCGGCGTGATATCGAAAAGTTCAGAGTTGACTTTGGCGATTCCGTGAGCTCGGTGTGGCTGCATGTGCGTGGATATCGGACGATGCCGGCCCGGGTGAGAAATGAAAGGCACAATTGATGTTGCTCGAAGGTAGGGCCGGTGTAGTCACCGGCGCGGCCGGTGGCATCGGTCGAGGTATCGCTCTGGTCCTCGCCTCCGAAGGTGCTTCGGTCATCGTGTCCGACCTTGACCGCTCCCGTGAGGGGGCGGAAGAGACCGTGGCGATCATCGAGTCGAAGGGAGGTACCGCGAGTTTCTGCGCGTGCGACGTGACCTCCGCCGAGGAAAGCAGCGCCCTGGTCGACAGCAGCATCGCCACGTACGGGGCGCTGGATTTCGCGGTGAATAACGCCGGTGTTGCCGTGCACAAGCCATTCGCCGAGATGAGCGACCGCGATTACCAACTCGTCACGGATGTGAACCTGAAAGGCACGTTCCTCGGGATGCGAGCGCAGATCCAACATATGGCGGCGCACGGCGGCGGCTCGATCGTCAACGTCGCCTCCGTTGCCGGCTTGGTCGCGGTGCGCAATATCGGCGTCTACACCGCGACCAAGCATGCTGTGCTGGGTATGACCAAGAACGCCGCGATGGAATATGGAGAATCAGGGGTACGCGTCAACGCCGTGTGCCCGAACGCAATCCGCACTCCTCTACTCGAGGGGTCTCCAGAAGACTTCACGCGTGCGCTGATAGAGCCGCAGGCAATAAAGAGGTTCGGCGAACCCGAGGAAGTCGGCGACGCGGTGGCCTGGCTGCTCTCGGACAAGGCCGGATATATCACCGGTGTCGCGTTGCCGGTCGATGGCGGTTACCTCACCGGACCGTGATTCTCACCCAATAGTTGGGGTGGATACGAATTTCGCAGTACTTTCGCCGTCATCTGGCATGGCGACGAGAGAAGGCGGCGGCGGGGAACGGCAGCCCAATCCCCGAGACGCGCAAGTTCTCAGCCGCAAGGCGCTTTGAGAAGCTTCGGACCACGCAGTGACCACAGCGCGGCGCAGGTCGGGGGTTGGGAGCCGGGCACGGAGGGCGAAAATCACATCGGGTGACGGCGCGGCGAAAGACGTGTAGACGAGGCGGTCCATCCCCGCCGTCACTGTGGCGTCGACGAACGACTTGTGCGCCTCGGCTCTGGCCACGCTCTCGGGCGTCGAGACCATGAACACAGTGACGTGGTGCTCGTCGCCATCGTCATGCCGACGAGCACCGCCGGCGGACCACCCGACCCGGGGCGCGGTTGTCCCGCGAGGTGGGGGCCAGGCCCGGCCGCGTTGTGAGTGCGGCCGGGCTGCGGCCGCTTGTCAGAATTTGCCGTTGGTGTTCTTCCATTCCTCGCGCGCCGGGATCGGTTCGACGATGTCCCAGTGCTCGGCGACCTTGCCGTTCTCGATGCGGAACAGGTCGTAGAACGCTGTGGGGGCGCCGTTGAATTCGCCCTCGCTGGCGAGGAGGACGAAGTTGCCTTCGCCGAGCACATGGTGGATGTGGTGGTACTTCGCGGTGATGCCTGCTTCCGCCCAGGACTGGAACGCTGCCTTGAGGTTGGATACCCCGTCAGCGATCAGAGGGTGGTGCTGGAGGTAGCGATCACCGTCGCAGTAGTCATCGACCTTGTCCAGATTCCCGCCCACGAGGACGTCGCGTACGAATCCCTCGGCGACGGCCTTGTTGGCTTCGGTCTTGTCCACGTCGACGATCTCGGTGGGACCGTCGATCAGGGTGCGGCCGCTCGGGTTGGGTTCTGTAACGGCCTGCAGGTTGTCCCAGTGCTCGACGATCTTGCCGTCTTCGAACCGGAAGATGTCGAAGCCGACCTGGGGTCCGAAGAGGTTGTACTCCGATTGGGCCACGACGAAGTCGCCGTCCTGGAACACGCGCACGGTATTGACGCTCGACCCGTTGGGCACCACGTCGAGCAGGGCGCGGAAGCCGGCGAGTCCGTCGGCGGCGGCGAGGTTGTGCTGAATGTACTTGTCGGCGTTGATGATCGAGACGGGTTCGGGTGCCCCCGAGGCGATCGAGGCGATGAGGTCGACGACTTGCTGCTTCTGAGTGGTCATGGGTTCTCCTGATGAGTGGATGGGATCGGTTTCTGCACCATGTGAAATGGTTCAGAACATGGTGTTGGAGTTGGCTGCTGTCTGCTGTACGGGCTGGATCACGTCCCAGTGCTCGACGATGGCCCCGTTGTCGACTCGGAAGATGTCGACGATGGCTTGACCGGAGTCGTTGGGACCGTTGGTCGAGTGAACGTGCAGGTACACCAGGTCTCCGTCGACGGCACTGCGCACCACGGTGGCCCTGGAGGTGGGGTTCTGCGCGAAGTTGGCCGTGAGAAGGTCGACGAAGGCGGCTTTACCGTCGGGCACCTGGGGGTTGTGTTGCTTGTAGTTCTCTGCGATGACCGACGCTGCAGCCGGGTCGTGCCGGTTGAAGAAGCCGTCATAGAACTCCAGCACGAGCGCCCGGTTCGCCTCTTGGGTGGACTGCGCCTGGGCGGAATGGGGTGCGGCACCGCCGGTCTGACGATGAGCCGCACCCGGTTCAGGGTGAGTGATGCGATCACGGCCAGTTGCTGCGGCGGTGCCTGTCGCGCGTGCAGTCTGTCGTCGTTGTCATTGCGTAGCGGCCGGTGTGATGGTTCCCTCCGAATCTGCTGTTCGACGGTGGGTCGCGGGCGAACAGCATGCTTGCAGTGGCTTTTTCCTGTAATCGCATCGCATCGCATCTGCGCGTTGCAATTTCCATTTTCGGACGCCGTGAACTCGGTGTCATGGAGATATGTAGTCACATGCTGAACAAATCAGGACATGCGGTGTGCGTTCGGGTATCACGTACTGCCAGTTGTGCGCGCCGGTGGCGAGCAGATCGGTCTCAGGCGGGGACGGCGGGAAGTGGATCAGCGGTTGCGGAAGTGTTCGCGCAGGCTTTGCGCGTCGCGGCCGGTCACTGTCGCCACGTCGTCGGTGACGTGGGCGAACTCGCCGGCGGCGATGGCGGTGTAGGTCGAGACCCACGCGTCGTACTGCCACTGCGGAACGTCCCAGCGGCGGCGCGATTCGTACGCCTCCTCGATCGTCTCGTCGAGGTAGGTCACCGCGCGGCCTGTGGTCTCGCTGATGATGTCGGCGGCCTCGGTCAGCGTGAGGGCTCGATGCCCGGTGAGGGTGTACGTCGCATCGCGATGAGCGGCGGGATCGGTCAACACTGTTGCGGCGACACGCGCCACGTCGGCGCGGGTGACCGGTGCGAGGCGACCATCACCGGCCGGTCCGCGGATCACGCCGTCCTCGTCGGCCAGTTCGGGGAGTATGTCGGCGTAGAAGCTGTTGCGCAGGAACGTGTATGGCAGACCACGCGCGATGATGTGTTGTTCGGTGGCCCAGTGGTCGCGGGCGAGTGTAAACGTGGCGTCGGGGGATGCGCCATTGAAGGATGTGTAGACGATGTGGCTCACGCCGGCCGCCGCCGCCGCATCGATGAACGCGCGGTGTTGGTCGAGTCGGTCGGCGCTCTCCGCGCCGGACACCATGAATAACACGTCGACCCCGGCGAGCCCGGCTCGCACGTCGTCGCTGTTCGCATAGGTGCTCGCGACCACCGTCGCACCAGGTAGAGATGGTGCCCGCTCAGGTGTGCGCGCGAGCAGCCGCATGGCCACTCCTCGAGTGGACAGCTCCCGGGCGATCATGCCGCCAAGGTGGCCGGTGGAACCGGTGAGCGCGAGCGTCGGGGTGGTCATCGAGACTCCTTACACCACGAACGAGGAACACTGTTCCCGTCGCGTGGAGGGTTGATTACTTGTCAGGTGGATGCCGCCGATCCGGCGTTCTTTCCTCTACAACCTCTAGTATTGGACACCTCTATCGGAATGTCATGGTGATATGAGGTCGAGCGGTGAACAAAACAGGACAAACGCGCATCTGGAACGTTGGCTACCCAACGACTCGACCAGCCATCGAAGTGCTGTCGCTGGCAGATCTGCGCGCCCGCGCCCTCCGCGCGCGCGAGGAGTTCCTGCGGCCCCAACGCGTGCACTTCGAGCTGCTGATAGCCGTCACCGGGGGCACACTGCACCACACGGTCGACTTCGTCGGCCACCACCTCCATCCCGGTGACGTGCTGTGGATACGCGCCGGGCAAGTCCAGGAGTGGGAGTGGTTCGACGACGACGTCATGACCCAGCCCGCCGAGGTTGCCGCGACCATAGTGCTGTTCGAACCCACCAGTGTCGACGAGCAGGCCCGCGCACTGTGCGACCCCCGCTCGTTCTGGCCGGCAACAGCAACCGCCCAATCACCGGCGTGGCGTTACCTGGACGACCTGGTCGCGGCCGCCGACCGAACCTTGCCCCGGCGGATGCACGAAGAGCTCATGGGGCGAGTGCTGAGCCTGCTCATCGTCGAACTCGCGCTTACCGATCCCGTCGAGAACGCACCGCAACCCGACGCCGGTAACGACCTGTTCACCGCGCTGACCGCTGCCATCGACCGCGACTACGCCACGACAAGGACCACCAGCGACTACGCCCGCCAACTCGGCTACTCTTCCCGCACGCTGAACCGCTGCGCCCTGCGCAACACCGGATCGACCGTCAAGCAACTGGTCGACCAACGTGCACTGCTGGAAGCCAAACGACTCCTCGCCCACGACACCCGCCCCGTACAAGCCGTCGGGCGTGCGGTCGGATTCGACGAACCCACCACGTTCAACCGCTTCTTCCGGCAGCGAACAGGCATGACCCCACTCGAGTTCCGCACGGCGCGCGCCGCCCCGAGCAGCCGAGCGAAACACTCACAGTGACCCGCAGAGACCCCGCCACCCACCCCACCAGGTCTCGCGAAATACGCAAGGGGGTCCGACGAAGGGCTACGGCACTATCCGGCGGACAGTGACCCCGCCGTGCGTCGCAGGTCGGGCCGCTGATCCTGCCCGGGTACGTTCAGGGGTCGCCGTCGCGAGCAGGCCGGCGGCGTTGTTCGCGGCGGGCGAAAATCATGCGGATGACGTCGTGGCCGCTGACCTCACCGGAGTGGATCGACACCGCCGCCCGGCACATGTCCTACCAAATGTGTGGCGATCTTGTCGACGTCGATACGGCCCCGGCCTGCTCCAGCACGTAGTCGGTGCGGATGTCGAACCGCCGCAGCCGCTGATCGAGAAGATTCGCCGACTGCGACCGATATCAATAGCCGGTGTTCGGCGATTGGGTTTGGCGATCGATGCGATCAGACCGGGTCCACCGCGGGGTCTGATCGCGATACCGGCTGGGGCCGGTCCCGTATTGCGTGCGGAAGGACCGGCTGAAGTGCGCGACGTCCTTGAAGCCGACACGGTCGGAGACCTCCGCGACGCTCGCATCTGTGGTGAGCAGAAGTCGTCGTCCCCGTTCCAGGCGGGCCCGGATCAGCCAGGCGTTGGGAGTGCTGCCGTGTTCGCGGAAAATCTGGGACAGATACCGCCGTGACATGCCCAAAGTGGTGGCGATGTCGGCGAGGGACAGGGTCGGATCGTGCAATCGCCCCTGCATCAGGTGGTGGGC
>NZ_JBIRXS010000046.1:0-34795 GCF_044389235.1 Rhodococcus sp. NPDC019647 | reverse complement strand
GCCGGACGCGACGAGGCCCTGGCCGCGGTCCGGCGCACGACCGGGGAGCTGGCCGATCTGGCCGAGACCGCCGCCACCGATGCCGAACGGCTGCTGACCAACGCGAAACACGCGCTCCGCCGGGCACGCGCCAAGGCCACAGCCCAGAGGACCCAGGGCGAGCACGACGCAGCCGCCGGACGTCGGCGCGGACGCCTGGCCCGCGCCATCGACGACCTCGAGGACCTGGTCACCGCCACCCGGCAGATCACCACGCAGACCCGACAGCGGTTGGCCGGGCAGACCCCGGACGGAGCCACCCGACGAGTCAGCCTGCACGATCCCGACGCCCGGCCCATCGCCAAGGGACGACTCGGCAAGCCCATCGAGTTCGGCCACAAGGCCCAGCTCGTCGAAGGCGACGACGGCGTGATCGTGGACCACAACGTCGAACGCGGCAACCCGGCCGACGCACCCCAACTGGCACCAGCCGTGGATCGGGTCCGCAAACGTGCCGGGCGCCCGCCACGCACGGTCACCGCCGACCGCGGTTACGGCGAGAAAGCCATCGAGGACGACCTCCGCGACCTCGGCGTGCGCAACGTGGTGATCCCTCGCAAGGGCAAACCCTCGGCTGGCCGGCGAGCCGAGGAACACCGCCCAGCGTTCCGACGAACAATCAAGTGGCGCACCGGCGTCGAAGGCAGAATCAGCGCACTCAAACGGGGATACGGCTGGGACCGCACCCGCATCGACAGCACCGAAGGCGCCAAGATCTGGGTCGGCCACGGGGTCCTGGCGCACAACCTGGTCAAGATCAGCACCCTGGCAGCGTGAAGGAAGCGGATCGGGGGGACTTACGCCCAACCCAATCCTGACCGGCCGAGAACAGCCAAATCATGCTCACCGTGGCGCCTCGTTTTTCAGGTCGAAGTAGCTAGGGGTGATTCCCACACGGAATCGCGCGATGCCATTTTGCGCCTACCTTGACCCCTCATGTGTGACGTAGATTACCGACTAGTCGTTGCGGTGACGCTGCCACCCATAGGTCAGACGTGAAAAACCCAGCGACGTATTAGCTTTCCGCTGATCCGCGAAGAGCACCCAAGCTAAATAGGAGTAATTTTGTCCGACTTGTCCACCACAGCAGAACAGGTCCAGTGGCTGTCCGACCGGGCGCAGATCCACGATCTAGCGCTTCAATACGCGCGATGCGCTGATACCAAGGATTGGCAGGGATTCGCCGATCTCTTTGCAGATGATGGGCGAATCCTCTGGCCCTTAGGGCAAATCGACAAAGAGTCGATTGCTCGGAGCGTGGAAGTCATCCTGAGTCCATTTGAAAGGACCCATCATCTGTTCGCCAACATCGGGATCCAGATCGACTGCGACACCGCACGCAGTAACCACTACCTCCAGGCAGTACACGTGGGTTCCGGCGAAGACTCGGGTAGTCACGCCGACATAGGGGGCTGGTATGACAATCACTACCGCCGAACACCGGACGGCTGGCGAATCGTCAGTGTCAAGTTGACCTTCGTGTGGAGCGGCGGCGCCGACTTCAAGCCCGGAATCCCTGCGGAGTAAGTGCACTGGTTGCGCAATCTTTGAGTCACTAGCCTGGTCCCGATCTTCCTCTTTCGGTAAAAGTATGGGTCTTTATCATCGCGAATGCGAATGTGAGCATCGAACGCGCCCTAAGAGATGGTTCCGACTATGACTTCCGCGACGGCATTGTGCAGTCCGATTGCAGTCCCTGGTAGCCAGGAAATTCCATCAAACATGGGTGCGACTCGAGGGCTTGGCACTGTCACCCCCCCAGGGGTCGGGCGGAGAGTGGTTCAGCCACAGAGAACACCGAGCGCGCCCGACCTGCGTCTGCCATCGCTGGGGGGTAACAAGGATGAACGACACGTTCTCTTGTAGCGAGAGAATGAGTCCACGGCTCCGAGTCGCCGTAAGTTCGCTTCCCAGTTCAAGGGCCGACAAAAGAGCAGTTTCTCCCACGGCGACATGCGCCCCGCGTTCCGATGATCATAAATTCGCGCTATCCGACACTCGTCTGAGGAACTGGTTGCACAACGCCGACATCGAGGACGGCATCCGACTCGGGCTCACCGGGGACGAGTTCCGTCGAACTACGAGAAGCCCGCAGGCGTATCCGGCTGCTCGAACAGGACGCGAAGGCGGCGCGTAGGGCAATGGCGTGCCTATCGCACGATGTCAACCTGAATCGATGTTCTCGCTGGTCCGTGATCTGTTTCAATCCCTGAGAACCACTGCGCTCAATGCGATCTGGGTTCTATAGTCGCCAGGCGACCGACCTGCCCCAACCACAGCAGAAACTCGTGTCGATAGAACGTGACGACACGAAGGTGATCAAGAAGTACTACGCCGCCACCACTCCGCATCGGCGTGCAGACCAGCATGAGCGGCCGTTACCGGAAGTGCGACGGCCATCGTCGCCGACACATACTCCACCATCAAACTCCACGGCCGTCCAATGTCAGGTACCGGCATTGACGACCGAGCTCATCGTCCTCGCTATGGTCAAGAACGCTCCCACGAAACGGTCGATGCCACGCGAGCATTCCTGTATGAGTTAAATTGACGAACAGACTTGGCGAACATCTTGACGAGGCGACGGGGACCTAACAGTGGCTCCGGCAGTGATCTCCCCACGGCATCACGCGATGCAATCTTTGCATCTACTCAATCCGCCGGGTGTGACATAAATTACTAGCCATGCCAAGGGATTCGATCCCCCACTCTGAGATCTCTATTGCTGAACGGCATTGCGGCCGTTGATGCATCTGAGGACCCTTTCAAATTCCGATGGAGACCTGTAGTGAAGCAGTGTGACTATCTGATCGTCGGAGCAGGTTCGGCCGGCTCCGTCCTCGCCGACCGGCTGAGCGCCGACGGAGCACGTGTCCTCGTCCTCGAGGCCGGTGGCTCCGACGATGACCCCATGGTCAAGATTCCTGCCCTGTTCGCCGGAATGTTCCAGGGACCCAACGACTGGAATTACAATTCCGAGCCCGAGCCGGGACTGCACGGGCGGCGCCTGTTCCTGCCACGCGGGAAGATGCTCGGCGGCTGCTCGTCGATGAACGCTCTCATCTACATGCGCGGTGCTCGCACCGACTATGACCGCTGGGTCGACGACTTCGGCGCCACCGGGTGGTCATACGACGAGGTGTTGCCGTTCTTCAAGCGGTCCGAGAACAACGCCGACATCCACGACGAATACCACGGCCGTGACGGCGGCCTGCATGTGACGCGCGATCGCTGGCTTTCTCCTCACGCGGAGTCCTTCGTCGATGCTGCCGCTTCCAGCGGCATCGCCCGAAATGACGACTTCAACGGCGCTCAGCAAGACGGCACCGGCCTGTTCCAGGTCACCGCACACCAGGGTCGGCGATGCTCGGCGGCGGATGCGTTCCTGCGGCCGGCGATGGAGCGGCCCAATGTCGAGGTCGTCACCGGCGCCCTCGTGCGACGGATCGTGCTCGACGGGAACCGGGCGGTGGGCGTGGAGTACATCGAGGACGGTTTTCTACACACGGCGGTCGCCGACCGTGAGGTCATTCTCAGCGCCGGCGCCTACAACTCCCCGAAGATTCTCATGCTGTCGGGAATCGGCCCGGCCGATCACCTGCGGGAGATCGGCATCGACACCGTCCTCGATTCTCCGCACGTCGGCCAGAACCTGCAGGATCACCCGCTGACGTTGCTGCACTGGGACACCGACAGCACGGAAACGATCGGTGACCTCGCCCAGCCCGCTCACATGGAACAGTGGCTCGCGGACGGTACGGGCAAGCTGACCTCGAATGCCGCCGAGGCAGCGGTACTGTGGCGATCCGACTCCTCCCTGCCCGCCGCCGACTTCCAGATGGTATTCGTCCCCGGCTTCTTCTGGGATCACGGTTTCCGCCGACCGACGGTCGGCGGTGTCACGATCGGACTGTCCTACAACGGCCCGTCCTCGTCGGGTTCGGTGCGGTTACGCTCGTCCGATCCGACGGCCCCACCGCGCATCGTCAGCAATCTGCTCTCGCAGCAGTCCGAGGTGGACGCGGTCATCCGCGCGATCGGCTTGGCCGAAGAGATTGCGGGTCGACCGGAACTTTCCGCGGCGTTCGGCGAGCGGGTCAACCCGGGCCGCAGTGTCGGCAAGGCCGAACTCGCCGCCTGGGTCCGCGCCGACACACAGCACATGTACCACCCCACCAGCACCTGCCGGATCGGCGTTCCGGGAGAGGGTGTCGTCGATCCGGATCTGAGGGTCCACGGCATCGACGGTTTGCGGGTCGTGGACGCCTCGATCATGCCGAGAATCGTCTCGGGCAACACCAACGCCCCCGCGATCATGATCGGTGAGCGTGGGGCGGATCTGATCCTCGGCAAGTCCATCGACGTGGCCGCCGCCGACGCTGTCGCCGTCTAACCCGAAACCGTCACGAACAACGTCGACTCACTCCAGTTCAGCTCTTTCTGCACATCGATCCGGTCGATCACATCGACCGGAGGAGGTATTGAACACCATGACTGCACACCTGACCGAACAGGACTACCGCGTTCCCGAGAACATCGCGAAGGCCGCCATCCTGCCGGAGTCCTACACCGACGAGCAGGCGGTCACGTATCCGGCATTTGCCTGGCTCCGCGCGAACAACCCGTTCGGTGTCGCGCATGTCGAGGGATACGACCCGATCTGGCTTGCCACCAAACACGCCGACATTCTGGAGATCGAAAAAAATCCCGCGGTGTTCGCCAGCGGCATGGACGAGCCGAACATCAACGACAGTGCCAGTGCGGGCTTCCTGAAAATGGTCAACAGCGGTGGAAGCCGCACCCTGGACACGCTGGCCTACATGGACGCACCCGAGCACACCAAGATCAAGAACGTCACCAGCGCCTGGTTCATGCCCGCGAGTGTGCGCAAGCGCGAAGACGACATCCGCACGTTGGCCAAGGAGGCGGTCGACCGGCTGCTCTCGTTCGACGGCGAGTGCGATTTCGTCAAGGACTTCGCCATCTTCTACCCGCTGCGGGTCATCATGAGCCTGTTCGGGGTGCCGCCGGAGGACGAGCCCCGGATGCTCACCCTGACACAGGAAATGTTCGGACCTGCCGACCCGGAGACCCAGCGGGCCGAGATGGTTCCGGAACCGGATGCGATGGCCCGTATGTGGAAGTCCGCCATCGACGACTTCTCCACGTACTTCAACGATCTGGCCGCCGAACGCCGAAAGAATCCTACCGATGATCTCGCGTCGATCATCGCCAACGCCAAGGTCGACGGGGAGTACCTCTCGCCCTCGTTCATCAACGGTTACTACGTCGCGATCGCCACGGCCGGTCACGACACCACCTCCTCGACCGTGTCCGGTGCCATCAAGGCACTCGCCGACAACCCCGATCAGCTCGAGAAGGTCCGCGGCGATCTGTCACTGATTCCCTCGCTGGTGGAGGAAGCCGTCCGGTACATCTCCCCGGTCAAGCACTTCCAGCGTGTCGTCACCCAGGACCACGAGTTCCGTGGCCGCCAGCTCCACCGCGGCGACCACGTCATGTTGCTGTACCCTTCGGCGAACCGGGACGAGGAGGTCTTCGACAACCCGGATCAGTTCGAAATCACTCGGCGCCCGAACAAGCACATCGCCTTCGGTCACGGTCCGCACATGTGCATCGGTCAGCACGTGGCCAAGCTGGAGATGCGGATCCTGTTCGAGGAACTGCTCCCCCGCGTCCGCAAGGTCGAGGTTGTCGGGGAACCCAAGTATGTGGCCGCCAACTTCCTTTCCGGCCTGAAGTCCCTTCCGGTCAGCATCACGAAGGCCTAACCGATGAGTACGGAAACCTCCGTGGTCGGCGCCGTCATCATCGGCGCCGGCCACGCCGGCATCACCGCCGCAGCACTTCTGCGCCAACGCGGATTCGACGACCCGATCACCATCATCGGGGACAGCGAACACCTGCCCTATCACCGCCCCCCGTTGTCGAAGTCCTATCTGTCCGGTCCCGACGGTGCACTGGACCCGCTGCGGCCGTCCGAGTTCTACCGCAGCGAGAGAATCGACCTCATTCGCGGACAGCAGGTTTCGTCGATCGATCCAGACCGAAAGCTGGTGCGCCTCGACGACGGAACCACCCTCGAATACTCGTCGCTGATCCTGGCCACCGGGGCACACCCACGAGATCTGACCATTGCCGGATCCCAACTGCGCGGTGTGACCAGCCTGCACAACTACGAAGACTCCCTGGCGCTGCGCGAACTGCTCGGCGCCGGTCCCGGAACCAAAGTCGCCATCGTCGGCGCCGGATACGTCGGTCTCGAGGTGGCCGCCGCGGGCCTCAAGCACGGGGTGGACATCACCGTCGTCGAACGCGCCGACCGCGCCCTGGGCCGAGTAGCAAGCCCAGACCTGTCGGCCTGGCTTTCGGGATACCACCGCGACCGCGGCACCCAACTGCTGACCAGCGCAGACCTGCAGGAGTTCCTACCCAGACAGGACGGGGCGGTCCGCGCTCTCCGCCTGGCCGACGGCACGGTAATCGACTGCGACGGTGCGCTGGTGGGGGTCGGGGTTCTCCCCTGTGACGGATTGGCCCGCGCGGCCGGCATCAACTGCGACAGCACGGGCGTGATAGTCGACGCCGACGCTCGTACCTCGGTGCCGGCGGTGTACGCGATCGGCGATGTCACGAGCCGACCGGTGCCTCCCTACCCTGGCCGGTTCCGTCTCGAAAGCATCCCCAGCGCTACCGAGCAGGCCGGCCAGGCGGTCGCCGCCATCCTCGGGCTGGACGCTCCCAAGCCGGAGGTGCCGTGGTTCTGGTCGGACCAGTTCGACGCCAAGATCAAGATCGCCGGCCTGTTGGTGGACGCGACGGTCGCGGTGGTTCGCGGCAATCCCGCCGATGATCGGTTCGCGGTGTTTCACCTTGCCGAGGACGACACGGTGCGCGCTGTGGAGACGGTCAATTCTGCGCCCGAGTTCATGGCCGGCAAGCGGTGGATCGCCGACGGCGTACGCATCGACCCGCAGCGCATCGGGGATCAGTCGATCGCACTGCGTGACCTGCCTGCCAGCGCTCCCATCCGTTCCTGATCGAGCGGAATACCCGCACTCAGATAGGAGGTCACACCGCTCGTCACTATGGTAGGTGGTGAACAACCAACTAGCTCCGGGAGGTGCCCTGTGACCGACTCTGTTCGTTCGGAAAGCCGGCAGGAAGAACGCTCGGGCCTGTCGACCCGGCGCCTGCTTCAAGCCACGGCCCAGTTGATCGCCGAGGTCGGCTATGACCGGACGACCCTGGCCGAGATCGGCAAGCGTGCAGGTTACAGCCACGGTCTGGTCAGCCGGCGATTCGGAAGCAAATCCGCGCTCGTCGAAACCCTGATCGAGAAGCTGAGCGAACGCTTCGGACACGAGCGACTCCCGGGAACCCTTTCCCACAAGATTGGCATCGACGCACTCCTGGCAGTCGTCGACGAGATCCGAAAGGACTCTGCGAACTCGCCCGAATCACTCCGCGGCTTCTATGCCCTGCTCTTCGAAGGCCTCAAACCGATCCCCGAGTTGCACACCTTCGTCGCCGACCTCCACGCGGAATATCTCGACAGTCTCACCCGACAGGTCGCAGCCGGCCGCCGGACCGGTCGACTCCGCCAAGGGGTCGACCCCGCCGAGATCACCGAACTCACCGTCAACGCTCTCCGGGGCCTGGCATACCGGTGGTTGCTCGACGAGGACCGCGTGGACTTCGACCGTGGCCTCGATTCGCTCGCGCGTCAGCTCCTCCAACTCGCCGCCCCACCCGAGGACCGACGAGATGGCCGCTGACCAGGCCGGCAGCGATTTCAGGACCCCGCACGAGGCCCTGGTCGACCTGAGCAACGAGGGGCTCGCGATCCTCGACCTCACCGGCTGCTACCTGACCGTCAACCCCGCCGGCCAGCGCATCCTCGGCTCCGGCGCTGCCGACCTGATCGGCCGACGAGCGGTATTCCTCGGCGACCCTGACCAGCCGAAGTCGGAAAATCGCTGCATCGACGGAACGGTGTGGATCGGCACCGCCGAAGTCGAATATCACGTCCGCCCGGCCCAGGTCGACACAGGTGAAGCGTACCGAGTCGTACGGTTCTGCCCCACCGACTCCGCTGTGCGTGACAGGCGTGCGCTGGTCGCCTTCACCCGGACTGCGGCTGCCATCGCATGTGAGAATCAGCTTGACGTCGTTCTCGACAGGCTCGCAGCCGAGGTACGCGACACCGTGGGGATGGCGACCTGCGCCGTCATCGTCGTCGACGAGGCCACCGGCGCACTCCACCATGTCGGCAGGTCAGGACTTCCCGTCGACTACGGCGAACGAATCGAGTTGTGCCGGCGCCAGGGTGCGCCCTTGGCCACCACGAAAGCGATCGACGAGGCGCGCGTCGTGGTCTCGACGAAGTTTCGCGACGCTGCTCTCGCAGACCCTCGATGGCAACCGGTCCACGACCTCCTTCGCACCATGGACTGGGACACATACGTCGCTGTTCCGTTGGTCGTCCGAGACAAGGTAATCGGCGTGCTCGCCGGCTTCTTGGCCGAGGGACGAGCGCCCGACCGAGAAGATATCCGTTTCATCGCCGCGATGGCCGACCAGGCGGCGATCGCGGTGTCGAACGCGCAGATGTTCAAGCGCCTCGAGCTGCAAGCAGCACGGGAAGAACGCCGGAAACTTGCCCGGGATATGCACGATTCGGTCACTCAGGCATTGTTCTCACTGTCGTTGCGGACCAAAGCTCTCGAAGTCAGCGTCGACACCGGTGAGGACATCGACCTGGTCGAACAAATCCGGCAGATCCACGAACTCGTCTGTGGGGCGCAAACGGAGATGCGGGCCCTGATCATGCACCGCCGCCCCGCCGCCCTCGGCGAAGAAGGATTGGTCCCCTCAATCCGCAAACACGTCGCGGCGGTTGCCGCGCGTGAGGGCCTATCCCTGACGGTCGAATCCGACGACGAGTTCTACGAGCTCGATGAGACCGTCGAAGAAGACCTGTTCATGGTTGTCGGCGAGGCGATCCATAACGTCGTCAAGCATGCGCACGCGACTGGTGCGGTCGTGCGGATCCGGCGGTCGTTCGCGGACGCATCGGTCTTGACGGTGACGATCATCGACGATGGAGTTGGTTTCTCCGGTCCGAGCGATGACCAGCACTCGTTCGGCCTGGTTTCGATGTCGGAGCGGGTGAAAGCACACGGCGGAAAGCTGACCGTACGCTCCCGCCCTAAAAGCGACCCAGCACACGGCACCACTGTACGTGCGGAGATCCCCAGTTTGAGTCCCCTCGGTGATCCGGGCGCGGGAGATGAGGTAGTACATGATGGATGAGATATCGGTATTTCTGGTCGACGACCATACGTTGGTTCGCCACGGGTTGAGGGCATTTCTCGCCACGCAAAAAGATGTCATCGTCATCGGTGAGGCCGAAAACGGGAAACAGGCAATCGACAAGCTCCGGGCGCATGCCGCAGCGGGCCAACTACCCGATGTCATCCTGATGGACCTCGTCATGCCCGAACTCGACGGTGTAGGCGCTATCACTGCCCTACTCGCAACGCATCCGGACCTGAAAATAATTGCATTATCAAGCTTTTCGGAGACCGAACGGGTGCACGCCGCGTTGCAGGCCGGTGCCACCGGTTACCTGCTGAAGAGCTCGGACCCCAGCGAGATCATCACCGCCATCAGATCGGCGCAACGCGATCAGGTACACCTCGACCCGGCTGTCGCGCAGGTACTCGCGCGGTCCATGAGAACCGGTCACGGGGCCGCCCTGTCTGCCCGGGAACGCGAAGTGCTGGCGCTGGTGGCTCGAGGCTACTCGAATCAAGAAATCGCGGATACGCTCTTCCTCAGCGAACGAACCGCTCGCACGCATGTCAGTCACATCATCTCCAAACTTGGCATGTCCTCGCGAATTCAAGCGGCGCTCTGGGCGATCCGAGAGGGCATCGCGACGTTCTGAGCCGCGTGTACATGGGTCGAATGACTCTGGGTGATCGATGCGTCGATCACGCCCACGATCGTCTCCGGCAACCCAACGCGCCGACTTCCGGGCGCTCCCGCGCGAGGTTCATGCCAACCGGTCCCGGCTCGACGTCGACCGGAGCAGTCACGCAGTCGATCCGGGGTCCATCCCCTGGCGGCAGGGCGGGATCGACGGGAAACGACGCATTCGCAGCGACAAGCTCAAGCTGATAGGTAGCTACTAACTCGGAGGGCGGGTGTCGGGGTGACCGGTCTCGAGCACTGAGAACAAGCACTCGGAACGCTCAAATCTCTCCACCCGACGTCTATTGCAAGCTACCGCCGAGCTCATCGCGGAAGTGGGATACGACCGTACGAACATTGGCCGAGATCGGCAAGCGCGCCGGATACAGCCACGGCATGGTCAGTCGACGGTTCGGCAGCAAGTCGGCTCTGGTCGAGGCCCTCATCACACGGCTCAGCGAACGCTTCGGTCACGGACAACTGCCCCAGACTGGGGCCCATAGCGCCGGTATCGACGCCCTGTTGACCGTTGTCGAGGAGATAGGAAACGGCGCCGCAAACTCGACCCAATCAATTCGAGGCTTCTACGCATTGCTCTTCGAAGGCCTCAAACCCATCCCCGAACTTCACGGTTTTGTCACCGATCTGCATGCCGACTACATCGGAAGCCTCACCGAGCAGGTCGCCCGCGGGCTTCGAACCGGCCGCCTCCGAGATGGCGTCGATCCGGCGGAGATCACCGAACTGGCAGTTAATGCCCTGCGGGGCCTCGCGTACCGATGGATGCTCGACGCGGATCGAGTCAATTTTGCCGGCGGGTTGACCAGCCTCGCCCGCCAACTCGCCCTACTGGGTGCCCCCGACGAGCACGCTTGACCCGGCCGCCAGCTCGTCATCGACGGCGGGCGCGATGGCGGCAGTGTTGGCCGTCTTGGATTACAGGGCGCGGTCTCTGCTGGCGGACCCCGCCGAGTGCTCGATTCTCTGCCGTGACAATTCCGAACACCCAGGTGCAGAACTCTATTTTGTCGCCGATGACCTTGCCTAGATGCTCGCCAATTGCGGGGTGCGAGGTCGCATTGCGACGAATGTCTCGATTGAGACGCGTCCACCGACCCTGTTGTGACGTCCACCATAGGTCTTGACTTGATTGAGGGAATGGCTCGCCCACATGAGGGCGTACGTGTACCCGCAACATCTCGACCCCGCCGCTTGAACACGGAGCTGCTTTGGAACTGATGCGACTCGAGTTAGACCTCCCGCCGCGCAGTGTCAGCTCAACGAAGGAGAACGCTATGACCGGCCCACTTTCGGGTGTGCGCGTCATCGACTTGACCGCCGCACTTGCCGGACCGTACGGCACCATGATTCTTGCCGACTTGGGAGCAGACATCATCAAAGTCGAGCCACCGGGAGGAGAGGTCACGCGCAGAGTGGGGCCGTACCCGACCAGCACGGACGGTCAGCAAACGCTCGGTGGGTACTTCCAGAGTATCAACCGCGGAAAGCGGAGCATCGTTCTCGATCTCAAAACCCCGCAGGGGCACGCGGAGTTACTGGACCTGGTCCGCACTGCCGACGTCGTGGTCGAGAACTTCGGCCCCGGCGTGGTCGAGCGACTCAATATCTCCTACGACGAACTGCGCAGCGTCAATCCGCGTCTGGTGTACGGATCGCTGACTGGTTTCGGGGCGGCGTGGTCGGGTGAAAGCCCCTACATTGATTGGCCGGCAATGGATATCACCATCCAGGCCATGGCGGGGGCACTGAGCATCACGGGAACCGAAGACGGAAAGCCCGTCAAGATCGGCCCCGGCATCGGGGACATCTTCCCCGGGACAATGTTGACGATCGGCGTTCTGGCCGCACTGTGGGAAGTTCAACAGACCGGGGAGGGGCAACAGATCGACGTGTCGATGTTCGACGCCATGCTCTCCCTCTGCGAACGCATGGTCTACCAGTACTCCTACACCGGACAGGTACCCAAGCCGATCGGCAACACGCACCCGATTCTCACCCCTTTCGACGTGCTCGAGGTCAAGGACGGCTGGATCGCCATCGCCGCTACCACCCAGCTGAGGTGGGAAGCGCTGTGCCGCATCATGGAAATGCCGGATCTCATCACTGACCCCCGGTTCCGGAACGAGGGTTGCCGTGTCGAGCACCGCTCCGAGATTCGGCACATCCTCGACACCTGGTCGCGCGACCTCACTCGGGCGGAGCTCCGCGAGAAGTTGGGTGGCAAGGTTCCGTTCGGGCCTGTCAACGACATCCGGGACATCTTCGGCGACCCCCACGCATGGGCTCGAAAGATGCTCGTCGAGATCGAAAACCCCGGATCCACCCAGCGGGCGATCGTTGCCGGGCAACCCATCAAGTTCAGTCGAACTCAGGCCACTGTCGGCGCCCGAGCACCTCAGCTCGACGAGCACGGTGATGCCCTGCGTGCCGAGGCCCGCGCCGCCACCGCTCACGGAGCCGCGAGGTGACTGCCTACAAGGTGAGCCCAGAATTTACCGAACTGGTCGAGCGTTTGCGCGAATCCCCCTTTCGCGCCGACACCACGACCGTGCCCGAACTACGTGCCAACTTCGAACAGTTCGCAGCCTCCTTCTACAACCCCCCGGCGGCCGAATTCGGACCCGACAATGCGAACGGCGTCGACGTCGAGTGGACCCGAGTCCCCGACTGTGATCGCTCGCAGGTCGTGCTCTACCTGCACGGCGGCGGCTACTCCATCGGATCGATCGAGGGATATCGCGACTTCTGCGCACGCATCTCGGAAGGCTCCGGTTCGACGGTGCTGTCGGTCGGCTACCGATTGGCCCCCGAACACCGGTTCCCCGCTGCCCTCGATGATGCGGTCACCGCTTACCGCTGGCTCATCGATTCGGGCGTACGCGCTGATCGGATAGTCGTGGCCGGTGATTCTGCCGGCGGCGGATTGACCGTGTCGATGATGGTGGCACTGCGTGATGCGGCAATCGCGCTACCTGCCGCCGCCGTGTGCATCTCTCCTTTGACCGACCTGGCCCACACCGGGGCATCGGTACTCGAAAAGGCCTACGCCGATCCGATCGTCACCCCGGAAGGAAGTCATTCCTACGCCGTTCGCTACCTGGGCGAACAGGGCGATCCGACCGATCCCCTAGCCTCGCCGTTGTACGCCGACCTGCACTCGTTGCCACCGGTGCTGATCCAGTGCGGAACAGCCGAGGTACTACTCGACGATTCGCTCCGCTTGGCGCGCAAGATCCGGGACGCCGGTGGCAGTGTCGATCTCGATGTGTGGCCCGAGATGATCCACATCTTCCCCTTCTTCGCATCCAAGGTCCCGGAGTCGCAGCGAGCGCTGAGATACCTGACCGCGTTCGTCGCACAGGCCTTTGGCCGTGAGAAGGACCCGTCACACGCGAACAACTCGGTCGCCGCGACGGCGACGTTGAAATCCTGAACTCCCATTGGAAGTGAGTCAACATTGCTGACAGAGAATCGAAACAAGAGTCAAGACGTGCTGGTGGCGGTCCAACCACCGCAGCTGCAACCGCCCTGGGTGACCGCCGAACGCACTGAACTGTTGACCACTGTCCGCGCCTTCAGCAGTACCGAGGTCCTTCCCGCGGCGAATCTCCATGACCGGACCGAAAAAGCGATTCCGGCCCACCTCATGAACCGACTCGCCGAGTTGGGATACTTCGGGATCACAGTCCCTACCGAATACGGCGGCCTCGGTCTCGGGGTCTTCGAATACGCCATGATCTCGGAAGAACTGTCCCGGTCATGGATGAGCGTGGCCTCGATCATCGCTCGCTCTCAGGGACTGGGAACACGTTTCGACGACCCGAAACGCCGAGACGAGTTGACCAGACGCAGTGCGCGAGGTGAGTGGATCGGGGCAGCAGCGTTTTCCGAGCCCGACGCCGGATCGGACCTGGGCTCGATTCAAACTACCGCCCGCCGGGTCGGCGATCGGTACATCATCAGCGGTCACAAACGATGGTGTGGAAACGCTTACGAGGGCGACTTCATCCTGGTCATGTGCCGAATCGAGGACGGTCCAGACCCAGGTCCCATCCGGACGTTCGCCCTACAAAAGGAACGCAACAGCTTCCCTACAGGAGTCACGGGCGAACCAATCGACAAAATCGGCTACCACGGCATTGTCAGCTGGAATCTCACCTTCGACGAGGTGCACGCAACCGCTGACGACATGGTCGAACCGTTCGGCTTCTCCGGGGCAGAAGGCCAGGGATTCAAAGCGGTCGTCAACGGGCTGAACGTCGCCCGAGTACAAACAGCTGCACGTGCCGTCGGCCTTGCCCGGGCAGCGCTCGAAGACACCGTCGCATACCTGCAGACGCGTGTTCAGTTCGGATCCCCACTGGGAGACTTTCAAGCCCTTCGATTCACCGTGGCGGACATGGCCGCAAAGGTGGCTCAAGCCCGCACGTTCTACCAGTACGTCGCGAACCTGATGGACAACGGCGTGGCCTGCGAACAAGAAGCCGCAATGACGAAGTTGCTGGCGACGGAAATGGCGGTCGAGGTCACCGGGCAGGCACTACAGTTGCACGGCGGCAACGGTTACACCCGCGAGCACTCCATCGAGCGGTATTGGCGAGATGCGCGGCTGACCACCATCTTCGAGGGCACGAGCCAGATTCAGCAAAAAATCATCAGTGACCGAATTCTGCCGCGTCCACCGCGCTGACCGACTCCACAATCCGTTCGCCGCCGGCTGACTGGATAGTGAAGAACGCCCTGCACTCTGTGACGCAATGAGGAACAGACGTCGGGGAAGCTCCGCGTGCCCGGGGGTCGCGCGGAGCGTACCCACCGCGGTCGCCGCGCGCATCCCCACGCCGCCGCGACCGCGTGGGCGACCATCACCGAGACCACCCCGTCTGCACTCGAGCCGACTACCGACTTGGTTTGGCGGGCTCGAGTTGCACACGATCAAGCGATGAGTTCCTCGATGTCGACGCCACGGTCTCAGCAGTCTCCCGGCGGCACCCGTCCGCAACCACGCCTGTCCACCTGCACCAGTCACGTCGACCCCGGCACGAACGACACCGGCGGCAGCCTGTGTGATGCGCAGTAGTTGCGGTCTTGATCGTGCCCTGTTTCGTCGATGCACCGACACGCTGGGCGTGTACTCGCCGGACTACGCAGGATGGTGTCGGTCATTATGCCCGACGGTGCGTTACGTTCGGACACTTTACCGGGGGATGTTCACCAGGTGCTGGCGGCCCTGCTCACGATGCTCGCGCATCCGACAATTTTGCCGCGGTCGTGGACGACAAGTCGCGTGTGCATAGTGCGGTACGCGCTCGGCTGTCCGTTCCCGACCCGGCGCGCTGGCACCCCACGCTCTTGTCAGTCCGACAGGGCCGATGACCTTGGCGCGGCCTTGTTGACGTGAGGGCGCGACGGCACAGCCCACACTCCACGAACTCCTGGTGGGTGGCGACCGTACCTGCGAACCAATCCACTGGGGCTCCAACTGACCGTGGGGTTGTTATCCCAATCTGGCGGCGACCGTCGGCGAGCACGTGTGCGGCTACGCAGTCTGTGCTCACGCGAACGGTGGAAGTCCTACTGCTCGCCCGATAGCGGCACCAAATCATCGGCAATGGTGCTCATGTCAGGGCAGTGCGCTAGGTTCGTGATCCGATCGGCGAGTTTCGCAGCGCGCTCGTAGCTGATGATCGGCGCGGCCAGGGTGGTGAACTTGCGCCTCACCTGCACGACCCGCTCGCTGTCGGACAGATGTATCCAGCTTTCGTTTGCGTCGGCCGATGCCGACGCGAGCCGGTCACCGGTGAAGAACACTCGAGCATCGGTCCTGGTTTTGTCCATCCAGTCATTGGGGCGCAGACGCACAACTCGTGCCAGCCGCTGTACCGCAGGGTCGGCGAGGGAGGCTGCAGTGAACTGCTCGACGCCCGCGGCGCCATGGATGAGGGCCGCTGCGATCACGAAGGCGATGCTGAATTTGGCTTCGAGCGCCGTGGTCGGTGCGGCGATGGTGCACACTCCGACGCAGATTTGAGGAATGTCGAGCTCGATGCGCTCGATCGTTCCGGCGTCGAACAGCGGATCGGCACGCAAGGTCAGCGCAGCGTCGATGGCTGCGTGGGTGCCGAAACATGCTGCATAGCGCTTGATTCGAGTATCCCGAACGAGCCACAACTCATCGAACCGCGCGTGCAGCCAAGCCTCGTCGATACCGGTTGAATGGGTGGGGACAAATCCCTGTTCCCCGAGGACCGAATCGCTCGATGCCACGAATCCGTTCATTGCCAGGCGCGCTGCCAGAATGCCGGCCGCAGCGGCGCGGCCCGCGTGCAAAGGCTTACCCATCGAGCCGAACATTGCTTTCAGTCCCGCAGCCTGGGTCGCGGCCACCCGCAGAGCGGTCGACATCTGATGGGGGTCGGCTCCGTACATCTGCGCTGCCGCTGCCGCTGCGCCGAATGTTCCGATCGTCCCCGTGGTATGAAACCCGAGGTCGTAGTGGCTCTTGCCAACAGCCAATCCGAGTCGTTCCTGAACTTCATAGCCAGCGACGTACGCGGTGATCACGTCCGCGCCGCTCGAACCGATCTCGTCGGCTACCGCCATTACAGCCGGCAGAATAGGAGCCGAGGGGTGGATACCCGAGCCCGGTGCCCAATCGTCGAAGTCCAGGGCGTGGGCGGCTGTGCCATTGAGCGTTGCCGCATCGATCGCCGACTTCTTCAAGGTCGTGCCCCAGATCCGGGACGGACCGCACCCAGTGCCCTCGACGGTCAGGGCTTTGCGCATGATCTCGGTCACGGGTTCGTCCGCGCCCGCCAGTGCGACACCGATGGTGTCGAGAATGTTTCGGCTAGCTGTTGCCACGACGTCGTCCGGAAGGTCGTCGAAGCGGAGTTCGGCGGCGGCGACAACCAACTGTCTGAGCGGACCGCCGCCGTCTCTGATGCTCACCGAGCGAGTTCAGCTGTTCGCGTCAGACCCGCTCGTCGTCCTTTTTCTGCGGTGACGAGTGCGAGTTTGCGGCTGGCCTCATCGATCATTTCACCGTTGAGCATGGCAGCGCCCCGTCCTCCGCCGTCAGCAGAGCGGTGGTAGTCGTATGCTTCCAGAATGGCTTCGGCCTTGTCGTAGGCGTCCTGCGCGGGCGAGAACACCGTGTTCGCGGCCTCCACCTGGGTGGGATGGAGCACCCATTTACCGTCGAAACCGAATGCAGCGGCGTGCACTGCTGCCCGGTGGAATCCTTCGGTGTCCCCGATGACAGCATAGGGGCCGTCGATGACCTGTAAGCCGTACTTGCGTGCCGTCATCGCGAGCGTCATGAAGACAGGATCGATGGGGTTGTGTCCGCCGTAGCTGTTTTCGCCGATCACCAGGGTCGGAATCTGCATCGCCGCCATGAAATCTCCGGGACCGAAAATGAGAGTCTCCACTCGCGGAGTCGACGCTGCGATGTCATCGACGATACTCAGACCCGACGGGCCCTCGATCTGTACTTCGATGCCGATCTTGCCCTCCGGCAGCCCCAGGTCCCGTTCGAGTTGGCCGAGCAGGACATCGAGCCAATGAATGTGCGCGAGCTTCTCCACCTTGGGAAGCATGATGCAATCGATGATTTTGCCGGCCCCCCGGACGATTTCGATGACATCGTCATATGCCCACCGAGTTTCGGCATCGTTGACCCGAACGACGACGACCTTTCCGCGCCAATCTCCTTCGTGTAGAGCTGTGAGGATATTGGTGCGTGCGGCGACCTTGGCCGATGGCGCCACAGAATCCTCGAGGTCGAGGAAGACCTCGTCGACCGCGAGGCTCTGCGCTTTGGTCAGCATCTTTGGATTGCTACCCGGCACTGCCAAGCAGGATCGGCGTGGACGGAAAGTACGGGTCATCAAGAACTCACCTTCGATTCGAATCAACGACGACCGGTTGCATACACAGTCGAAAGAGTTATAAGCGCATTCGCTCCAGCCGAAAGCGTACCCAGAAACCTGGTTGACGAACAGGGGCTTTGTGGGCATCGAGCCAGGACGAGACATTTGACTCGGCCATTCCGGGTCGCTGGACTCTACGTGAGTGGCGTCACAGCTGATTTGATGGTACGCACACCGAGACAGAGGATTTGATGGACATGCTGCCAGCTGCATCCGTCCCACGCGATCCGGGTGCCGGGCCTTCGATCATGGTCGTCGACTCGGACAAGAGAGCACGTTCGGCGCTCAAACGGCTCATGGAGGCGACCCACACGAACGCACGGGTTATCGAAATTGCCGATGCTGCAACGGCACTATCCGAAGCACAGTCGGCACCATTTGATCTCATCTTGGTCGACATGCGGCTACCCGACCCTGCAAGCAGCTGCGAACTTATCCGGAGGATTGGCCACGATCAGTATGTCGTGGCGCTGAGTGTGAGGCAGGACGACGCGCGGCACGCCAGGGCGGCGGGTGCACGCGATTTCGTCTGGAAGACGAACTCGTCGGACCTGATTCTTCAGGCGGTGCGGGCAAAATCTGTTGTTTCCGCATCGGCTGCTGAACCGTCGATGTAGTCACCACCGCCCAAGGCTGATCACAAAATTGCAGATTCGGCTTTCGCACTACAGCAGCCGGCACCGGGGTCCCGTGCGGCACCTCGTGTCGGGCTCGACGCGGCGCGGGGGCGCGGCAAAGAGGAGCTTTCACCGTCGCTTCGCGCCTGCGCATCACCGTTTTATTTAGCAACACTGCTGACGTCCACGACAGGACGGGCAGCCTCAACAGATCGGAGTCTTCGCCGGTGTCCACCTTCTCCTCCATTGATCATCTCAGGCAGTCGAAGGGTGCCGACCTGGGAGCCTCGAGAAAGATCGAGGTATCGCAGGCACGTATCGACGAGTTCGCCGCGGTCACCGAAGACCATCAGTGGATTCACGTCGACGCAGACAGGGCAGCGAACGGGCCCTTCGGCACCACGATCGCCCACGGTTTTCTCACGCTGTCCTTGCTCGCACCGTTTCTGACGGACCTGATCGAGGTACACGGCGCGACGACCTCCATCAACTACGGACTCAATCGTGTTCGCTTTCCCGCCGCGGTCCCGTCCAGTTCCAGACTGCATGCCGAGGGTCGGATCCTCGACGTGGTCGATCGTCCAGGTGCAGTCGACGCGATCGTGGAAGTCGCCATCTACCCCGACGAGTCCCCGAAGCCGGCGTGCATCGCCGAATCGATCATCCGCTACACCCTCTGAACTCGCCGACAAACGCACAGTCCAGTGCTCCAACGTCAACCGGACGACATGAGACAAATGGTTTGACGTGGAGGGCGAGAGCATCGGTACTCGGATGCTCCGCCCTCGCCGGCGAGGGCACCCAAACCTTCAAGGCTTCCCCAGCCCCGATTAGATCCGAAAGAGGCCCACATGTCCGAGATCGAGAGCGACACGGCAATACTGTCATCGCCACCGGCAAGGCAACCGAAGCGCGTCTGGTTCTCCAGCTTCATCGGCGCGTCCATCGAGTTCTACGACTTCAGCATCTACGCCACCGCGGCAGCATTGGTTTTCGGTCCGCTGTTCTTCAGCCCAGCGCAGGCGTCGGTGGGAGTGGTCCTGTCGTTCCTCACGCTTGCGGCCGGCTACATCGCCCGGCCCGTCGGCGCAGTGGTGTTCGGGCACTTCGGTGACAAGATCGGCCGCAAGACCACCCTCATCACGACGGTCGTCCTCATGGGTGTGGCCACCGCCCTCATCGGCGTATTGCCGACCTACGCCAGCGTAGGAGCTCTGGCACCGGTACTACTGGTCACTCTTCGCGTCGTACAGGGCATTTCCGTCGGCGGTGAATGGGGCGGGGCGGTAGTGATGACGACGGAGCACTCGTCGACGGAGCGGCGGTCCTTCATGGGAAGCGCCACCGCCATGGGTTCGGCATTCGGCGTGCTTCTGGGGTTCGTGGCCTTCGCCGCGGTCGTCGCGCTGACCGGCGACAACTTTCTGGTGTGGGGCTGGAGACTGCCATTCCTGGCGACAGTGGTTCTGTTCGGCCTGGCGGTGTACATGCGGCTGCGGATCACCGAAAGTCCAGTGATGGTGGAGGCCGCCGAAACGAATGCGCAGGCGACGAGATTGCCGATCACAGTCGTGTTCACGAAGTACGGTAAGTCTCTTGTGCTCGCTGCAGGCGTCTTTACCGGGCCGTTCATGATTCATTCCTGCATGGGTACCTTCTTCGTCTCCTACGGAGTGACCGAGCTGGGAATGAGTCGATCTTTCCTGCTGAACGCGTCCATCGTGGGAGTGGCGATGTCATTCATCGGCATCCCGATCGGCGGCATTCTCGCCGACAAATTCGGTCGTCGCCGCGTGCTCGCCGTCGGCGTGACGCTCGCAACCGTGAACCTTCTCCTGCTGGGACCGCTTTTCACCAGCGCGACCACGGTCGGAGTCATGCTTGCGTATGCGCTGGTCTTCACCTTCCACTCGCTGTGTCTTGCACCGATCGGTGCGCTGTACTCGGAGTTGTTCCCCACCAGCGTGCGTTACACGGGGGTGTCGATGAGCTATCAGATCTCCTCCCTCGTCGGTGGTGGCCTCGGTCCGGTCGCGGCGTCGTTGCTCATCGCCAGCGGACTGGGGTTGGGCGCAGTGCTCACGATGCTGGCAATCTTCTGTCTGCTGGCGGGCTTCTGTGTATTCCGCCTGCCGCGGACCGACGAGGTCGACCTCCGCAGTGTCGGCGCCGCCGTCTAGTTCATCGATAGGCACGTTAGTTGGTAGTCAACTACTAACTATGTATCGTGGGTGTGAAGCCCACTGTCAGGAGAAGTCCATGACCGACACCGCACTAACCCCCGATCTCGCCGAGTTCCCCGTTCGTCAACGCGGCGCCTATTTCGAGAAGTTCGAAACCGGACAGGTTTTCACTCACCACTGGGGCCGCACGATCACCACCGCGGACAACGTGTTGTTCAGTACCGCACTCGCTCACTGGTCACCCATGTACCTGAACGCCGAGTACGCTCGCGCCCACGGGCACAAGGATGCACAGTTGAACCCGTTCCTCGTACTGTGCACGGTCGTGGGGTTGTCGGTCGAGGATCTCAGCGAATCGGGTGGCCCCTTTCTGGGCATTGAAGAGTGCGTGTTCGAGCAGCCGATCTACTCCGGGGACACCGTGCGCACCGAGTCGATCGTCCTGGATACGCGGGCCTCCGCCAGCAGGCCCGGATACGGCATCGTGACGTGGAAGACCACTGCATTCGACCAACACGATCGGGTGGTCCTGCACTTCGTGCGTAAGAACTTGCTGGCCACCAAGGAGTTGCGGTGAGCGGCCACGGCGGCACCGCCGCCGTAGTGCAGGCACACGAACCGATCGAAGGGAGCCACCGGAAATGACTCAGACACAATCGCACTCAGCTCCACTGGACTGGGTCACCGAGGACTCGGCGTGGTTCGAATCGTTCGAGGTCGGCCAGCGCTGGAAGCATGCTCGCGGTGCGACCATCGACGAGGTCGAGAATCAATTGATCACCAAGATGGTCATGAACACCGCGCAGGAACATTGGAACGAAGCGGCGATGAAGGACTCGCCGTGGGGCAAGAGCCGGTTGGTCTTCGGGCTCATCACGGGCTCGCTCACTCTGGGGCTCACCAGTCAGGACACTGCCGAGAATGCTCTCGCCGAGCTGGGTCTGAATGGTATTCGATTCAAAGCCGGTGTCTTTCACGGAGACACGATTTACGCGTACACCCAGGTGCTGTCCGTCGAACCAGCGGACCGTGACGACGCCGGTGTCGTGCAGTTCCAACACTGGGGCGCCACAGCCGACATGCGCGTCGTGTTCGAGTGCACACGCCGTGTGTTGATCAAGCGGCGCAGCCACTGGCGCCCCTGACACTCACCAGCATCCATTTCACACATTCATCTTTAAAGGAGTACCGATGACGAACCCGAGGCCGGTGCGGCCACGCCGATCAGAGCTGTCCACCCCCGCTACCAGCGAAAAGATGATGGCCAAGGCGGCGGCCGGCGACGCTGATCTCGTTTTCCTCGATCTCGAGGATGCGGTCGCGCCCAACGCCAAGGACGTGGCACGCAAGCAGGCCGTCACCGCTTTGCGCGAACTCGAGTGGGGGCGGAAGACCCGCGCGGTGCGCATCAACGGTGTCCAGACGACCTGGTGCCTCGACGACATCACCGAAGTGGTTGCAGGCGCAGGTGCATACCTGGACGTGTTGATCATTCCCAAGGTCAAATCCGCGCGCGACGTCTGGTTCATCGACACTCTGCTGACGCAGCTCGAACACAAGCACGGCCTGAAGATCGGCGGTATCGGCTTGGAGGTACTGATCGAAGAAGTGGAAGCTCTGGCGGCCGTCGACGAGATCGCGGCGAGCAGCCCGCGGTTGGAGGCGCTCATCCTGGGCGTCGGTGACCTCGCTGCTAGTCACGGAATGAGATCGGCACACATCGGCACCAGTTCCGGCTACCCGGGTGACATCTGGCACTCGGCTCGAACGAAGTTGATCATTGCTGCCCGCAGTAACGGCCTCGATGCAATCGATGGTCCGTTCGGGGACTTCAAGAACAACGATGCCTACCTCCAACAGGCGAATTGGGCCGCAGAACTCGGCGCGGTCGGCAAATGGGCGATCCATCCGAACCAGGTGACGCTCGCCAACGACGTCTACTCCCCCTCCGAGGAGGAAGTAGCGCAGGCACGCAAGGTCGTCACCGCGATGCGCGAAGCCGAAGCCGCCGGCGACGGCGCCGTCGCCATCGACGGTGTCATGGTCGACGCAGCCACGGCCCGGATCTTCGAGACCGTGCTGCAACGCGCCTCCGTCGTCGAGCAGCACTGACCGACACCCGGACCCGACCGCTACCCGGCGCGACCTACTTACGAACAGGACTATCAATGGGCAACATCAACTTCGACTTCACCGGACGAACAGTTCTTGTCACCGGCGCCGCCAGAGGGATCGGTCTCGAGCTGGCCCGGCATTTCACGACTTCCGGTGCTGAAGTAGTCATGGTGGACTTCGACGGTGACGAGCTGGCACGTTCGGCCGACAATGTCGGTGCTGTTGCTGCTCAGGCCGATGTCAGCAACACCGAGGATGTCGAGAGAGTGGTGAGCGAGACGGTCGAGCGCACCGGCCGTATCGACGTCGTGGTCAACAACGCCGGGATTTTGCGCGATCGTGTCGTGTGGAAGCTCACCGACGACGACTGGTCGCAGGTGCTCGATGTACACGCCGGCGGCACCTTCCGCTTCACCCGCGCCGTTGTGCCTCATTTCCGGACCCAGAACTACGGACGCATCGTCAATGTGACCTCCTACACCGGTCTTCGCGGTAATCGAGGTCAGGCGAACTACGCAGCCGCCAAGGCCGGGATCATCGGTTTCACCAAGACCACCGCCAAGGAGCTCGCACTGTTCGGTGTCACCGTCAATGCGATTTCGCCCAACGCCGCCACACGAATGACGGACTCCATTCCGGAAGACAAGATCCCGGAAGTCACCGGCCCGATCGCTCGATTCGCGGACCCCTCCGAAATGGCCACGGCCGTCGCGTTCTTGGCTTCCGAGGAGGCCGGGTACATCACCGGTGTCGTGTTGCCGGTCGACGGCGGCGTTTCGATCTAGAACAGAAGGAATGTCATGACCACGCCACCGCTCTCGCGCCGAGACATCGAGTTTTTGCTCTACGAATGGCTCGATGTCGAGTCACTCACCGAACGCCCGCGGTTCGCGGAACACTCCCGGGACACCTTCGACGCTGTTCTCGACCTCAGTGCGGACATGGCCGCGAAGTTCTTCGCGCCCCACAACAAGCTCGCGGACGCCCAGGAACCGACGATAGGTGACGACGGAAAGGTCGTCACCACACCCGAGGCCAAGAAAGCCTTGGAGGTCTTTGCACAGGCGGGGCTTTTCGCCGGATCGTTCGATGAATCACTCGGCGGGATGCAACTGCCGATGTCGGTGATGCGGGCATCGGTGGCGTGGTTTCAGGCATCCAACGCATCCACCACCGGTTATCCCTTCCTCACGGTGGCGAACGCCAATCTACTCGTCGCCCACGCGAGCGAGGAGCAAATCGACGCCTACGTTCGGCCGATGCTCGAAGGCCGATTCTTCGGAACGATGTGTCTGTCGGAACCCCAGGCCGGATCCTCCCTGGCCGACATCACGACCAAAGCTGTCGAACAGTCGGACGGCAGCTACCGGCTGACCGGCACCAAGATGTGGATCTCGGGAGGCGACCACGAACTGAGCGAGAACATAGTCCATCTCGTACTTGCGAAGATCCCCGGGAGCGCACCCGGCGTCAAGGGCATCTCGCTGTTCATCGTTCCCAAATACGTCCTCGACGCCGACGGCAACCCCGGAGAACGCAACGATGTCGCGCTCGTCGGGTTGAACCACAAGATGGGCAACCGTGGCACCACGAACACCCTGCTGAACTTCGGGGACGGCAGCTACGCCCCGAAGGGGTCGAGCGGGGCGATCGGATACCTCGTCGGCTCACCGAACCGTGGGCTGAACTACATGTTCCACATGATGAACGAGGCGAGAATCGGGGTCGGATTCCTTGCCACCGCTCTCGGCTACGCCGGCTACCGTCAATCGGTCAGCTACGCCCTCACCCGCACTCAAGGACGAAGCCAAACCGACCGCGACCCCGCATCCAAGCCGGTTCCTCTCGTCGAACACGCCGACGTCAAGAGGATGCTCCTCGCTCAGAAGGCGTACGTCGAAGGCGCCCTCGCCCTCGGCCTGTTCTGCTCCAACCTCGTCGATGAGCAGGACACCCTCGACGACACACAGCAGCAGGCCGAGAAGACCCTGCTGCTCGATGTGTTGACCCCGATCGCGAAGAGTTGGCCATCCCAGTGGTGCCTACGCGCCAACGACCTCGCCATTCAAGTGCACGGCGGTTACGGCTACACCCGCGACTACGACGTCGAACAGTTCTACCGCGACAACCGACTCAACCAGATCCACGAGGGGACACACGGCATCCAAGGTCTCGACCTGCTCGGCCGCAAGATGGTCATGCAAAACGGTGCAGGTCTGGACCTGCTCGTGGCCACCATCGGTTCCACCATCGAACGTGCCCAGCACGCGGGCGGCGAAGCAGCCGATTTGGCAACTGGCCTCAAAGCTGCGGTCGACCGCACCCGAGCGGTGACGACGACTCTTCGCGACGAACCCGACAAGGCGCAGTCGCTGGCCAACTCGTCGATCTACCTCGAAGCGGTCGGCCACGTCGTCGTAGCCTGGATCTGGCTCGAACAGTTCCTTGCAGTCGGAGATTCGCAGGGTGATTTCTACGACGGAAAGCGTCAGGCAGCGCGCTACTTTTTCCGCTACGAACTCCCGGCCACGAGAGCTCAATTCGATCTTCTCGTCAGTCTCGATCGGACCACAGTCGACATGTCCGCCGACTGGTTCTGACGATGGCCGGTGTGGTCACCCCCGCACCGATGAGGCCGGCTCCGCCGCAGTACCCGCATACCAGATTCCGCTCGATCAGAAAGCATGTTCATGTCTCGTGAAGCAGTCATCGTCGATGCCGTCCGCTCGCCCGTTGGCAAAAGAAACGGAGGGCTGTCTTCCGTTCATCCTGCCGATCTGTCGGCGTACGTGTTGCGCGCACTGATCGAACGAACCGGCCTCGATCCCGCATCGGTCGAGGATGTCATCTGGGGATGCGTCAGTCAGGTCGGTGAACAAAGCTTCGACATCGCTCGGACCGCGGCGCTGTCCGCAGGATGGCCCATTCACGTCCCCGGCACCACCATCGATCGGCAGTGCGGGTCATCGCAACAGGCCGTCAGCTTCGCCGCAGCGAGCGTAGTTGCCGGGCACTACGACATCGTCGTAGCAGGCGGCGTCGAATCCATGTCCCGCATCCCCATCGGATCGTCGACCGCGGCGGGCAATTCCCCGCTCGGTGAGCTCTACTCCCAGCGGTTCGGATCCGAGTTCCCCAATCAAGGAATCGGTGCAGAACAGATCGCCGACGACTGGGGACTGTCGCGAACACAGCTCGACGAGTTCGCCCTCGGCTCCCACGCCAAAGCTGCCGCGGCAATCGACGCCGGACGATTCGAATCCCAGATCGCATCCATCCCGGTCGATGGAGAGAAAATAGCGGTCGACGAGGGGGTCCGGCGCGGAGGCACCCTCGAATCGCTCGCCAAGCTCACACCTGCCTTCACCCCGGACGGCAAGATCACCGCGGCCAATTCCTCACAGATCAGCGATGGCTCCGCCGCACTGCTGATCATGGGATCCGACACCGCCGCCGAGCTCGGTTTCACACCGATCGCAGCCATCGATACAGCAGTCGTCATCGGATCTCCGCCGATGCCGATGCTCACCGGTCCCATCCCCGCGACCGAGAAACTGCTCGCGAGGCGCGGCCTCACGATCGACGATATCGGAACTTACGAGGTCAACGAAGCTTTCGCCTCGGTTGCCTTGGCGTGGCTGACGGAAGTCGGGGCCAACGAAGAACGGTTGAATCCCAACGGTGGCGCAATCGCCCTCGGGCACCCCCTCGGCGGGAGCGGCGCCCGGCTGATGACGACCATGGTTCACCACATGCGCGAGAACGACATCGAATTCGGCCTGCAAACCATGTGCGAGGGCGGCGGACAGGCCAACGCCACGCTGCTCCGCCTCCTCTGACAAGCTTCAGCCGGTTCACGACCACGGTCGCGTGTGAGACTGGGGCGCCGGGCATGCGCTCGCGAAACGTGCTGCTCGGATGCCGCAACGAATCCCTGTACCAGGGGCGTGGCGTGCCGCCATGGTCGACTTCGACCGTGGCGGCTTTCGTCTGCCCGAACCAGGCTTGAGTTACCTGCGTGTCGTCCCGTCTGAGAGTGTGAGTCTGCGCGGGCACCACGCCGCTTTCGGGAAGCACCACCCCGTTTTTCGCAACAATTGTCTCGGTCCGTCGCGACCGATGTCGCTTCAAGGTGATCACGATCACTGATTAACTGAATGCAGTGCGACGGTAGCAATCCCAGCAACCCGGAGAGGCTACTACTGCCCAGCAGTATGCCCCGGGATCCGCTTCAACACGGCTAGGAATGCACAACAGCAGACCTGCATACGGCGTCACTCGAACAGACGCCGCCAGACGAGGGTGAGGAACCAGTGTCGAACGACAAACTCATTGGTGAGCTGGATTTCGATCCAACCGCTTTGAAAGAAAAATACGACTACGAACGTGACCGCCGCATCCGCCCGGACGCAAAGAAGCAGTACGTCGGCACCTCAGTCGGGCGGTTCGAGCAGTACAGCCGCGACCCGTGGAGTGACGCCGACGTTCCCCGCGAGCCCCTGACAGATCACACCTCCGTCATCATCGCAGGCGGCGGCTTCGGCGGACTGCTGCTGGGCGCTCGGCTGCGCGACGCCGGAGTCACCGATGTCAGGGTGATCGAGACCGGCGGCGACTTCGGCGGAACGTGGTACTGGAACAGATACCCGGGTGCCATGTGCGACATCGAAGCACACATCTACCTCCCTTTGCTCGAAGAACTGAACTACGCCCCCAAGCACCGGTACGCCTATGCAGCAGAAATGCTCGAAATCAGCCAGCGAATCGGCAAAGAATACGGACTCTACGACAAGGCCTGCTTCCACACCGCAATCACAGGCGCACAGTGGTCCGAGGACGAGAACCGTTGGCACATTCAAACGGACCGCAACGACAAGCTGACCGCCGACTACTTCCTTCTCGCCTGCGGCCGTCAGAGCCTGCCGAAACTCCCCAATCTGCCCGGCATCGACCAATTCGAAGGCCACATCTTCCATTCGAGCCGATGGGACTACAGCTACACCGGCGGTAGCAGCGAGGGTGGACTCACCGGGCTGAAGGACAAGCGCGTCGGAGTCGTCGGAACAGGTGCGACGGCTCTGCAAATCGTGCCCGAAGTCGCCAAAGACGCCGGCGAGCTCCTGGTGTTCCAACGGACCCCCTCGACCGTCGGGGTCCGCGGACAATGCGAAACCGGACCCGACTGGGTCGATATGTCCAAACCCGGGTGGCAGCGCGAACGCCGCGAAAACTTCCAAGCCCATGTTCAATTCGGCACCCAAGCCGGCTACGTGCGGCCCGACGTAGACATGGTCGGCGATGGATGGACTGCAGCTTTCGAGGTCCTCGCCGAGCCGGAAGACTCGGTGACCAAGCGGTTGGGACGGCCGCCGACGCAGGAAGAGCTCGCCGAGCTGTCCGAGATCAACGACTACAGGTTGATGAACCAGATCCGAGGCCGCGTCGACGACGTGGTCGAAGATCCGACCACCGCCGAGGCTCTCAAGCCGTGGTACCGCTGGTGGTGCAAGCGGCCCGGGTGGCACGACGACTATCTCGCTGCATTCAATCGGAAGAACGTCACGTTGATCGACACTCACGGCCAGGGCGTGGAGCGATTCACACCAAACGGTGTCGTAGTGGACGGTGTCGAGCACCCTCTCGACTGCCTGATCATGGCGACCGGATTCGAATCGGCAATCTCATACACCGAGTTGACTGGCTTCGACATCATCGGGCGGGAGACAACGCTCTCGCAGCACTGGGCGAACGGCGTCCGGACACTGCACGGCATGTCGACCGACAAGTTCCCGAACATGTTCTTCATCGGCGGAAACACCCAGACTGCGTCGGCGGTGAACGCTGTGCACCTCCTGGACGAGCAGTCTCAGTACGTTGCGCACATCGTCGGCCAGACCGAAGCCAAGAATGCACGCGCTGTCGAGGCAGAACCCCGAGACGTCGAACAGTGGGTCCGGATTATCGCCGAGTCCCCCAAGAACCATGCGATGTTCCGGTTCTTCGCTCAATGCACACCTGGTTATTACAACGCCGAAGGCAAGGCCGAGACTGCTGCGGACCTCTTCATCGGCGGGCGATACGGGGACGGCCCACTCGCCTACTACGACGTCCTGCACAACTGGGCGGCCGACGGGCAACTACACGGGTACGCGCTCAAGCAGGAGTGAAATTCGAGAGCAGAACTCGAACGCGGCCGGCGTGCGAACACCGGTGCGTTTCACCATCACCGATGTTCGCACACCGGCCGCACGTGTGCTCCGAATGCACCAGCTACCCCAGTCCGACAGCACATCCCGGCAATATCGGTCGCGGACCGGCATCACAGCGACCAAACCGGTCATGGTATCCACCTGAATGAGCCGAACCGCTTCAGATCAGATCCAGTCGATGTGGACGGAGTCGATGTGGTCGAAGTGGAATCCGAATTGGTCGCTGTATCTGTCGAAGCCCTTGTTCTCCGGGTAGTCGAGGGTGGCGTGCCGCTCGAGCAAGGCGACGACCCGGGCGTGATCATCGTTGGCGAGGGCGGCGGCGAGTTCGCGGGACTCGTCCGGGGTGAACGGGGTGTCGGAGTTCGCGAAGTCCAGGGTGCGGACCCGGTAGTCGTAGCCTTCGTCGGCGCCGTTGCGGACCATCACACCACCCTTGACCCGGATGACCGCGGTCTTCGGTGTCCCATCCGGGCGCAACACCCCGGCACGGGCCATGATGTCCTCGGCCCGCACAGTTTTGAGTTTCTTGCTGGCATCAGCACGCAACTCGTTCGTCTCCCCCGACCGGTACCGGGACACCGCCGAGCGGGACCGTCCGATCTTCGCGGCCACCACGTCGATACCGCCGAGGCGCTCGATCGCCGCCCGCCGTTGCGCCCGCTCGAGCACATCCGCGTGGGGGATGCGGCCCTGTTGCGCCCACCGGCGCAACGTGCGGTCCGACGGCGGGGTGCGGCCGGCGTCGATCGCCGCCTGACGCAAACCCTCGTTGCCGAGCTCCGTACGTAATTGTTTGACCGTCACCTTGCTGGTCAGCCCGGCCAGTCCCCCGGTCTTGACCTGTTTCGACTTCTCCACCCCACTGGTCGCGGCATTCGCCACCGAGACTTTGAGGCCGTCGAGCCCGACCGCCTGCTGCGCCGGTTTCCTGGTCCGCGGCTTCGGCAGATGCAAAGCCATCAGTCCACCCCCTCCCCGTCGTCGTCGGCGGCGGCGTCCGCGTGGTCGGCGAAGGCGGCCTTGATCGCCAGATTCACCTCGTGCACATCCGCAGCCGACGCCATAGTGTGCAGGAGGGTGTCGGTGAGGGTCACGTCCTTTTCCACCGTCATCTTTCCCAGCGCCTCGCTCGGGTCGGAAATGTCTTCCCCTTCGGGGAGGAGGTACACCCAGGAGTCGGTGACGGTGCGGACCGGCCAACGATGGTGCTGACGGGCGATGCGCATCGCGACCCGGCGGCCACGCCACCGGCAGTGCGCGATGATCGACGCCCGCCACAACGGTTGGTGGTGATGTTGCATTCGTGTCGCGGTCCACATGTCCGGGTTCACCATCCGCCCGATGTACCCCTTGTAGCAGGACCCGAGAAATCCCTTCATCGCCGCATCCCGGGTGTCGACGGCGGTTTTGCGGGCCTCGCGCAGGATCTTCGCCCACTTGTCCAGCACCCGCCCCTGCTGCGGGTACACCCACGCCTCGGTGATCTCGAGGTCGTCGAGATCGGCACCGATCCCACCATCCGCGACCGGTGCACACAACCCGTCGATGCTGACCGAGGTGACCCAGGTCTGCACCGGCTGATCGGCGAGCATGTGCGGATGCGGCAGAGGCAGCTTCTCGGGCAGCGACAACGTCTGCCCGGGTGGCAGGGTGATCCGCCACAACCCGAACGGGGTGCCCTTCTCCCCCACCGCCGCAGCGGGTGCGGCCGCGCCGGTCAGATGTGTGGGTTGCCCGTAGCCGAGTTCGAGCATCCCGGCCGACGCCAAATAGGCGGCGCGTTGGTCGATCGACACCAACCGGCACGCATCCTCGAGATCACTGGTCTCCGGGACCCGGGTCCAGCCGACCGCGGGCTCGAGGTCCCCGCGCGGCGCCCCATCGAGCGGCGGCACCGGACCCGCGGTCGTCACGACGATGCCCTTGCCCGATCGGGTGCGTTCCCGTTTGATCTTGTCGATGATCGCGGCGCCGGTGCGGGCCGGTGTCGGCCCGGGGAGCACCCCGAGATGCTGGGCGCACCAGGCCAGCCGGCGGCCCAACTCCCGCGCGGCCGGCAGGTCGTCGTCCGGGAGATAGGTTCCCGCTGTGGGTGAGCCGAGGACACCCATATCGCCGACCCGGTTGTGCCAGCCGAAGTCCTTGTTCCAATAGGTCCACACATACGGTTCGATCACCACATCGACCATCGAGGTGAAGTTCCCGATCGTGCGGGACAGGTGCACCACATGCCCGGGTTCGCCGCGCAGCTCCCACCCCGCACCGAGCAACGGTGGCAGGGTGGCATGCAGCACTGCGGTCAGGTCGGTGGCGGCGCGGGTACGCAACGCTTCCATGTCGTCGACGTCGTCCTCACTGCCCGGATCGATGACCCACCCGAGTAGCTCACACGCCGCCAACCCCACGACCCAGATCTGGGCGGGTGCCCCCAACGGGGTCAACGAGGCCCAGCGAATCAGCTTGTCCAGCTTCTCGAGTGAGTCGACCGGACCGGTCAGCTCCTTTCCCGAAGGGGTGTACGTCCCGGCGGCGGTCACGATCAGCGCATGCCCGTCCGCGGCCTCCCCCGCCGGCAGCGCCTCCCACACCGGCGGATCTACCGCGTCGCCATCGGCCTCGGCCTCAACGCTGACCAGCTCGGGAGACTCCATATCCGTGGGCGTTTCGGCGACCGTGGGCGTTTCGGCGACCGTGGGAGATTCGGCGACCGTGGGAGATTCGGCGACCGTGGGAGATTCGGCGACCGTGGGAGTTTCGGCGACGTCAACCCGCTCGTCCGACTCAGCGTCCCCCTGCTCGTGCGAGTCAGCGTTCCCCGGCTCGTGTAAGTCAGGGTGCGTGGCAACGGTGGGTTTCGGGCCCACCTGGTCGGTGGCGTTGGGGAGACCGTCATCGGCGGCGGATTCAGAGGTCGTCGGAGTGGTGTCGGGCAGTGCGAACAGGGGGATTTGCTCCCACGGGGAGCTCATGACTCCGGCTCGGCGATCCGGCCGTCGAGATCGGCCGGTGGGACCCGGTAGCGGTCGAAGAATTCCTGCAGGGCAACGTCCACGACATTGGTCACCGTGGATTGACGGTGGTTCACCAGCCAGTTCAGCCGGGCCTCCGTCGAGGCCAGGACCCGGGTGTTGAGCGGAACCTTCGTCGGCCCCTTCCGCGGTTCCAGCTTCGCCGTCAATTCCGGACTCGGTGTTCCCGCACCACTGAAGTCTCCCGCACCGGAAGCGCGTTTCCCCGACCCCGCGGCGCCTCGTCCGGCCCCGGTCGGGCGGCGGCGGGAGCCGCCTTGAGAATTTCCTACCTTCGCCATCCCCACCCACTCGTGTTCGGTGTGCCACCCGTATACGTGCGCGGACATCACCCTACCCACTACGTGCCTTGTTACCGGTATTTTTGCTGGCATGTTTGCGCGCAGAGTTGCGCCCAGGATCTGACCGGGGTGCTACCACCGCGCCGGGGGCATCGACGGACGCTGGAGGCGACGACGCCGGAGACACTGCCCGGGCACATCAGCGCAGGAAACCGTCGTGACTCGACCACCGCGGAGTCGTCATTCCACCAGCGTGATCGGTACCCCGGGGGTGATGAACAGGTGGTGCCGGGCGCCGTCATGGGTGAGCGACATCGTCACTCCCAGGGTGTGTCCCTCGGCGAACCGTGCGAGCAGCTCCCGGGTGGCCTCGAATCGGGTCTGGCTGATGCCGTAGGTGACACCATTGAAGATGAGGCTGGGCACCGTACCCTCCTTCTACTTGGCAGTGGATGCCGAAAGTCTCACTTGACAACCCCTCGTCCATAGGGCGGACACACCGGCGCGGCCGACGGAGGTATCTGCTCTGGTTGGGGTTACCAGCGGTGGACGACGGTCGGGTTCGGCTCGTCGCTGCCCCGAATCGCGATCGGAGTCGCCGGCGTGATCAGCAGGAGAACCGTCGAGTTTTGGCTGACGAAACCGACGAATCCCCCGTTGCCGCTGTCTGCGAAGATGCCCCGGATGTCGTCCTCGAGGCCGTGAGCGGCGGCCGCATCGGCGAGTGGATAACGGACCCCGTCGTAGATCGCTTCGTAACTCATGATCCTTCTCCCGCCGGTCGCGTCTCGTGGTGCCCATAGCGTACGAGCGCCGGTCCGCCGGTCGGGGCCGAAGCCGACGCCGACGCGTTGTCCGCAACCGAGATTCGACCGGATCGCTGCACCCCGGGTGACCGCGGTCAGCCCCTCACCCGCGGCGCCGTCGACCTCGCCGAGGAGCGCCGACCGACGGCGCCCCCGTTGAGCTTCTTTTAGCGTTGCCCGGGACCGGCACCACACCCAAGGCGGGCCGGTTACCGTCTGTGGGTATGGGGACCACCTTCCACGGGCCGAGCCCGTGGCCGCACATCACCCGCGCCATCCGCACCCGCGGCGCCCGGTACGCCGCGATCGGCTACCTCGGCCAGGACGCACCCGAGCTGCTCCCGCTGCGCGCCGGGGACATGTTGGTCGTCAACGCCTCCAAGGCCGCTATCCGGGCGCACGCCACCTCCCCCGCCGCCCTCACCTACTACGTGAACAAGGGGGTGCGGGTGTTGTCGTCACCGACCCTGCACGCGAAGGTGATCGCCACCAGTACCCGGGCGGTGATCGGGTCGGCGAACGCGTCCGGGAACTCCACCCTCGCCGACGACGCCGTGGTCATCACCGACGACCCCGAGATCGTGGCCGGTGTCCGGACGTTCATCGACGGCCTCGACGAGATCACCGAGGTCGATCAGGTGTTCCTCGACGACGCGATCCTCGAGTGGGAGATCGGCCGCGCCGTCCCCCTGCCCGGGGTCACCGGCCGCCTCCGCACCGACACGGACTTCCTGCCCACACCGGTGCGCCGGATGTTCGTCAAACACGCCGTCGACTATCAACCCACCGACACCGAACAACAGGTCCTCGACACCCAGCGGGGCCGGCATTCGGCGGAGGGCGGGCCGGCGGTGAAGTACCAACTCGCCTCGCTCCGCCTCGACACACGCGGCACCCTTCGGCGCGGCGACGTGATCGTCTTCGTCTCCACCGGTGACGAGTGGATCTACCCGCCGGCCGTGGTGATCTCCGATCCGATGCGGATCCCACGGTCGGGCGGAGCGGTGTTGTTCTTCCTGCGCACCCGCACCGACCTGCCCCCCGTGGCTCTCACCGACGCCGAGAAGGCGCTCACCGACCTCGGGCACCCCGGGTCACGGTTGCGGACCGATCACTACGTCCGCTCCCCCAGCCTCCGGGCAGCGCTACTCGCACTGTGGGAACTCTGAGCGGACGCGCCCACGAAATGAGCTGCGCACCAGACCATCTAAGCGCGCGGCCCCTCGAACACGCCGAGGTCTGCACGGAACTCGACAACGTTCTCGTCCGCGAACTCTCGTACTCGACAATGTCTGGCGTGCAGCTGGTGCTTTCTCTCTCACCGCCGAACCCAGTCTCCGTCGATGCTCTCGACCGGTTCCACCACTGCCCACCCGACGAGAAGTGACTGCTGGGGTGGTCAATATCCATGAGCCACACGACGGGCGCCGTGCGTTGCCCCACCATGTACCCCCCATTTGTGTTGCTAGCTACTTCGACCTGAAAAAGTCGGGGTGTGGCGGTGCGTGATCAGCCAGTCCTGAAACGGGACAATGGCCTCAACCCTTGGGCTAGAAGGG
>NZ_JBIRXS010000045.1:0-38584 GCF_044389235.1 Rhodococcus sp. NPDC019647 | reverse complement strand
CACCGTCTGGATCAACCGCCCCGCCGACGATTCTGCCGAGGCCGAAACGTCAGCCGCTTAACACCCGATGGACTCAACTCCCTTGACAAGTTCCGTCCGCCCGCCGTTCTTCCCAGAGGGGTCTCAGTACACACGATGTCCTCGACCGAATAGGCGATCGCCCCGCACCGAGGGCACTGCCCGGGCAACTGTTGGTGTCGGATCATTGCCCAGTGCTCGTCACACATCAGGTAGTCCACGCGAGCGTCGAAGTGACAGCAGTCCTTGACGACCGCTGCCCAGCGGGCCGCACGCACGAAGCCGACGGGGTCCCCCTTGAAGTACTGGGGATGCTCCACGCAGAACTCACACGGCAGTTCCGTTTGAACGATCGATGGCACCGGGGCGGAGTGGGCCACCTCGTCCATACCGATGCACCTCCCACTCACTGAAGACCAGTATGCAACCGATCCTCCACACCTTCCCGTCACAAAGGCGTTCAGATCCAGACGATCCCCCACAGCGGGGGGACGACGATTGCCACGGCGGTTCCGGCAATGAGGAATGGTGCGAAACCAAACTCCCCCAAATCCTTCTGACGCCGAATCACTTTCACCCCCAACATCACCAAGAGCGCCAGGACGTTCGGTAGCAACATGCCCGAGAGCACATTCGTCCAGTCGACCCATCCCAACGCTGCCCCGAGGATGAAGCTCAGTCGCACGTCGGCGAGCCCGGGATAGCCGCGGGTGACGATCGCGAACACCAGGTTGAATGCGAACACCAGCACACCGGCGAGAAGTGCGCGCCCACCTGCCGCTGGATCTTGATCCACCGCCACCGCGAACGCCCCCAACATCAGACCCACTGCGGTGGTCAGCCTGATCAAGGTCAGCGGAAACCGCAGCGTGAAGTGATCGATCCACGCTGCCCACACGCACAGCAGGCTCAGCGCGAGCCAGGCAGGCAAGATCGCGTCGCCGCCGGCGAACATCACGGCGCCGAACCACATTCCTGCGGTCAGAGCCGCGGGACCGAGTCGCCGGGAGCAGCCCTCTGTCGGGATCTCGACGGCGGCACACAGCCTGGCCATCATCGGTGCCGTCGCCACGCTCAACGCCGCACCAGCCGCGGCACTGGTGACGGCCACCCACCACACGCCTGTTGTGCCGTATTCGGCATCAACCCACCGAACCGCGAACCACATCAACACACTCGCGACGACGACAATCCCAGCGGGCGCGTACACCGTCGCCGACAGATGGTCACTGCGTTGCCCTGCCGCATCTTCAGCACCGACGGCCGGCGACTGTGGCTCCTCGCTGGGACCACTGCCCGCCAGTTCGGACGTCGGTTCGGTCATCGTGGGCACTCCTCCGCAACTATGCGACAGACATAAGGGATAGATCGACACTAGCCGTGCACCTGGACAGTCTCAGCACCACCGAGCCGATTCGGGAGCCGGCCCGCAAGAGGGCACTTCGAGAAACCGCAGCTTGACCCGCTGGTGCGGCGGTGGTCGCGCCGGTCCTCGTTCTGTCCAGGTCATCACATATCACTGGGCTCGACATTGCATCCTCCCTATGACTGGAATAGAAGCGAGTACTCGTGAATCGACGAACCACCAGCGAAATTGCTGCACTGTCCCTCATCACAGCCGCCATTCTCACCGGATGCAGCATCACAGAGGCCGAGACCGAATCTCCGCCAGCCGAACCAGCTGCTGCCGCCACACCCGTCGAGTGGTCGACAAACCCCACCACCGTTGATCAAGGTCAGCCACGAGTGACCGACGCTCAGACCCGGCTATCCGAGACACAGCCGGCGACGACTGCTACGCAGGCCACCGCTGCCGCCGCATTGCCGCCCACGAGCACTCAGTGCGGAATCGTCACGAACAATCTGAACAGTGCCACTGCACCTGTGATCATCATCGCCGGAACTCCGAGCTGCTCAGAAGCACTGAGCATCAGTGATCGCTACCTCAACGACCGCACGGTCGCCGCCCAAGGACAAGGGCGCTTCGCTGTCATCGACGGTTGGAACTGCAGCTGGCCCTACCTTCCTGACCGATCACACGCCGACTCCTATCTGCAATGCGTCGACCCGACCGGGAATGCCGTCAAGATCGGCGACTGACGCGGAACACCGAGGCACACCGAACCTCGTGTAGCCCACGCGCGACGCGCCGACATCGGCGCTCGCACGAGCGACACAGACGAAGGCATTATTGATTCCATGGGGGCACCAGTGAAGAAATCCACGCGCAACTCACGTCGGCCGCATCGTGGCCGCTCCACATCGCCGGTCCGCAGCTCCGCGGAATACACCAAGCGCCTGGCCACTGGAGCGAAAAGCATCGTGATCGACGCCGACCCGGAGAACTGGCTGGACCTTGGTCACATCCCCAGCCAAGTCGAGGTCAAAATTATCGGACAAACCTGCGCGGGAATCGCCGGCGGCTCCATCGCAGCCGCCGGCCGGTGCTTCGTCCAAGCGTCCAACCACGCCAGGGTCACTGCCTACGAACATGCTCACATCGAAGCCTTTGACGACAGCACCGTCGATGCCCGCGGTAAGAGCCATATCGTCGGCACCGACAACGCCAGGATCCGCGCAGAAGACAGCGCTATCGTCTTCGCGCACAGTCATTGCCACGTCCAAGCCAACGGTCAAGCTCTTGTGGCCGCCACCGACACCACCACGGTCCGTATCGATGGTGAGGCCCACGTCCGAGTGAGCGGTGGCGTGCGCATCATCGGGCCCCGTCGACCCGCGATTGTCGAAGCCCGTCCGATCAGCCGTCTCGCACGCCACCTGAATTTCTGAACGAAACGATCTCCGCTGTCCGGATGTGTCGCGGGGCAAACTGTCGAGCTGGACAGCTCATCCACGTCCACTGCCCCATCAGCTGGCTACTGCGCACATTGCACAGAACGCAGCAGACTTATTACTGCACAACGCATTTACTGGAAAGGCAGCTCTCGGTGTCCAACGACAAGCCTCGAACATCAATGGGTGACCTGCTCGTAGCAAGTGCAACTCCACGACGGCTCACCACACTCGAAACCGGCACGCAGAGATTGTGCTTGGCGCTTTCACTGGGGTCCTTCCTCATATTTTTTAGAGGCGTACCGGCCACATCTGCTCAAGAAGGGAACATGGTCGGACTCGGGCTTCTTGTTGTTGCCCTCCTCTGGGGCGTCTTCCTGCTCTGCATGCTTGCTCGGTTGGGGTGCTCCCATGGCGTCCGCGCCACGATCGCCCAGGCACGCTGAGCAGGCCGCAGCATCGGCTGCACACTTCCACAGCATCGGACTGCCGTGATGCTCCTTGCTGTCACAATTGTCACCTGGCAGTCACGGCACTGCTGCGAGGCCCCATTTTCGACCTCGTGGTCGAGGCAGTGGGAACGGACGACCAGTCACCCGCGCAACGTGCCGCGGACGCTGATAGGTCCACCTGGTTAACATCGGGCTGGGCCGGCCACATTGCTGGTCTGACGCTGATTTCCGGGGTCGTCACTGAGGAACTCATGTTTCGAGGACCACTCGTTCCAATCATGGGAGTACCGGCACCGCGGGTTGACTTACCGGCGAGAACCGATGACTTGGAGTGATCAGTCAGGCGGCGTACGGCGCCGCGCCTGGCGACGGACGTGGCGAGCCATGAGATGCGCTTCGTTCTTCTCGCTGCGGAAGATCTCGCGGTTCACCGCCTGCTCGATCATTCCCGGGGCCTCGAGCACACGCTCCGCGGCCAGACGCATCAACTCGGCACGATCGGACCCGCCCCGGGCGGCCAAGGCGTCGAGCTTGTCCCGCAGCGGGGCGTCGAAGTGCACATTTACCCTGGCGGAAAAGATCTCGGGCCGAAGATCGCGCAACGGTGCGATGTTCTCCAGGTCTGCGGTGAGATCACCCGGCTTGTCAAGTAGGCGCCGAAGGGCAACCCGAAGAAGAGCGGTGCTGAGCTTGTCCCCGTGCCGGCCGGCGAGGCGCCAGATCTGGTGCTTGCTGGACGGGTTGACCATGACCTCGACCTTGTCGGACAGTCCGGTTCGCTCCGCCTCGCGGAGCATCGGATGTTTGTAGCGTCCGGGGGTTTCCAGGAATCGGTGCAGTGCAATCCGCATGAGTGCGCTGACCGTGGTGTCGTACTCGGCGGCCAGCGCCGTGAACTTCTGCGCGGTGTCCGGTTCCAGCTTGAGCGTGAGCATGACCAGCGGGATCGCCCGCCGGACTGCCGAGAGTCGCCGCGCTTCCGCGAGACGGTTGCGGACGGCTTTGGGCTGGGTGACCAGTCGTCGGCAGGCGACGCGGATCAGCGCCCCGAACCGGCGAGGGCCGATGCCCTCGGCCATCTCGTCGAGTCGGTGTTTGGTCTCTGGGTCGAAGCGCAGCGCGATGGGATCACCCACCGGGATCCGACCTGGCCTCGACTCCGTCATCCCTCGATCTTTTCTCGTCCGCCGGTGCGCAATAGTCGGCCCTGGCATCCGGGGGGTGGATTCCAGCGGTCGTCGCAACACACATGGTTTGGCAGAAGCATAGTGCAGCTCCGATTATGGATCCGTCAGAGACTCACGGACCAGGGTCTTGCCCTACCGCTCGATGTACTGATATAGCTCGCCAATGGCGGCAACCGTGGCATCGGTATGGGTATCGATCCAAACCGGACCATCGTCGCGCTTGCGCGGCTGCAGCATGCGTTGTCCCTGTGAGGGCCACTGCACGAAGTCGTAGCCAGCGAGGTCTGACTGAACGGTGTCTGCCACCCAGACTGCGGCCTCAGTGAACGGAGTATCCATCGACAAGCCGTCGCAGCGGCTGAACCCACTGATGCCATGTACGCCCTGCCAGCCGATGGTGACGGCGTAGTTGCCGTTAACGGCAAGATCCCACACCAATCCGCCCAACCGCACGTCGCGCCCGTACCGCAGGCACCGCAGATCGCGGGCGACGGCTTCGAGTGCACGCACCCATACCTGCGGCGCCTCGACGTCGTGATCGGATCCGATCGCCGGGCCTCCGTCGAACAAGCCGAAGTGCCACACCAAACTGTCCTGATTCCACAAGTCCCGGGTCGGCATAACGTCATCTTCGCGCGTCCGAGCTGCCCGCCCGTGTCATTAGCCTGATTGCACGCCAGGCCGGTCTCGACGCTGTTACCTCGGTGACGAAGCGGGGTGTCGTGCGCACCATCCAGCTCTGCGATACCAGCCTGCTGGTTGGATAGGGATCGGCAGGCGGAAAGCGAGAGGCAACGATATGGTTCGGTGTGCCCCGGAAGACCACCCAGCGACGCTCCAAGCCCAGACGAGCCAGCGCCGCGCCGCTGATACCCACCCCGGGGCACGGGGAGCAGATCTGGATCCTCGATGTCCCTTATCGGGCATCCGCGCCCGGTGCCAAGTACTACAAAGCGCTCAAAGCGTATGCCTACATCGGCGCTCAATTGCCCGACGAACTCACCGTCTACGCGTCGAAACCGTACTCGTACAGCCGCTGGGTCGAAGAGGACCTCAATGGCGTGCGGCAACCGGGCGCTACTGGTTTCCACAAGATACCGCGGCCCGAGCAGGTGGACGCCGCGAAGGCGATCGCGACGGCCTTTCACCACGGCAAGCGCGGATTCCTGTTGGCCGACGAGCCCGGTGTAGGCAAGACCGGCAGCGCAATCATCGGCGCGAAGGCTGCGCTGAAATTAGGGGGCGGCGAAACCGTACTCATCACCGTGGACCGGCCGGCCCAGATCACCATCGCCGCGTGGCGCGACGCCCTCGCTGCGTTCGGCGACGGTGGGTATCGGTGGCTGATCATCTCCCCGGACCAGCTCAAGAAGTTACTCGGACGCAACGGCCAACCGAAGTACTCCTTCTCCCTCATCATCAATGACGAGGCACAGCAATTCAGGCACCTCACGGCCCAGCGCACCCAATACCAGCGGCGCATCAACCGTCTCTCCGCGACGCCTGAGAAGGCGCCATTCGTCATCACCGTGACGGCGACGCCGGGTCATCACCCAGGCGAATATACCTACTTGTCTTCGCTTTTCGCGCAACTGCACGATGACCCGCCGGGCGAGTGGGCCGATCTCGGTAAGAAACTGGTCGAGCGTGGCCTACCCCTGGCTCCCGGGTGGGACAAGGGCAAATGGGACTGGAACGACCAAGCAAAAGGCTCTCAGCGGCTGCAGCATCAGGCCGTCACCCGCGTCCGAAAATGGATGACCGACTGCGACCCGCCCGTCATGGTGCATCGCGACGCGCCGTGGGGGCCGCCACCTATCGACGGCCTGTCACTCGACTTCACCGCCACACAATGGGCTGCGTACCAACAGGACTGGAGTGAGTTCCGGAGCGCGATGAGAATCGCCCGGCAGGGGAACGACACCGCCCGCGGCCGTGCCGCTCTGATGCGGTTCCGGCAGAAGGCAGGCATGCTGCGAGCCCCGCAGACCGCCGAGTTGGTAGCCGCACACGTCGAACGCGGCTACCAGGTACTCGTCGCCGTCGAATTGGTCACCACGGCCGCCGACCCGGTAGCCAACCTCCTGGAGGAGCAGGGCATTGGCGTCTCGCGCATCTTCGGCGGCGGCGATCTCGAGACGGAGCGCATTCGATTTCAGCGCGGCCACAACCCGGTCGTGGTGTTCAACACCGCATCTGCGATCAACCTGCAAGCCTCCGAGTTGATGGTCGACGGCTCCCGCGCCTCATCGGCACGCCGCATCGGGTTCTTCCACCAGCCTCGCTACTCCGGAATCGCTGCACGCCAAACGATGGGTCGTGCGCATCGCGACGGGCAGGTTTGCTCATGGTCACTCCTGTTCGCCGCCGGAACGGTGGAGGAGCAGGCGGCTCGGATCATGATCAATCGGCTCATGGTGACATCAGCCAGTGTCGATGGCGATCTCGGGGCGTTCGGAAAGCTCGCCCGACTGTTCGACGCAGACTGGCTTCCCGAAAGCATCTTCGAGTAGGAATGATGCCTGGACCAGGGACTCCTACAATCGAGAGCGAGCGGATGTACATAACCCCCGCAAGTGTGCTCACAGTTGGGTGTCCACCTTGGCGTGGGCCGCCGAGTAACGACACAAGGATGGGTCGCTACCCGATGAGCGGCAGCGCAACCAGACCGAGGATCGGCAGAGTTCGCCGCCGTCAATCTTGATCGGTTCGAGGGGGGCGGAGAGACAGCGATGGTGAACGCGTGCGCGGCCGGCGGGTGGTCCTGGGCTCATCCTGGCCCGCGCGCACTCGGCATCGGATTGGGCGAAGTGGACCCGCGAGTGGAGCGCCGCCGGGTTCGAGGACGCGGCTCGTCGCCGGTTCCTCCTCAGCCGGTGACACATTGCTCCTCCGAGTCATCGCGGTGATCGTGATCGGCAGAACCGTGGAAACGACCGTCAAGGGCACCCTGCCACTCGCCGGCCGAAACACGCCGTCCATGCGCATCAGCTGGCTGCAGCGAGAGCGTCGGTGCGGGGAGGCCGTTCGCCGGCTGAGGTGATGGCCCGTGCAGCGATTCGCGTGGTGCAAAATTCCCCGAAGGTCGTCGAAGCCGATCGTCAGCAGACGCTGCCGATCGGTTCTACGGGTCAGCAGGCCGCGGTCGGTCAGGGCGTCCAGCCCAGCCCTCCAAGACGTCCCCAACTCGGCGGGTCGGCCACACCTCAACCACCAATCCTGCCTACTGCGAGCCCTCCCGAAACGCGGACAGTCGGAGCGTCATGCCCAGTGGACTAGAACCATTCCGCAGTCGTTGTCGACAAGCCCAGCCGCCGTGGTGAGCGCGATCAGTGTCCGTAGTGGTAACGGCAGGCAGCAATGCGGATCTGATCATCGACAATTTTATAGACCAGCCGGTGCTCATCGGTGATACGCCGGGACCAGTAGCCTTGAAAACCGTGCTTGAGGGGCTCGGGCTTACCAATTCCGTCGTTCCCGTTGCGTTCGACATCCTTGAGTAGTGTGTTGATCCGCTTGACGATCTTCCGATCCTGCGCCTGCCACCAGACGTAGTCCTCCCACGCGGACTCGTCCCAGACAAGTTTCATTCAGCCAGATCCCGGACAGTTCCCCCGCCGGACTCCAACCGATCGATCGACGCCAACAGCCGGCGGGCGTTCTCCGGACTCCTGAGCAAGTATGCCGTTTCCTTCAACGACTCATAGTCGTCGAGCGAAACCATCACCACCGGCTCGTGACCCGCCCGCGTGATGACGATTTCTTCCCGGTCATCGACGACGGCGTTGAGGACCTCGGCGTACCGCGCGCGAGACTCCGAGTAGGTCATGGTTCGCATGAGCACACCTCCGTTATTGCGTACAAGAAATTGTACGTTACCCGACATGCTTCCACAATCCAAGGGGACGACCCGCGAGTTCGAGAACGAAATTCACCCCGTGGTCCGCATCCCCTCACCGCCCGCCGACCCCCCCGCTCCGGCGAGCGACTCGTCCGGACCCGGGACCGAGCGCGTCCACCAACCGGTGCGGGGCTGCGCAGCGATCCCTGGCCGACGCCCATCCGGATCGAAAATTCGAAAGTGAGGACCCGCAGCGGGACAAATGGGCGGAGCAGCCGCTGCGCAGCCTGGACGTCGCCCCCGAGGACACTCCCCCGGTGATCCGGCACGGCGAGAAGGTGCTGCGCAATCCGACGAATGCGGAACTCGCCCGCATCGTCGGTCTTCCGGTCCCGGACTCGGTCCGGACGCGGACGCGGACGCGGCGACCGTGAGCGCCAGGCTGTAGTGAGGAGCGAGGACGGAGTGTGCTTGTACTCGGTCAGGTCGCCATTCGACGGGGTCATGTCCGCTTGGTGATGCTGTTCTCGGCGGAGTCCGAAGCCTTGGCTGGGTGGCGTCCGAGGAACAGGGCCAGCAGCGCTCCCGCCGCGCACACCGCCGACGTGATCAGAAATATCTCCGTGTACTGGGTAAGCAGAGCACGGTCGACTGCCCCGGTGTACTCGGCCAGCTCCCTCGCCGCCTGCTCGGGAGGTTTGCCGACGGGGAACGGCACCTGCAGGTTCGCAGTCAGGCTGTGGAAGCGGTGCAGCCCCCACGCGGATAACGCGGCAACCCCGACGAGCATCCCGGTCATCCGCGCGACCACCACACCGGCAGAGGCGATCCCGTGCTGGGTCGGCGGCACGGCGCGGAGCACCGCAACGGAGAGCGGCGCGATCACCAGGCCGAGACCTAGCCCAGCGATGGCCAGGTCGGTGTCCAGCCGGGGCACCGCAATCGGCCCGAGCTGATACGACGCGGACAGTACGTCCATCGGCCACCGGGCCATCCGGAAGTAACCCGCCGCGGCCGCCAGCATGCCGGCCGCCGCGACCACGCGGTCGCCCAGTCGTGCCGCGAGCAGCCCACCGAGCAACGCGCCGACCGGGAGCGCGGCCAGGAACCGCAGCAGCAGTATGACCGCTCCCCGGTCGTCCCGATCGAGCAGCGACTGGGCGAACAGGTCGACGTCTACCAGGGTCACCATCAGCGCGACACCTGCCGCACCGGATACCCCGAGCGCGGCGAGGAACGCGCCCATCTGCACGTCGACCGGGTCGATCAGCCGGGTCTTGGCGCGCAGCTCCCAGCCGACGAAGGCGACGGTCGCGACACCGACCCCGACCAGCATCGGCCCGCCCCACGGTGGCAGCACGGCGGTGCGCGGGTCCGGGTTGTACAGGCCGACGACGGCCAGCCCAAGGGCGACCGCGAGCAGCAGCCCCCCGGCCACGTCCACCCGGACGGGTTCCCGCGCCGGATCGCGGCGCGACACCGAAACCTGCACCGCGATCATGGCGAGCACGCCGAGCGGTACGTTTATCCAGAACACGCCGCGCCAGCCGGCGATGCCGAACGCGCTTGACCACACGGCAAGGCCTGCGATCGCCACTCCGTATAGCGGGCCCAGCACGCTGCCCAGCTCCTGCACGGCACCCACCGCGCCGAGCACGTTCGACCGCTTGTGGGTTGCCCACAGGTCGGCGGCAAGCGCCATGGTCACTGGCAGCAACGCTCCACTTGCGACACCCTGGACGACCCGCCCCGCAACGAGCATGGGCAGGTCGTCGGCGAGCGCCGTGACCACCGAGCCGACCAGGAACCCGGCGAGGCAGCTCTGCAGCACTAGCTTGCGGCCGAACCGGTCCGATGCCTGGCCGAGCAGCGGCATCGCGGCAATGTAGCCGAGCAGGTACCCGGTGACGATCGGGGTCACCCGCTCCAGTCGGTTCACCGGGATCAGCAGGTCGTCCATGATCTGCCGGATCATGCTCACCACGACGTAGGTGTCCAGCGCGCCGAGCAGCACGGCGAGCGCCGCGGCGCCGATGGCGACGGTCCTGCTCCGCCCCGCGATCAGCTCGACACTCACGGCGGGGGTGTCACCGTCACGGGCTTGTCGAGATCGGACACCACCACGTCGACGGTCGGGGCGTCTGCGCCGGCCGGCTTCGGGAACGTGACCAACGCTCTCATCGGGAGGTGCATGCCGTCCTCGTCAAGCCACACCGTGATATCCACCTCGGACTCGACCCCGGGAACGATGTTGCCCACCGCATCCTTGTCCGCCCGTCCGGTGATCTTGTACGCCGGTGTCCCGTCAACCTTTTCCCTCGCCTCGGTCTTCGCATCCGTGATGCTGGTCAGCACCTTCGCGAAGCCCCGCTCCGGGTCGAGAATGGCGGTCGGGTCGTAGTACTCGGAGGTGAGTGAGGACGGATACCGCTGAAAGGTGCCGGTCGGGCCCCTCAGGTACAACGAGTCGTCGACCAGCACGAATTCACCTTCGATCAGCTGGCCGGCCAGGGTCAGCTTCACCGTGCCCTTCGCGCCACCGGCCGGACCGCCCTCCCTGGTCAGATCGCCCTCGGCGGTCTGCACGCTGATGCCCGGAATCGAGCCGTTGACGGTCATCGTGAAGTGTGCGCTCTTGATATCGCGGAGGGCGGACGCCGACTCGGCGAGCAGCCCGGCCGCGTCCGGCAGGTTCTCACTCCCTCCCGGATTGGTGTCGGTGCTGCAGCCAGCGACTACCGCCACGCTGAACGCGAGGGTCCCGAGGAAGATACGGCGGGTGAGCATGCCCGCATCGTAGGACGTCGGCTCCGAAAACGCCCGGGCTTGCGGCCGGAACCGGTGTCGTTGTGGGAACGCCGGGCGGCCACCGGGCACGGCAGGTGCGCTCCGCCTCGACACACGCGGCACATCCGGCGCGGTGACGTGATTGTCTTCGTCTCCACCGGCGACGAGTGGATTTATCCGCCCGCCGTGGTGATCTCCGATCCGATGCGAATTCCGCGGTCGGGCGGAGCGGTGTTGTTCTTCCTGCGCACCCGCACCGACCTGCCACCTCTGCCTCTCACCGACGCCGAGAAGGCGCTCACCGACCTCGGGCACCCCGGGTCACGGCTGAGGACCGATCACTACGTCCGCTCCCCCACCCTGCGGACGGCGCTGCTCGCACTGTGGGACCTCTGAGCGGGCACGCACACGAAATGAGCTACGCCCCACCACCGAGCCGCCCGGTCCCCTTCGAAATGCGCCGAGCTTTGTCTGCACGGAACTCGACAACGTTCTCGTCCAGGAACTCTCGTACCCGACAATGCCTGGCGTGTAACTGTTGCTTTCTCTCACCGCCGAACGCAGTCTCTGTCGATGCCGTCGACCGGTTCCACCACTACCCACTCCCCCCACGAGACGTGACTGCCAGGATGGGTTAATACCCATGAGCCACACGACGGGCGCCCAGAAGGCCCGGGCAATCCTCGTCGTCAAGCGTCCCGGCCGGGCTGCGGCCGTGGTCACTAGCTGCTGCTGGCGCTCGCTCCGCCTCCACCCTTGCGGGGGAAGGGTTTCGGCGTCAAACCCGCAGTAGATGGCTCCGTGCCGGGTCCGCCGCCTCGAGCAATGTCCTCCCCCGTCGCTACCGACTACGCCGCCACGCTCGAGAGCATCAAGCGGCTCGTGCATGAGGCGCGCTACATCGCCCAGCGCCGAGTGAACACCGAACTGCTCAGGCTCTATTGGCAGATCGGGGCGACGATCATCGAGCGACAGAGGACAGCCCCGTGGGGCAGCAAGGTCCTCTCCCGGCTCTCCGCGGATCTGCGCACAGAGTTTCCCGGAGCGAAGGGTTTCTCACCGGCCAACCTCAAGTACATGCGCAGGTTCGCCGAGGCGTGGCCCGACCCCGAGGCAATCGGTCAACGACCCGTTGGCCAATTGCCCTGGGGGCATGTCATCGAGTTGCTCGAGAAGCTCGATGACGCCGAGTTACGCGACTGGTACAGCGCCAAGGACATCGCACATGGCTGGAGTCGCCCCGTGCTGGCCCACCAGATCAAGACCCAACTGCACCAGCGAGAGGGTGCCGCCCCGTCCAACTTCCCGCACGCTCTCGAGCGCACCGATTCCGAGCTCGCTCAGCAGATCACCAAGGATCCATTCACGCTCGAGTTCCTCGCCATCGACGGGGACGCCGCCGAGCGACAACTCGAGGATCGGCTCGTCGAACGCATCATCGACACCCTTCGCGAGCTCGGCCCCGGATTCGCGTTCGTGGGCCGCCAGGTCCACTTCGATGTCGAGGGCGATGATTATTTTCTCGACCTACTCTTCTTTCACGTCGAGCAACTCCGGTACGTGGTCATCGAACTCAAGACCACGAAATTCGACCCACGCGACGCCGGCCAGCTCGGCTTCTACGTCGCCCTCGTCGAGGACAGGCTGCGCAGGCCACAACACCAGCCCACGGTCGGGATGCTCCTGGTAGCGGACAAGAACGAGTCCGTCGTCCGGTACGCACTGGCCGGCACCACCCAGCCGATCGCCGTCTCCCGCTACGACCTCTCGCCCGCCGAACAGGCCGCGCTCCCCGCCGAAGACGCCCTCACCCGCGCGGTCGCCCTCGAGCTCGACGACCACACCCCGCAATTGACAAAACCCCAGCGGAACCACTCGTCACCCGATGGATCCGGTATGTGATGTCGGACGTTCGTCTCCGATAGGGGATTCCGCTTACCGGATCGCACACCACACCCTGAGGTGAGTGTTGGAGCCGACCGTTCGGGTCGAAACCCAGCCGGAACTCGCGCGGTATATACGCGATGCTGTGCCGCGTAGATGCCATCATTTTCGCTGATCCCGTGTTTGAGCGCGGATTTATGCGCCTTCACGCGACCCGGGTCCAGGCACGCACCGCTTCCCGAATCGCCTCGGACCGAGAAACATGCTCCTGCTCGGCACGGGCGTTCAATGCCTGTAACAATGCCTCGTCCATCCGTACCGGCACCACTGCGCCGGGGCCGTCCCCCACGGTCGGTCGGCCACGTTTGCGCAACTTGTCGACGTCGTAACCGGCCTCGGCCTCGTCTGCCCACTTCTGGATCATCCCGTCCGTGACGGGCGCTCCGTCAACCGTCTCCTCAGCCATACCTATTATCGTAATACGAAAATAGATTTGGGGCGACGATCCTCAACCGGGCCCCCGGGGCGGTCGATCCCAGTGATACCTGCCGCTCACATTCTTGCGGGCATTCCCGGGACAAGGTTGGGCCCGATACCAGTTCCGGGACTGATCCCGGACCCGCGGGTTCAATCCCCAGCCCGCGGGGCCGCCGATCCCGGATCTGCTCATCGCGGCGACCGCGGAGATCAGCAACCGAATCGTTCCGCACCGGGACACAGACTTCGACCTGATCGCGGCGATAACCGGCCAACCACTCGAACGACTGGTGACATAGCGGCCCGGACAAGGCCCGCCCGGCCTCCACCACGAGCGAACGCGGACGCACAGCTGGTGCGAGGGATAAATCGGGTCAGGTCGCGTCGTCGTGGTCGGTACCGATCACGGCCCGGGCGGCGGCGGCAACGGCGGGATCCATCCCGGTAAGCCGGCCGCGGTGCGTCTTCCCGGAGAGAAGCTCGAGGACGTCGAGTGTGGGGCTGACCACGGCGGCGACGCCGAGGACCGGACTGCCCTCCACGCGCCAGCCGAGGCCGAGCAGCAGGTTTCGGATCTCGCTGGCCCATTCCTCGGCCGGGCTGCCACCCGCGACGACGGCGAGTGCCAGCCAGCCCGCCTGTCGGTCGAACTCGGTTCTGCCCACCGGCAGTCGGGAAATTATATGCCGCCACAGCGCCGATGGGTGGTCACGGCACCGGCGGGCGAGCGCGGTCGGCGCCAGCCGACCCTTGCGCACACTCACCAGGCCCAGCGCACGCGCGCTGTCGCGGAGCTGCGCGACCGGCCACGTGAGGTCCTCCCGGTTCGCCTTGCCGATCCACCAACCGGCCACGCCGGTCCGCTCGGCGAGCTGCTCGACCAACACCGGCGGAAGGTAGCCGGCGCTCGTCAGCCGCACCCCCTCGCCGATCAGGTCGAGGAGGACGGCGTACGGCTCGATCAGGCGTGCGGCGTCCACCTCGCTCACCTCGACCCCGGCGTGCGACGCCGCCCGTGCCAGGACCTGTGTGAGCGCCCGGTTGCCGCCCCGCTCGAGGTGCTCGCACAGCGCGGCCAGCTCCCCGGCCACCCGGACCGGCGCGGCCACCGCCGCCGCGAGGGCGGCGCCGGCCTCGTCGACGTCGAACCGGTCGGGGTGCCAGTCGAGCGGCAGCCAGTCGCGGGCCTGGCCGGCGTCCTCGAACGGGGCCGGAACGGACACCGGGTCGCACCCGCCCCGCACCCACGCCGCCAGCTCGGTGTACCCCCAGATCCCACCGCAATCCTCGGGCGGGCAGGCCATCCGACCACCGGTGCAGCGCACCTCGGCGGGCGGCTCGTCGAGGACCGCCTCCACCGCGAGCACGTGGTCCCAACCGTCCCCGAAGTCGTACTGGTACCAGAGCCGGTCACCGGTGCCGGTCAGCACCTGATCGAGCCGGACACCGTCTTCGAGCACGCCGTCCTCACCCTCCTCGACGTCGAACGGTGTGACGAAGTACGGCGACCGGGGATCGCTGCCCGTCCGGAACCGGTGCAGATGGCCATCGAGCCACCCCATGACGGCCTGGATCACCACATGCAGCCGGTCGAGGGTGAGATCGCCGGGCAGCTCGAGCCGCCGCCACACCGGCGGCTTGGCACCGACCAGGTCGAGCCGGACCCGAACCCCGCCCGTGCGGGTCGGCGCATCACCGACCACAGGCTCCGGGACTCGCAGCACATTCTCGACCAACGCCATCGAACGATCCGCCCCGATCGCGCCCAAGAACGCCTGTTGCTGCTCCGGGGACAACTCGGCCATGAGCTGCTCGGCGAGCCGTCGTACATCGTCTGAGGTCGGCACGATCACCAGTCAACCATCGACAGCGACCCCCGTGCCCAGCAGATACACGAACCCGGGGCACCGGGGGGCTCGGCGTGCAGGACCGCCCGTGGACCGCCACCTCGCCCAATCGGCACCGCGCTAATTGCGTCGGCAAACGTGCCAGCAGCGCTGGGAGTCACAATCGTGACCCGGGTGCCTCAACTGAGAACTCGGACTCGAGTGGTTCGCTGGACATGACCGGGTCCCGCCTGACGTTTCGTTCACCTACCGCCGCCACAATGGACGAACTGGTAGACAGACCTGGTGTAGCGGAACGCTCAGATCAGGAGGCCTCGATGCCGCGACCATCGTCATGGCTGAGCACGACCGCGTCCACCCTCGGTGAAGAACTGGCACGACTAGGTCTGACCGTCCCCACCGACCAACTCGAGTACCTGCTCACCGACCGAGTCGCTGCCGTGGCGGAGCAGATGTGCATCACCGAACGCACCGCCCGCCGGTATTTCGACCACGACACACTGCGCACCCTCGCCCATGACATGGCCTTGAGTATCAAGGAAGAGGCACCCGGCGCCGACCTGCTGACACTGCCCCGCACCATCGCCATGCCCCTGCCCACCGTCGGTGCCACAATCGCCGCCCTCGTCGAGGCCACCGCCCTCGCCGGCGCCGACACCGGTCCCGGTGAACCTGCAACAGCGATGGCACTGATCTCCACTCTCGGCGTCCTGACCCGAGACCACGACGGTGACCTCCCCAACGTCTGGGTGCCGGAGCCGCTCCTCATGCGAGCGGCCCGGCTCATCGAGAACACCGCCGACCTCGTACATCACGGCTGTCCATTACCACCAGACGTCGCCGAGGATGTCCGACCCCATCTGCAGAAGGCACTGCGCGACGACGCCGCCCGGCTCCGGGCGCTGATCCCCGACACCGGCCGACGGTCCGGCGCGTCCTCACCGGCACGTCGAACCCGGCCTGACGATCGTTGCCACCATCAGGGCATCGTCCGGCGTTGGGGAATCCCTCCCATTCCTCGAAAGTGAGTGAAGGCGTCCTTGCTCTCAACGAGGCGGAGCGCGGCCGCCGAATCTACTCCTGTGCGAGGGCGTCGGGGTCGCGCAGCGGGCGCACGACTCCGCCCAGGTCGGGCAGCACGAAGCTGTAATGCCCGTCCAAAATCGAGGTGGGACCGGAGGAACGCCGAGAGCCGTTCCGTCGGCCTCGAACACGCGATAGCCCTGCTCGTGCAGGGCATCGACGGCTTGGTTGAGGTGGATGGTGTGCCACAGCACCACGCAGCGTTCGGTCTTCGTCGTCGTGATAGTTCTACCGCTCCAGATCCTGCCAGGACGACACCTCGAACCGGCCGTAGCCGCCGTCGTCCGATAAACGCAACATGAACTCACCTACAGCCCAACGTTGTTCGGCGAATGAGCGATGCTTACCGTCGGATTTCTGCCGGATGCTCCCCTGCCCCGAAACGCACTCAGGAAAGGCCAGCTGAACAGGACTGCGAGCACTACTGAAATCGACTTCAAACACGCTGCGCGTCCGCTCATGCCGTCGACCGGCCTACCCGACAGTCTGGTCGCCGACACCGGGTGAGAAGCCTTCCTTCAATCTCAAGCGGGAAACCCCCGGTACTTGACCAACTTGGCGCGGAGCCATCGCCCTCCAACAGATCCAAGCCTGGAATACGCGAGCCGCAGGCCTCGTCATCCGACGAGTAATCCTGCGGCCCAATTCCGCTCCCACCGCGATGGGATGGCTACACCCAAAAACCTTAGCAACTTATAATTATTTCCATTGCCACCAAGAACCATCAACCGACAGAGAGATCGAAACGAGGAGGCAGCCACCATTTGCGTGCCGAGGGCACGCGAGACGCTTGGCTATCAGATGGATTATCACGCGCCGTTGGGCACTGGCCTGGGTTGCGCTCGCGGGAACGGCCACCGCGACCGAACTTGATTAGATCGGCTACGTTCGGCACTGACGGAGTCGTTGATTGCTCGCAATCGGATCGTCCCGAGATCACCCGCCGATTTGGCACCCCCGCCGAAGTCCAGCAGGTCATCGCGTCGCGTGCCCTTCGACTCCCCCCTGGCGCAGGCGAGAATTCCAGCACCATCAACCGCTCACACTTCCCTATTCGGATTCCACCAGTAGGCGCTCGCTGTCATACTGCTTGCACCGCGCAACAGCGGAATTCGCCGCTTCGTCCGAGCCCCACACGTAGGCAAAGAACTCCCGATCGTTGCGCATGAGGTCATCGACGCGGGAATCTTTCAAGGCCGCATATCGCATGAACGGCATACGGGCGTGAGTGTTGACCGTCTTCTTACTCATGCCAAGCAGTTTCGCCACTTCAGATTGGGAAAGCCCCCGAAGAAGGGCCTCCTTGACGAGCGCCTGGTCAACGTAGTTGTCGGCCAGGAACTGCAGATGGTGCACAACCCGCCGCGCATCGCGGCGTCTGGTTGCCAGGTCGTGCCCATCGGGACTGGTCATACACGCAGCATTGCGGTATTCAGCGTGTACCGCAATACCGACGTTCGGTCGGGTTTGACGCATCAGCCGAGAAGAACAGTGCTCATCTGGCCGCCTGTTTACCTTGCGAAGCAGGGTGTCTCCACAGCGTGCCGCGGCCGATCCCAGGAATTGCGGCCTCACTCTCCAGGGTTCCGACCTCGATCATCTTCCAAATGTGCCGCGCCTTCGCCGCGTCAATCCCTTGGCTGGCCACCGATCCAGCACCGGGCGCCGGCGAGCTCGGGGATCAGCTGTATCGCTGCCCGGAGCCCATGGACGAGACCTTGCTACGGAGGGCACTGCGTATGTTCGAACGAATCCGCGGATAAGATCGATCTACGGGTGTGATTGAGCAGGCGACGCCTCGTCGAGAAGCGAATCGATAAGATACTCTGCCGCAGTAGTTTTCGCTTGCGTCTTTGTTGTTCCGCGGCCAGTCGCCGTGTGGTCCCGGTAACGGACTTCGCATGTGAACACCGGCGCGTGGGCGGCGCCCTCCACCGTTACAGCCCACTGTGGGGAGGGATGCCCGTGGTGTTGGGCATGGCTGAGTACCCACGCGATCGGGTTCTTGTGCGCTCGTTCCCGCTGTTTCGCCGCCTGGACCGAATCCGAATCTCCGTTGCGCGCTGATGCTGGTCGCGCCCGTATCCCTGCGTGCGTGGTGCTCGGGGGAACTGCTTGCGGCTCGTCCCGCAGCGGGGAGTCCGTCTCCGGGTGGCTCTTCCCGCCTGCGATCGCCTGGGTTAGGCCCCATGCCGCGTCCTGCTCGGCTCGTTTCTTACTTCCCGCGGTCGCCCACGGTCCGCGGACGTCACCCACTCGGAGGCGGGCAGCGAATACCGGGGTGTGGGAGGGCCCACGGTGATCGCCGTCGACCTCGGGTTTAGGCAGATCGGGATGGGCTTGTAGCCACATCGACACGACACTCGGCCCGAATTCCGGGTGCGACTGCGATGCCCAGTCGAAGACCTCGGATCGGATCGGTGCCCAACCTTCCCCCGCGTCGAGCAACGTCACGATGGTGGTGACGGTTACGTCGTCAGCCTTCATTCGGCGGCGGAGTTCGGTGACCACTTCACTGATCGGGTCACGTGCGGCCGCGGCCGCCAGCACCTTCGCCCACCGCTTCGAGTCGAGACCCTTGAGTTCACCGGCGGCGACGACCTGCGCGGTCACCTTCCGATCGAGTGCCTTGAAGTGCGATGCCTTTTCTTCCCGGTCCGCGGCGATGCGCCGGTTGATATCGGCGGCGAGGTTGCCGAGTTGCTCCGTTGTGTACGGGGCAGGCGCGGAGTCGAGGTGGGCGAAAATTACCCGCTGAGTGATCAGGTCCGACACTCTGCGCAGTGGCGACGTCGCGTGCGTGTAGGCCGCCAACCGAAGCCCGTGATGGCCGTGCACCGTCGGGGCGTAAGTCGCGGCACGAAAAGACGACTGCAGACGCGAACGCAGCTTCTCGAACAGCACCGGATCAGTCATCGCCACCGCCACCTCCGCTGCAAGGTCCTCGGTGCTGCCCGCGGTCACCGCGCTGCGGTGATTGCGAAACAGGACCGGGAGATCCTCCTGCACACACCACATGGCGATCGCCTCGTTGGCGGCGATCATCATCTCCTGCACGATCACATACCCAACCGTCCGCACATCGGATGGAATCGGTGCGATTCCCCCTTCCTCGGTGGAACGCCAGCCATGCGTGAGGTCGTAGAGCGCGAAGGCACCGGACCGGCGACGCCCCTGAAGCAGTACCTGCGCGGCGTCATTCGCAGCTTTCACGCACTTGTGTAGCGGGTCGTCGACTGAACCCAGGATTTCGGTGATCTGCGCGTGATCGACCGCAACGCACCTACCGGCCGGCACCCGCCCGCGATCGACACTCACCCCGGACACAATCCCGTCCGCGGACAGATCAGCCTGGACGCGCAGGGTGGATCTCTCCGCAATCTCGGTCAACGTTGCCGCTTGCTCGGTGTCGCGGCCGAGCATCGGTACGGTCCGGCGGGAAAGGTACTTCGATTCACGGCGCAGGAAAGCCGTCGCATCAGCCGCGGATCCTAGGGGAACTACGCCCGCGACGCCGGCGATGTGCACCTCCAGCTTCCACCCCGAACCGTCGGCGAGTTCGGTTACCGCGAACGCGTCATCGCGGTCGAGGGCCTCGGACCGATCAACCATCAACAACGGCACACCGCTATCGGACACTGCGCCTCCTCGAGATGCAATCGGCAGCGACACTGCACCAGGAACCATCAGTACCAGCGATGGACGTCAGTGTCGATCACCTCTTTCCTTCGACACGCCCGCCGATCCGGCTGACGTTATGGCTGTGCCGGTCAGATTTCGTCGGGGCACTTCCGTTCCGACAGTCCTGGTTGAGGAGACGTCTTGAGTGCCGTGCCTGGTCTCCTGGTCCATTGAGTACCCGGGTGTTGCCCGGCGTGACGCATACGGGCCCGCGAACCCTTTCGTTCCGGAGCGTCCTCCCGCGTCTATCGACGTGCCCGATCAGCACGAACAAGACAACCACCTCGCTCACAACGGTAGATTCGATCTAACACCCGGCTCGATACGGTGAGGTGAGGCGCGCCGTGCATTCGGTGAGCGTTCACGTGGCCACCATCGGTTCATCGACCTGCACGCCCGGGATGCCACAGCGCACTCCGACATCCGAACTTCCTCCGCTGATCGAATCAATAGCCGCAAGGGTGGGGGACTTCCTCGGTGAGGAGGAGTCGGCCCTGACAGTCCCGGGGGGATGCACAAGATGCGCCCGAACCAAGCGATGCACACTGTTCCAGTCGCCTTCTACCCCTTCGATCTGCCGACACCCCGCGGATTGTCGATCAGGGTGGTCAACCCGGTGTGAGGCTAGTTGCAGAGATTCCGCGCAGGACGTGAATTCGCTGTTTGAGCACCGTCGAGTACCGCAATTCCTCCCCCGAGTGGTGGCTTCGTCGACATCCGGCGGCGCGGAAAAGCCCCAGCGCCGGGTCGACCCGAACGGATGACCATCGAGGAACTGCAGCAATCGCATCCCCCTCGGCGCAATGACCTTCGTTCTCAGCAAGAGTGCAGAACCTGACTCATCGCGTCCTTCTCTGCCTGCGTCACCCACAACCGGTAGAGGGCCTTCACCTCGATCTGCCGGGAAACGTAGGTGCACCGGTAACTCTTGTTCGGCGGCAACCACGATGCGGCGTCGGAATCGGACTTCTTCGAATTGGTGGGGCCGTCCACGGCTTGCAGGTTCCGCGGGTCGTTGGCCAGGTCGCGGCGCTGCTCCGGGCTGAGCTGCTGGGCGCCTTTCTGCCACGCATCGGACAGGGCGACGACGTGATCGATCTGCACCGCGGTGGAGGTGTCCTGGCCGCGGACGAAGGCGATGGTGGTGCCGGTGTAGGGGTCGTGCAGGGTGCCGGTCGCCACCACGCAGTCCCGGGTGCTGGACTTGTACGTCAGGTCCACCAGGTCGCGGCGCAGGATGTCGTTGCGGGTGTCGCACCCGTTGTGGCCGCCCTCGACGCCGTTGTCGTCGGACCACGAGGGGCCGAACTGCTCACGGGTGTACCCGGTCTTCGGGGCGCGGCCCTTGACCGCCAGGGTGTCGAGCTTCGCCAACGCCGGTGCCGCATCAAACCCCACCGACGGGAGGGCCGGCGCGTCCCCGAGGGAGCCGGTTCCCGGGTTCGCATCAGCAAGGGCCGAGCACCCGGTCAAGCCGAGCGCGGTGACCGCACCGAGGGCGAGAAGAGCGGACCGGGGACGACGACGCATGTGGCAGTTCTCCTGTTACCTGTGGGACTGAAGTGGCACACAAGTATGACGTGCTCCACCGACAGCCCTTGTCGCCTGTCCGACGGCATGCCTCACGTCACCCGAAAGGTCACCGCTGAGACCAATTGGCCAGCAAACTCCCGACCACAATCGTCGAAACAGATATCCGCCCACCTTGCGCCAACCGAACAACGCATTTCGCCACCGCCCCGCCCAGCCTTCCCCATCGACTCACACCAGCATCGCCGGTCCGCCCGCTCCTTCTTCAACATGCTTTTGACCTCGGACACAGAAATCGGCTCCCGGCTGGTGGAGAAGCGTCACGGTGGCGGATAATAGAACATATGTTCGAGAGCTGGCAGGCAGTGCACGACCCCAAGCCATGGCGCACCGTAGACCCACCCCGGCCGGTCACTGTCGACCTGGCTACCGCGATCGCGCACGGCGGCGGACGCCTCGCTCACGACCTCCCGTTGCGAGTCCGCGCCGACGGGCTCAACCTTGATGTCCAGGTTCCCGGCGTGCTGCTCGCCTGGGCGCGCACATCCCGCGGAGCCTGGCTAGGTGCCTGCACATTTACGATTCCTACCGGCAACAAACTCGGCTCTTTGAAGGTCACGCAATGGTGCCCCGCAACGGCAATCACACCCCGGGAGCCGGATCGGCACAGATGAATCCAGCACTCCGCACCAGATCGCACAGTCGCTCCGCCACCACTCAGCAGCGATATGACCGGATGGGTTGGTCGGCGCCGGGGACGCGATGCAGCGAAGAGACGCATCCACCCAACGCCCGCATGAAAGTGCTCAACCCAGCCGGACAGTCCAACGCGCGCTTCGCCGCCGACAGCGGCTGGCACACCCCACAAATTAAGCACACAGTCGCCGATACTAAGTCAAGCCGTCTGACTACGAATCCGGCGGAGCATCCGGTCGTTGCTCTGCGTCAGACCATTTCGCGAGCTTCACACGATACAAACACGGAATCTTCCGTTCATAGCCGTCTTTCGTGACACAGCGCTCCCCCACGCCCACACGACAATGCGGGCACGGAATGTGAACAACGAACTCGAATGGGTCCATCACTCACCTCCACCGACGCCACCTGATCACCCGCACCACACCTGACATCGCGAATCATGCCGTACCCACCATGTACACACCACCCCGCACCGTCGGGTATCCACGTCGGGCGCATCCGACCGCCGCATCGCACAGGAAGCCGCTCGACCGCGGCCACCACGAATCGCCTCAACGAAAACCACACGGCCGCGCCAACGTACCCACGAAGTATCCCTCCGAGATCTTCCGGCAGGAGATGAGTGAGTGCAGCATCGACTCGCCAGCTGACCAACGAGCAAAGACACCTGGCGTCAGCGTCTCGATAGACCCAGATAGGAGGTGCCCGCCGTTTTACGGTGTCTCGGCCGCAAAGCCCTACAGTCAGTCAACACCAAGCTATTCGGCGCCCGCCCGGTTCACGTCCGCGCGAACTAGTACACCGTCAACGGCGCAACGCTTTTTCAACCAACTTGATCCCGACCACAGTGCGTGATGACTTTCTGAGCATCTCACTCCCACTCAGGAGCGAAATTGCTTCATGGCCATTCATTCCCCCGATCCGGCAACGCCTCCCACCCCCGAATCGACCACCGAACTGTAGGACTCAAGCCGATCACTACCCACGCATGTCCGGGCCACCTGGCACTATGGCGAACAGCAGCCAGACGAACTGGCTGAGCGATGCAGCAAGGAGCACCACATGGCACTACCTGTATTAACTGCAGAACAACGCGCCGACGCGCTGGCGAAAGCAACCGAAGCCCGCAAAGCGCGTAGCGAACTCCTCTCAGCCGTGAAGGCTGGAGAGCTCACCGTGGCCGCGGTACTCGCCAAGGCTGAAACAGACGAAATCGTGAAGAAGACGAAGGTGTCGGCATTGCTGAAGGCACTTCCCGGTGTCGGATCAGTGAAAGCCGCGAAACTCCTCGAGGAACTGTCGATCGCCGAGACCCGCCGGATCGGCGGACTCGGAGCGAACCAGCGCCAAGCACTCATCGAAGCTTCCACAGCTTCCTGATCGGACAGCCGCGCGGCCTCCAGCCAAATCCGAATACCCTGGCTGGAGGCAGTGGCCGAGTACACGCACAAGTATCAGTGCGCTGCGTTGTACGCATCCTCGAGCTGGGCAGGGATGCGTCCACGCGAGGACACTTCATACCCCTGGGTCGTTGCCCATTCCCGAATGTCCTTTGCCCGCTTTCGCCCATTCGATGGAGCCACTGCCGCATTCGCCCGACGCTTCCGCCCACCAACGCGAGCTGCATGCTCGATGTAGTAGTTGAGAGTTCCGTGGAACTCCTTGGCGTTCTTGGGTTTCAGATCAATTTCGTAGTCGACACCGTTAACGGAGAACGCAATGGTTTCACCCTTGCCATTCTTGATCGGCGTCCCGTCGATGTCGTCGAGACGTTCGACAACAATTTTGCGCGCCAAAGTTCCACTCCTTCATCGTCGATTCCCGGCGAACACTACTGCGAAGTAAGGCGCACCTGCGAATCCGGCAAGACTATCGGATCGCCATTGCAGCGAGTACGTTTCGCTGCGGTATTTGCGCGCATCCCACCGAGACACGCGGTCACGTCAGCACCACTTCGGGCTCAGAATCCACCGAGCAGCTCCAACAAAAGAACCCGTTCCCACGCTCACCCCAGGTCATCTATCAACACTGCCGGCAGTCGGCGCAAACCAGCTATGCCCCCCATCACAACTACGCAACCGCTCAGTGCCGAAAGCCGCATGTCTACAGGCATCATTCTCACTACGATTTGAGGCGGTCGTGCAACTGCCGGCGAGCCGAATGCCGCTCGCTGCGCCGAATCCCTCGACCAGATTGCCGGGTCATGCGTGACACGCGCTTAAAGCGATTGACATAATCGAATCAGACTAACTACTTGACATGTCGGGTTTTCACAGAAGGACTGATCTCGATGCGAACTCAGCGGTCCGCAGCCTCAGCAGTGGAGCTGTACTCGGCCTTCCGGCAACAACACCCCGGAACCGGGGTACCCGAGGACTACGTCACGGAGTGTGGGTTCAGGCTCGGTCGTTGGCAGTACCGTCAGCGCGTCGCTCGGATGCTCGGGACGCTGCCTGCCCAGCGGATCCGCGAGCTCGACGCGATCGGATTCGTGTGGAGCGAGGACGACGCCCCTCTACCCGCCGTGACTCGTACCGACAGCAAGCGGCGTCGCATGCTCGCGGAGATTGCTGCCTACCGTGAGCAACACGGCGATGCACTCGTTCCCGCGAACTATGTGAACGACGACGGGGAACAGGTAGGTCAGTGGCTCTACCGGGCGGTGAAGAAGTGGCGAGCGGACCAACTGCCCGACGAGGAGCGCGGCCCACTCGCAGCACTAGGAGTCTCCCCCGGCCCGCGCCCCCGTGGACCAAGGACCGCGGCGTAACACCACCCGATTCACCAAGGAGACCGACGATCCACAGAGAATCTAGACACATCAACGACGAGAAGCCCAGCCGCTTCAACGTTGACTCATCTTCCGAACGGAAGTATCTCACTGCGTCCATGCAACCTTCACACGAAGACCACTCACGCGACTTCGAGAGTCCGGGTGCAGACGAGATAGCGCCACTAGCACCGGAGAGGCGACGCTCACGAGCACTCGAAACATACGACCGTATTTCGCAGCGGCGGCACCCTCGTGGAACGCTCTGGAACTCGAACTCCATCGAGTCATTCCACAACCTCACACACGCACCCAGTCGTATCAAACGAGAAGACACTTCAAGGCCCATGCTAGCGCCGGCACGCCCCCATACTGCGGCGTATAGCGCAGAACCGGAGGACCGACGTTGCCGTCCCTTCGAGTGACGCGGTACGCCGGGAGCGTACCGGTTCCGCAAGAACTGGACCGATGAAAGAGAAACCTGGCAGATGAATTCGCCCTGCAATGAACTGGCGGGGGCTGCCGCGCCCACACACCCTGGAGAAGATGAACCACACCTGGACGACCGAACTCGCCAACGGTAGACGACTCCGAGTCAACGCCAGGGCCCGCAGACGGGCGCGCAGATCGAGTGGTCCCCCGATAGGTGAACATGCTTGACCAGGGCGTCACGAATCTGAACTCACACCACGCCGCCACGAAACGCGGATAGCTGTCTCGGCACTGAGCCACGTTGGCCACTGGAGGCGGCGTAAACAACTCCGATCGCCGAGATAGCGCCACACAACAGCATGACAGCGCGATACGCGAGGCTCTCTACTCGCTTGACCCGCGTAGTGGCAACCCGACGACTCACCTCGGGAGTCGCCAACACAGGGCGGATACGCTCGGTTCGCTGGAGGTCCCTGTCCCCGCTGTTGACGTGAGGTGCATTCGTCAGCGCCTGTCGCATTGCCGGACACGGGCATCCGGATGCACAGTGTGAATAGTCGATCAAGGCTCGCATCGGCCCAGAGGCAGGGCGCGCAAACCTTCGACTGCCTGCTTCGACCCTCTCTCCCTAACCTCGCGCTCGGAGTCCGCGACGGGTGTGGATGGACATTCCCGTTCTGAGTGTCGTGGCGCGCAGCCATTGCACCGCTCGCCCATTCTTGCGGTCGATCCGGCTGGTGCTCGCAGAACTTCAGTTCGTCAAGTTTCGCGGTGGTTCGTATATCAATTTCAGGCGGCGCGGCGACGGCCTCACTCAGGGATAGGAGGCGCTGGCGCCACAGGACATTCTTCCGAGACGTCGGCATATGCCAATCGCTCAAACGGACCTCATTAGCGGGCGTATATCGGAGGGGTGAAGCGGCGGCACTTTACGGCGGTACTGCAACAGCGGCTTGGCGCGGTGATGCAGCGTGCATCACCGCGGGACTTCCTCCCACGAAGTATCCGCACCTATCCGCACCGAACGCATACGTCCAAGCCGCGTGCGCGGGTGATGCACCGTGCATCACCCGCATCACCGCGCTAGCAAGGGCGACGCTACGCCTCGCGCGATCGATTAGTGAGCCTTTGACCCTCCGCGCTGGCACCCACTCTGGCACCCGCTGGCGGGAAGAATGACCGTTTTCACATTTCGTCAAGTGACGAAATCGCCTGCGGATACTTTTCATTGGCTGCAACCAATGATCGGCGGTCGATGTTAATGCCCAGCGAGGCGAAGATGCCCAGGGCTAGTAGCGCCCTGAAGGGGTATTGGCGCGAATCCACGCCACGCCTACTCGATTGCGTATGGCCTCATGCATGGCCTTAGATATGGCCTTACGCACAACCGTTCATCTGACCTTGTTTTCAGAATTCGGCTAGCGAAAGAGGCCGCCCGCTTGCACGCCGATCCGCTGTCGTCGTAAGCGCTCGCACCATCTGCCCATACGCGCGGATGTGACCCCTCCCCCATTCCGTGGGGAATGCCGGATTTCATGGTTTCCCGCCTCTGCGTGGGGAATTCAGCACTCCTCGGACACCCCGCCTCCACTGAGGGCTCTGGGGCACCGGGAGTGTTGGCCCTCTCCGTCATGTTCCGGGAGTGCCGACTCCTATGCCGATCTACCCTGTTTTCGACTGCGCTGTTCGTGCATTCATCTAGCGCGCGTGACGGCGTCAGCGTCATACCCTCCCCACAAAAGCGGTCCAGCCTCTTGTTCCAGCACTGCACAAAATGGCCCTGACATGCAGTTATCCTTGCGGCCTTACGTATGGCCTTAACTGCGTCCGTGTGTAACACCTGCGCAACGCCCATAACTTACACCGTGTAAGCGGTCGTACCAATCCCCTTACTGATGACCTGCCCCAACGGCACGTCAATGACCAAACGCTAGGCCTTCGTCACCACCTTCAATATCGCGTTATCTACGACCATGTCTAAGAGCTATCGCACGATCTTGTACACTGCGTTTTCAGAGGCCACAGATCTGACCTGAATGCTGATCGGGTGTCGAACCTTCTCGAAGACCTTTTGACAGCTGCCGTTGCATGGCCATGACCCAGGTCCTTGTAATGGGTTGTGAGAACGCCTTACCAATGGGGTGTGTCGGTGGCCGTCCACCCGGCCGCATCGCCGTAGCCTGCTAGGCATGTCGCCAACGCAGCCCCCGCGCAGTGTGCTTGTCGCCAATCAAAAAGGCGGTGTCGGTAAGAGTTCCATCGTCTCAGCCGTCGCAGGCATGGTGTCTGCTGCCGGCCGGCGGGTGCTCGTCGTCGACGCCGACCAGCAAGCGAACGTCACGTCCTCGGATCTCGGTGTCGAGGGGGATCGAGGGAAGGGGCTCAGCATGGCCCTTCAATACGCGCACCCGCTCGAACCGACGCGAGACGTCCGCCCGAACCTCGACCTCATTCCCGGTGGGCCGGCGCTCGCAGTCATCGGTGCCATCGCCGCCACAGCCGCTCAATCAGGGATGGACCTGAGGGGCAATCTCGTCTCCACCCTCATCGACTTGCAGGCAGCCGAGCAGTACGACCTGATCCTCATCGACTCCGGACCAGGAGACGCCCCCCTCCTCGATGCCCTGCTCGGTACCGCGCGATATCTGCTCGTGCCGACCAAAGATGACGACGCCAGCTTGTCCGGTGTGGAACTCCTCGCAGCCCGATACCTTCGGGCCCGCAAGAGCGGTTCCCTCATCAAACTTCTCGGTGTTGTGCTGTTTGACGCAAACCCCCGCGCGACCGCCCGCAACCGCGAAGTATTCGAACAGGTAGAGGAGCTACTCGAAGGGAGCGGCGCCGCCCCGTTCGAAACCTTCATTCGGTCTGATCGCGCAGCCGCAGTCGATCTTCGAATCCGACACATCACGCCCTCGGAGCTGGTTGCAGTCGCAGAGGATCCACTGAAGAACCGGATACAACGGCTACGCGAAAAGAAGAACATCGCGGAACGTTTGTGGTCCCGCGACCCTTCCGGACTCGCCAAGGACTACCAATCTCTCACCCGAGAGGTCCTCAGTCGGCTCTCTGCTGCGGAGAAGGATGAAGTCTCCGGGGGAGTGGCATGAGTGCACGACGCAGGAAGGCCGCATTCAATCCCGGTGCTCTCGGCGATCTCGATGACATACTTCCCTCGCTGAGCATCGTCACCGAAACAACAGCGGACTCACCAGATCCGCAACCAGCGGCCCCGGATAACAGCAGAGACGACGGCCCGCACCAAGTCAATGCGGAACCCACCGCTGAGGCGCCGCAACCGGCACCAGTCCCCGACGAAGAGTCGACTGACGCAGATGAACTCGAACCAGAACCCGCACTCCCTATACCGGAGGCGGCAACCCTGGTCGCTCCTCCCCGCCGAAAAGCCAAACCCCGCAGCGACACCGCACCGACACGAATCGCTCCACCCGAGGTGTATCTACCCCCAGCCGTGTACACGGCACTACGCGAACTGACCCTGAACGAGCGCCACCGCGACCGGGCGACCGCGCGCGCCTACGGCCAGGTCGTTCTGGATGCGGTCGAAAAGCACGCCCACGAACTTCAACGTCATTGGACTACCGAGCCTGTACAGACCAGCGGAGGCCTCTTCAAAAGACGCGACGTCGGCGCCCAACCCCGGCGGCGCCGGCACAGCGAGATACAAGCACGCGTACCGCTCGCCGGAATCATCGCATCAGATACCGCCACGCTCGATGCGCTCGCTGAGGAATGGTCTGCAGGGAGCCGCAGCGCACTGGTCGAGCAAGCGTTGCGGCTGTATCTCGACGTCCGAGCGGACTGAGGACACGAGCTGCGCCCTCGAAAGGCTAGAACGGACGCTGCTGTCCCCGCCATCGTCGATACCGACGGCGATCCCTGCCGATACCGGGACGGACCAGTACCCGGGCCTCTATGGGGCTTAGTCCCTCTGTGCTGACAGGTCACCACTCTCGGCACAGACTCGGCGAATTCAACGCCTCACCCCACCGTGTGTCGCGTAGCGCTCCCACTGACCTCCAGCGACCGGCATGCCCAGGACAGACACCGAAACTTGCTTCAGCGCGGCGAAAATCCCTATGCAGGGAACACAGCCAGAAGCGGATCTACCTCCGTACGACGACGCACAGTCTTCAAAAGTTCGTCACCCACTCCTGGACCGCATCACAGCCCACGCTGCCTCACACAGCCTTGCCAGGCTCCAGAGGCTCGGCGTCAGGCTCGATCGCGCGACCATCGTTGTAGGTCTCCGCAATCACTCTCAGCTGCGCCGCGAACGCCTCCTGCGTGAACTGCATCAACGAGTACGACCGCCCAGTCTTACGCCGCACGAGCCGCACAGCAGCCCGAACGAGCGCGTGCAGATCATGGGGCACATTGACTGTGCTGGTCCCACGCGAAGGCCGCATATGCCGCCCAACATCGTTCACCACGGGTGGTCTCCAGCCCCTACGCGACTGCCGCCCGTTGTCCGAACAGCCCCAGCTTCTGCATATGAGTCAGCGCGGCTCGATAGTCGGCGGTAACCGTCTTCGCCCGGTAACCGTAGATCGGCACAGGAACATAATTCGTGTAGGCCTCGTCCACGATGCTCGCACGACGGATCGGGGGCGTCACCCTGTCCCCATATTCGCTCAGCAGATCCTCCATCTGCTCACGGTAGACATCGCCGATCGGCGGGACTGCGCAGGGGACGATAGACAGCAGCGGCACGTCCACTCGGTACGTCCGCTTGATCTTCCGCAGTTCCTGCTCCAACGCGGGGATGCCCTCGTTCTCCTTACCGGAAGGTTTCGTGCACGTGATCAGACCCCACGAACCGTACGGACTTTCCTCATCGACCATCGTCGCGAGAATTCCAGCGATCACCAAAACGTTCAGAGAGCCGGGGGAGTCGATCAAGGTGACGTCGACTGGATCCGATTCCTCCAGAGCGTCACGCAGATGAAGTACACCGCCCGTCACGGCAGGCAACTCCACGATCAGCTTGTCGAGTGTGTCGCGTGCGGCGGGCACGATTGTGAGGTTCGAGATCTCCTCGTAGACGGGCCGGTCGCTTTCGTCGTACCCCCGCAGCACCCGTGCTGGGCGCTCAACCTCCTTGATGGAGGCTTGGCGCCGCAAAACGTCGGCGGCGGTCTTACCGGAGGCCTCCGGATAGCCGAGCCACGTACTCGCATTTGCCTGACTGTCCATGTCGATGACTCGCACGCGGTATCCGTCTTGAGCAAGCAAAGTGGCGGTCGAGGTGACCGTAGTCGTTTTGCCAGCACTGCCTGACAGTGTTGCTACTGCATAGGTAGCCACGGGAACTCCTTGAAGTTAAGTATCTTGATTTGGCTGATGTCCACTCCCGGGTGATGCACCGTGCATCACCCGGCCGAGGCAATACGAATCGGTGATGCACCGTGCATCACCCCGATCAATCGGCGACACGCAATGCACGGCGTGCAGCATCAATGCGTGCTTCCTCCCACGCTGTCGGTCTGTACCCGGCGCGCTCGGCCAGCAGATCCAAGTACGTCAGGTCCGAAGGTCCCCACTCCTCCGAGCCGTTGGACGCCGCAAGTTCGTATCCCGCGACCGCACAGGCCCAAGCGATCTCAACGCGACGCTTCTCGTCACCGTTCTGGGCGCTCATTCTGAATTCGGTCGCGTCGAGACCTTCGAGTCTCAGATACTCCTGTGCCAGTCGCCACCCCTCCGCACTCGTAGCCAGAGCGGAGACACCGTAGGCGTACTGGTCGATGAAATGGGTCACCAGCTTCTCCCGCGAAGGAACAGAAGCCACGAGCTTCTTGCCCGCTTCTCGACGCGCCTTCTGTGCTGCCGCTCGAGCTTCCGCCGCTAACGTCGCAGCCGATTCGCCGGCATCCTCAGTCTCGCCAATCGGCTTGTCAACTGCATAGAACACCAGCGTTCCCTGGCTGGAATCGATCGCGCCGACAACGTTCGCGCTCGCGAGATCGATATCGGAGACTTCAAACAATCGATGCTCATGAAAGCTGTCGCCAAATCGCTCGCGTGGATCCACGATCTCGAGTCCCGCGGCCAACGCCTGCTCCCGAGACTTCCGCTCGGTCAACACACGTTCAGCGGCACGAGTCGGACTCATTTCCCGATCAGACATCAGCGCGAACGCCGCAAGTTGCTCGGCCCGACGAGCATCCGTGCCCTGAGCCGGATCGGCCTTCTTCTGCCAACTCCGCACCGGCCCGTAGGGCAGCGCCCCCGCCAGAGCGGCGCCTTCGGCGCTAGGAATGACGTCCTCTGCAATCGCTGCTTGAACCTCGGGAACGAGCAGCAGCAGCGAAAGCCGCCGCGATACCGTTGCCTGGTCTACACCGAGCTTCTCGGCGATGGCGCGCTGCGACAGCCCCAACTCGGAATACCGAGCGAACATCTGGGCTTCCGCGATCTCGGAAAGATCCTGGCGTCCAAGATTCTCGAGCGTCATTGCATCAAGGTCGCCATGATCATCCATCACGGCGTCATCGATCACCGCAGGAATCGTTGCCAAGCCGGCCGCAATAGCGGCCGCACGGCGGCGGTGCCCGTAGATGACGACATACTCGGCGTCGTCACCGATAGCGTTAGCGAGGTCCGGCCGTTTCGCAAGGAACCCCTTGCGTGTCACTAGGAGTCCGGGGACCTTAATGCCGTTGGCCCTCGCCCCATTGACCAGCTCGTCCCACTTCGGATCGCCGACCTGAGGCTCGGACCTGCCTGGGTCATTGAACGGATGAGGAACGGTCTGGTGTACCGGAACTTGCACCACGGTTTGACCATCAGCCGCCGCCAATCCGGCGAGCGCGGCGGTGATGCCGCCAGAATTTGCATCACCATTCACTGGCGTAGTTACATCAGAGGACGCTGCGGCCGCCAGTTCCTCGCTATCTTCGCCGCCAGCGAACTTGCGGAATCGACTCGCGGTCTTCCTGCCTGCCGGTTTACGCGCGGCTGGCTTCGGCTTGGTCGAGGCCCGACCTGTCGACTGAGTGGTGGCCACCATTTCGGATGTCACTCCGGCGTTCATCGCCCTCCAATCTGTACGCATGCTTTGCATGTATTTAGAAGGAGCGTAATGGGCGGGGGAGCTTTCGCCTGAGACCTCCGGCGGCGTGTCGCACTCTGGGTGATGCAGCGTGCATCACCGGAAGCGATTCCTCGCACGTGTAGTGACACCGAAAGCAAAAGTCCGCGCCGGGAGCCCGGGTGATGCACCGTGCATCACCGCGGTGGGGGCGGTCAGGTCGAGCTACTCGCTCTATCGAGCGGGACTCGCACCTTCTGTGAGCGCATCGGTGATGCACGCTGCATCACCGATGAACTAGCACCGCCCGGGCTGAAGGTGGTCGTGTCCGCCGGATCGAAGCTCTGCCTCTCCGAGCGAGTCGGTCTCCGCGATCCACTCGAACATGGTGCACCACCCACGTCTAGCAAGTCCGAGCCGACAACCCCCGGGTGATGCAGCGTGCATCACCCGGGCTGTCTCCGGACGGCAAGGCACCTTCTGCCGGCGGGATCCGGTACGGCCACCCTGCATGCGGCATGCGTGGTCTTGCGGCGCGACGATCGGGGCCGGTAGGCGCTATGTCCGTCCTCTCAGAATCGACATCCATCCCGATCGGCAAAAGCTGAGCTCCTCGATCTGGCCGTGGTAGTTCACTCGTCGATGCCACCACCCGGTCGCGCTTCGGTGATGCACGGTGCATCATCGGACGCGATTCCTCCCGAATGCAGTCACACCGAGTGTAAAAGGCCGAACTGGGATCCTCGGTGATGCACCGTGCATCACCGAGGAGATAGCAGCATCCGGCCTGAAGGTCGCATGCCCCCCGGGCCGAAATGCTGCTTCTCCGAGCGGCCGGATCCCTCGATCCACTCGACGGCTGCCCGCCCGGCATCGGCTACCGAGACACTTCCCAGTCCACCGGGCCGGACGGACTGACGCACCGGATCCGTCTGTTCGCGGACAGACCAAGGAGATTGCCGATTTCACCACATGGGCTAAAGGCACCGTTGCTGACGCTTTCCGGTTAGGTCCTCCGCCGTACGGCAGCTTTGGTGATGCACCGTGCATCACCCGGGCTGTCTCGCTCGAATACTCGACACGCAAGCGAGTTCAATCCGATTCCCGGCACCCCGGCGAACGCGTCAGGGATTGCATCCCTGCACGCTCTGTGAGCGCATCGGTGATGCACGCTGCATCCCCGATGGGCTAGCGCTACCCGGTCTGAAGGTCGTCGTATCCGCCGGACCGAAGCTCTGCTTCTCTGAGCGGTCCGGTTTCTGCGATCCACTCGAGTGCACCTCCAGGTGATGCACCATGCATCACCTGGGCTGTCGCCGGACGGCAAGGCACCTCCTGCCGACGGGATCCGGTACGGCCACCCTGCATGCGGCATGCGTAGCCTTTCGCCTCGAAACGAGCGTCGGATTCGACGTCCGTACCGATCGGCAAAGTAGAGCCCCTGCATCTGGCCATGGTTGCTCGCCTCGTCGAGGCACTGCCCGACCGGATCCTGGGTGATGCACGGTGCGTCACCGAGTGCGTCGGCCCCGCCGACTGAGACGAAGGCTCAAGATCGCGGTCGGTCCGACGCGGTACAAATACAACACCGTCCGGGAATTGGCGACCGCCATCAGTGTTTCCGGTGGACTCGAGCGTGACGAATCCGCTTCCAATGAGGTCATCCGCCGCTCCCGACAAGCTCATCGTTCACCCACCGGTCGGAAGACTCGCTCAAGAGTGCCCCGTTCTAATTCGATGATGCCGCCGGATCAGGAGCAGGAGCTACATTTTGGTGGCGGGTCGGGGGCAGTGCGAGCACCTCGGACGACCACGGTGGGATTCGAAAGTCGCACCTACGACTCGGCGGGAGCGTCGGGGACGCGCGTTCCACTAAACCGCTGGAACCGTTCAATCGCCGTGGCTCTCCGTTGTCAGGCACTCTTCTCAGTGCGCAATCCTCCGCGAGAGGTCGCATGTCCACACGCATGGAACGACACGAAGGCGTCCGTCGCAACAGGCAACAACTGAATGTTCCGCTGGGGGAGTGGGCACAATCTAGAGCGAGGAAACGAATAGGGACGGCGGACAAGACACAGCAAGGGTGCGTGGATCACGTGCAAGGCCGCCACGGTGCCGTGTACGCGATGGACGCCTTGAGACGGCTAGTTCCGCTCGTTGGGCGAGCGAGCCTTGTGTGGACCGCGCCCGTATCGGTGAGCACGGTCCGATCTCTCAAACGGGGGAGGAGTCGGGGCGCCGTTGAAGTTCTTAATCGCGTTCCCGAACAAAGTCTCTCGCAGTCTCGGATGCATCGGATGCGGTGGTGGGGGAGGCGAAGGCCGCCGCCGTCTGGGTGTTCGGCGGTGGAATAGACGAGAGTGTTCCGCCTGTCCTGGTTGATGAGGATGAGACGGTGCCAAAGAGGGCCCTTACTCGCAGAGGAAACCGCTCGAAGGTGGCCACACGGACCAGCGTCGCCGTCCTTCGAGGCCGCACGGGAACGGGCTGCGAAGATTTGCGTCCCCTGCCGGTCCCGCAGGAGGTCCGCGCTTTCCAGTTCGCTCCTGCCAACTGACGGGGCCCCGCCACGCGCAATGCGATCGGTTCGCCCGCTCGGGCACCCGCTCAAGACTTCCAGGGCTGGGCTAACACTCGCCACACTGAGAGGCGCGCCATAGGCCGCGGGTCAATGTGCCCTCACGCCTCGCCTGTCCGCGCCCGGAATCGACCCCGACGCATCATCCGAAGAGGGGGTTCGGGTGACAGCGATGCCGCGGCTCGCCACTCCCTGAGGACTCGCGCCGCGTCGTCACTCTCCCTCTCCATCACCATGCGAGTAATGGGTGGGGATAAGACTTCAGCAGGCATATCGGCAACACATTCAGATTCCCGTATCGGCCTTCCGTCGCTTGAGAAGCCCCGACGCGAACGCCTCCCGACACCGCTGACGATGATCTGGGGCTGCAATCGGACGGTCGCCGCGGCTGAGGCGTGCATCGCGGTCAGCAATGCGCTGACGGGCCTCCTGGGCGGCTTTTTGGGCCATCTCAGATGGTGAGGGCCGGTTCCAATCGATCTGAGTCAATCGCCAGCGGAGGTAGCCAACAGGCCGCTCGATGCGTTCGGGCCAGATCCAGCCTCGTTGCTGGGTGTCTCGCGTGAGTTCGGCGGCGATGTCCCGCCCACGCCACCGGTTCACATCGACGCCAACATTTGCAAGAACATCGCAAATCGCACCGATGTGCCCAGCCGATTCGAACGCTGGCGCATAAGAGACCAGCTCAGCGGCGGTGCGCTGCAAGTCGATCGGTCGCGGCTGCTGTGCCAGGGTCTTTGGATTTCTTGAATGCTTGCCCGCGCGCGTCTGCGCGCGTTTTGGTGATAACTCTCTAACAAGAGATAAGAACTTAAATCCCCTGGAAGGGGATAGGGGGCCACGAACGCCCAGCTGTGGATAACGCGAGCGAGCAGCCTCCTTCGACCGCCGGACCGTCTTGGACAGCGACTTCGCCGCGCGCCTAGCAGCGATGACCAGCGACTTCGGCGAGGTCAGTGCCCAAACAGAGGCCGCGCGACGTTGAATTCGCCCATGGTGTGATTCAGCAGCGTGCGATTCGTCAGCCGTCAAATACCTTCCTCGCACCATCTCGCGGGCGACGGAGAATGTTTGGAGTGCCCTTCGGGCGCGTTTCACTACCGACACGCTGACTCCGCTGCGGTGGGCGATCTTGTCCCTCGAGGCGCATACCCGACGGCCCGTCGACCGCTCTGCGAACGAGGCCATCGTCACAGCCACGGCAAAGACGAACTCTGTGCTGACCCTGAATCGGCGGCAAACCTCACGCCCGGTCGAGGAGTTCAGCATCTCGCGGACCTGGTGCTGCCAGGCCGCACGCCCGGTCCACGCCGGCGTCGATGCCTGGCGGCCAGGGTCAACGGGCAGTGACCAGGAGCGGCCCCGCTGCTGGCTTTCCGCGTTAAGCCGCTCGACTTGATTAACCCGTTCGACAGCGGCGGAGACGAGTGCGTTCCATTCGATGTCAATGGGCGAGGGTGCCTCATTGACAGGGGCAATCTGAACAGAGTTGACGGAAATTGCGACCGCAGAGGTCGCAGAATTGGGGTGCATGACGCGCCTTTCACGCACCCTTAACCAGGTTGTTGCCGTGAGTCGCTGGCATCAGCAGCGGGACATGGCTTACCCTGGCAAGAGCGCACGGTATCGACACGACTGCTCGCGGGACTGCCAATCACAGGAGCGGTCGTGTTGGAACGGCCAAATATGAGCGGTGGGTCTCATCCGGACAGGGTGGGACCCACCGACGTTTTCGCTAGTGGAAGAGGCACCCCCTCACGGCGTGCATGATCGCCGGAAGAGCCGGCGGCAAAGTGTCTGCGTCCACGGAATTCCCACGTCGACGCTGAGATGAGACGTCACGAACACCAATATCACGTCGTGTCGCGTGCGCACGACGAATCGCGCGTTCTATACTCATAGAAGGCAGACCTCCTCCATTGCGTGGCGGTTTGTACGACGAGCGGAACCCCCGGAGCTGGCGAGCGAAGGGGGGTTTCGCCTTTTCTGGGCTCTGTTCAGCCCGTCATTGGCAACTCTTCCTGTCTGGCCTGCGCCGGAATCGCTGGCTCGTTCTCAAGTGCCAGCTGAACGAGCGCGATCATTCGATCGGTGATTGTCTTAACCCGACCATCGTCAACCGGTGCGAGAATCCGGTCGGCGATCTCCGCGGGAAACTCAACCCCGATATGGCGAACGGCGACGTCGCGGGCTGGGCGCCCGCCCCGACTTTTCCGAGTTGTCATGCCTTAAATCCTGCTCTTTCGGTTTAACTAAACCGCGCAGCGACACGCCGAGTTAAATAAAACCCGAAAATGACGCGCGGAAGCCTCTCCGGGCGTGAATCTGGCTCCGAATCGTATGCGATCGGTACACCTACCCAAGGCGGAAATATTTGATCAAATAGCTTTGCGACTAGGTAGGTAATTACACCACCCTTGAAACGTCACGTGATGAAAGAAAGTAGGTGATACATCGAGTTACACACACGACTTTACGCGGGCCGCCAACAACAAATGATGGGGAACGACGTAAGTAAAGTCCACCGCGAAATCACCGGCAATCCCCAGTCGACCAACATCACACGCGCAATCTGCAGCTGAGCCATGTTGAAGGAATCGAGCGGTCTTTCTCGGCGTATAGGCCGGAGCGCATTGTTCGATGTAAATCGGGCCGGCGACGAATCGGCGGAACATTCGGGCAGGAACCACGGACGGATGCATCCAAGGAGACGGGGTGCCAACGAAACGGTCGATCGCGCCAAACCTCCATTTAGCACGGTGCCGATGACACCCGAGTGGCTGGCTGCTGGCATGCGAAAGGATCTATTAATACTGAAAACAACTGGAAAGCGCGCGCAACGACCGCTGCAATTTGGAGGGAAACTCTTCCAGCTTTGCGATCGTGTCGGCTATGACTTTTTGACGGCTTGCGCTTCGTCGTCGAGGCCGGGCTGACTCTCGACCTTCGTGCCCCGGTAGAGCCTTGAGGTCGCGTTGCAACGGAATCCCTGTCGGCATCCCTGTCGGCATCCCTGTCGGCATGACATATCCGAAAGTACTAGACAGAAGATTCCGCGATGCCCGGCGGTCGCTGACCTTTACTCACCATCCTGACCGAGGTCGAAGCGGTCCTTGCGAACAAGCCAAGACGACTCTGTAATTGCGCTAACAGGTCGGGTGCTCGAAGAAGGGCATAGCTGGCGACTGGCGAGCTTTCGTGCAGGACGCACGAGTTGATACTGCGTCCTGCAGAACGATCAAGAAAACGACTGGGATTCACGCCGACCGCACTGTAGTTCGCGGCGACCGGTGTGGGATGCACACTCTTGAATCCCACGGCGAAGAGTGATGCGTCATCGCCGACGAACTATCGCCGCAGGGAGACGCCCGTTCCTTAGCTACTTCGACCTGAAAAATGAGGCGCCACGGTGAGCATGATTTGGCTGTTCTCGGCCGGTCAGGATTGGGTTGGCCGTAAGTCCCCCCGATC
>NZ_JBIRXS010000044.1:0-43486 GCF_044389235.1 Rhodococcus sp. NPDC019647 | reverse complement strand
TCAATCCCTTCTAGCCCAAGGGTTGAGGCCATTGTCCCGTTTCAGGACTGGCTGATCACGCACCGCCACACCCCGACTTTTTCAGGTCGAAGTAGTTAACCAGATCACAATACCTCTTGTGGACTGCCAGTCCAATCGAGTGAGCCCTCCGAAGCCGCCCCGCTCTCGCGGTCCAAATTCGCGTCAAATTCTGGGCCCGAGGTACAGGACGTGCGTCGTTGTGCTCCCGTTAACTGTCCAATGTGCCGCCGACTGTGACCGAGCGCACGTAAACATACAAACTTCTTCTTCGATCGAAAGGTAGTTCCTGATGCTGTGGGTAACCCGTCCCCGTCTCCATCTCGACCGCGTCGCCTCGCCCTGGCTCGTCGACCGATTCGTTGATGCAGACGCAAAATTCGATTTCGTCGACGAGGGGGAGGACGTCCCTGCCGACGCGATCGCCCTGACGATTCCCGGCGCCGAACTCGGCCCCCTAGACGCCGACGGATCGACCTTCCGCAAGATTCTCCGCAAGTATTCGATAACCGATCCCGTACTGGTGAAGATGGCAGACTGCGTCGAGGCGGGTATTGCAATCTCCTTACAGAAGGATCTACCGCAATCCTCGCAGAAGGATTTGCCGCCGCTCTCGGAAGATTTGCTCCAGCACGCCGCGTCCTTAGCCTTCTTCGCGGAAGGAATGGCCGTCCTTTATCCCGACGATCACGAGAATCTGAGGCAGAGCTTCCCCTTCTACGATGCGCTCTACATCAGCATGTGGGCGAACTACGGCGAAGGAGCGCCCGGATTCCCGGAGCACCCGCGGAAGCGAATCGACCAGATTCAAGAGGCCCGCGACTGGACGGCCTTCTTCGGGAAGAAGTAGTCCCGGAGCTGAAAAGTACTGTAGCGCAATACCGTGCTTGCGGCTGTCGCCAGATAATATTTCCACAGAACCGGAAGGGTCGTTGTGACCACTACTATTCCCCATTGGATCGAGGGTCGGCCGCATGTGTCGGCGGGTGATCGGTTGCCGGTGGTCGATCCGGCGACCGGTGCCGTGTTGGCGGCGGTCGCGTTGGCGGACGAGGACACCGTCAAGCAGGCCGTGGCGTCGGCGGTGGCCGCGTTCCCGGCCTGGCGTGATCTGCCCTCGGCCCGCCGCGCGCAGGTGCTCTACACCTTCCGGGATCTGATCCGCCGCCATCAGGACGAGCTGGCCGAGTTGATCACCGCCCAGCACGGCAAGACCCTCGACGACGCCCGCGGCGAGGTGGCCCGGGGCCTGGACTCGGTCGAACTCGCCTGCGGGGTACCCGGATTACTCAAGGGGGAGATGAGTGAGCAGACCGGCCGCGGGATCGACACCTTCTCCACCCTGCACCCGCTCGGGGTGGTGTTGGGAATCACCCCGTTCAACTTCCCGGTGATGATCCCGCTGATGATGGCCGCCGTCGCGATCGCCGCCGGGAACACCTTCATCCTCAAGCCCAGCGAACAGGACCCGGGCCCGGCGCTGCGGATCGCCGAACTCGCCCAGGAAGCCGGCCTGCCCGACGGTGTGCTCACGGTGATCCACGGCCGGCAGCAGGTCGTCGAATCGCTGATCGATCACCCGGAGGTCGCCGCGGTCTCGTTCGTCGGCTCGACCCCGATCGCGCACAGCATCTACAAACGGGCCGCGAACGCCGGCAAACGGGTCCAGGCGTTCGGTGGGGCGAAGAACCACCTGGTCGTGATGCCCGACGCCCCGATCGCGGCGGCCGCGGACGCGATTTCCTCGGCCGGGTTCGGTGCCGCCGGGCAGCGGTGCATGGCGATCTCGGTGGCTGTGGCGGTCGGCGGGGTCGGTGACGAGTTGGTCGCTGCGTTGTCCGAGCGGGCGAACGCGGTCGTCGTCGGACCGGGCAACGACCCCAGATCCGAGATCGGGCCGGTCGTCTCTGCCGCCGCCCAGCAACGGATCCGGGGCATCGTCGCGGCCGCACAGCGGGCCGGCGCGACCGTGGTGGTGGACCGCTCGACCGAGGTGGTGCCCGGTTTCGAGGACGGTTTCTACGTTGGCCCCACCCTCGTCGACAATGTTGATCCGACCGCGGAGATTTATCAGGCCGAGGTGTTCGGGCCGGTCGTGGTGGTGGTCCGGGTCGATACCCTCGACGAGGCGTTGGCGCTGATCCATGAGCACGAGTACGGCAACGGGGCGTCGATCTTCACCGCCTCCGGTGGTGCGGCCCGCAAGTTCCAGCGCGAAGCGTCCGCGGGCATGGTCGGGGTCAACGTGCCGATCCCGGTCCCGGTCGCACCGTATTCGGTGGCCGGCTGGAAGAACTCGGTCTTCGGTGACACCGGCCTGAACAACGCCGCCTGGCGGTTCTACACCCAACCGAAGTACGTCACCGCCCGCTGGGACGAAACCGTCACCGGTGTCGACTTCGGCTTCCGCCCCAACTAACCACAACCCCACGACCGGGTCGAACCTCACCCGGTGAAGGAGAACAACTCTCATGCGTTTGATCGGATACCTCGAAAACGGGGTGCGCCATATCGGCGCCGTCGACGGTGACAAGGTTGCCCCGCTGGGCACTGCCGCCAACTTCTACAGCGACACCGCGGCCGCTCTCGCCGCGGAACCAGCCGGCCCGAGTCTCAATCTGGCCGACCTCGAGCAGGCCCCCGCCGTGCCGGAGACCGCCCGGGTGTTCATCCTCGGAATCAACTACCTCTCCCACGCCGAGGAATCGAAGCGTCTCGGAGACCTCGACCTCCCGAAGCATCCATTCGTGATCGGACGATTCGGCTCCACCCTCGTCGCCGACGGTACCGAAATTCCGGTCCCCCTCAACGAGGGGCTCGACTGGGAATGCGAGCTCGCCGCCGTCATCGGCGAGAAGATCTGGGCTGCAACCGCAGACAACGCCCAGCAACACGTGCTCGGCTATACCGGGTTCAATGACGTCACCGCCCGCGCCAAGCAGCTCGAAACACCGAGCATGACTCTCGGAAAGAACCCCGACAAGTCGGCGCCGATCGGTCCTGTGATCGTCACCGCTGACGAACTGCCCGACCCGACCGGCCTGCGCGTGCAGACCCGAGTCAACGGCGTGACCAAGCAGGATGGCAACACTCGGGACCTGCTGTTCTCGGTGGGGCAGATCATCGAGTACATCACCGACACCATTACGTTGCTTCCGGGCGATGTCATCGCTACCGGCACGCCCACCGGCGTCGGAGCCGGTCGCACTCCTCCGGAGTCGCTGCACCCCGGTGACGTCGTCGAGGTCGAAGTCGAGAACATCGGAATCCTCCGCAACACCATCGTCGACCGGAGCAAGTCACAGAAATAACAGACCTCGTCCCACGGGTCGAGACACGAGAGATCCGACCCGTGGGACGAACACCACCCGCGAACACGGCCTGCCCCCGAATCGATCGGTGGCAGGCCGTTTCTTGCTGCCTCCGACTCGACGGTCCAGCCCATTCTCTCGGCGAGGACCTGGCCCTGGACAAGGCCACCGGGCCGCTCCTGCTCGATGCGGCGCCGGCGGGTCAACCGCAACTGATGATTCGGTGTTCGATTCGTCCGGGTCCGGTGCTTGCACGTGCGCGGCTGGCTCGAGACGTCGTTCATCGCCGCGGAGCCACCGGCGCGGTGACGATCCGCCATTTCTTCGCTGTGGCCGGTGAGCACCGAAATCGTTCAGCGGCTCGGTGCAACGCCACACCGATACCCGACCTCCACACCTACTTCACGACGCACGCCGTCCACGACCTGTCTCAAAATTGCAGAATCGACCGGAAGCTTCTTCCGCCAGAGGCAGTTGCAGGACACATCCCGCCTTCGGGATGGCCCAGTCGGCGAAGCCGTCGACACCGGTTCGGTAGTCACGCTTCGCAGACAACGAGCTGCGCCGGGGCCTGGCCGGGTGGCCGGGCCCCGGCGCAGCGGGGATAGGACAGGTTCTTCACGCTCAGTAGTTCGTGGTGCCTCGCGTCGCAGTGGCTACTTCTGTGCGGACACACGCATGGCGTGAGCGGCCTCGAGCAGCTCGGGAATGGTGCAGAGTTTGACCCTTGGGCGGCCGGATCTCTTACCGACCTCGAGTTCGTACTCGTTGATCGCATTCCAATGCTCCGCAAGCACTACCTGAGGGTGTCGGTTCACAGAGACAGCGTTCGGTCGGTAGTCCGAATCACGGCGAGATTCTTTGACAAGGTCAGCGATGTCGCGGACGACGGTGTCCACGGTGTCCTGGGCGCACTTCTTGTTGGTTCCGATGATTCCCGACGGACCACGCTTGATCCAGCCGACGACGTACTCTCGGTCTCCGCCGACAACGCGGCCGTCCTCGTTCGGGATGACACCGCGCTGCTCATCGAACGGAACGTTGTCGAGACGGGACCCGCGATAACCGATCGCACGAATCACCAATCCCGCTTCGACGGTTTCCCGTTCACCGCTGTCGACAGCTTTCACTCCGTTCGTGCTGTCGACGCGTAATTCGTTACGCGCGAGCACCACGTTCTCGACACGCGTATCGCCGCGAAGTTCGAGCGGAGAGCGACGGAATCGAAGTGCGATCCGTTTCGTCTGCTCAGGTGACCGATCTCGTCCCGCCAGATCCCGCAGGGCCTCGATATTGAGGCGGACGATCGACCCAGCCGCATCGAGATCTTCCTCGGTGATGTCCTCGAGATCCGCTGGGTCGATGTCGACGTACACCCCACTGAGCTCTCCGAGTTCCCGCAGTTCGGCGGGTGTGAAGGTTGCTTGCAGAGGGCCACGGCGACCCAGCACTGTCACATCGTGAATGCTGTTCGATTCGAGCGCTTCGAGAGCGTGATCGGCGATGTCGGTTGCACGAAGATCTGCCGGTGACATCGCGAGCATGCGAGCGACGTCCAAGGCGACGTTGCCGTTGCCGAAGATCACGGCGCGTTCGGCGGAGAGGTCGACAGGAGCCGATACGAAATCGGGGTGGCCGTTGTACCATCCGACCACATCTGTCGCGGCCACGCTTCCGGCCAGTTCCTCCCCCGGGATACCCAGCCGTCTGTCTTCCTGTGCACCGACGGCGTAGATGACCGCATCGTATTGATCGAGCAGGGTTCCGCGGGTGATGTCCTTGCCCAGTTCGACGTTACCGAAGAACCGGAATCGCTCGTGATCTGCCGTCTTCGCGAACACGGCACTCACCATCTTGATCTTGGGATGATCTGGGGCGACACCGGACCGCACCAATCCCCAGGGGGTGGGCAGCCGCTCGAACATGTCGACGTGCACTTCGACGTCTTTCAGTTTGAGCAACGCAGCTGCGGAGAAGAATCCGGCCGGACCGGATCCGACGATGGCGACGTAGAAAGGAGGCATGTCGGTTCTCATTCCACCGGCGCGGCTGCGGTGACGACGTAGCGATCCCCACGCAGTTCCCACGTGGCACGGACGACGATGCTCCCGGAACTTCCGATATACCGGGTGTCGGTCGTTCCGCCGTTGGCTTCCGCGGTCAGAGAGGACAACTCGGCACTGGAAAGGTTCTGGGGCATGGCTGCAACCATGGCCGGAATGTGCTCGTGCAGGCTTGAATCCAGATCGGACACAACCGAGTCGACATCGCCGGCAACGACCGCGGCGGCATGCTTCTCTGCTGTTTCTCGTAGCTTCACTTCACTCATCAGCTGGGGTCCCTTCAGGACTTCGACAGGAAATAGTCGGCGTTGGCGGCGATGTCACCGGTGTACTCCTCAGGGACGTCTTCGTCCGCGAAGATCGCATCGTTGGGGCATGCGGGCATGCATGCCCCGCACTCGATGCAGGTGTCGGGGTCGATGTAGAGCTGATCGACCTGACCGAATTCCTCGTCCTCAGGGAGAGGCTTGATGCAATCAACCGGGCATACCGCGACGCACGAAGAATCCTTGATACCGACGCATCGCTGGGTGATTACGTACGTCATCAGAACTGGCCTTTCTTTGTTGAAAGCTACTCGAGAAACTCGGTCGGTTCGAGCGAACTCCGACGAGGATTCAAGCAATGTCGGTGGAAATGTGGCCCGGGCGCGGATGCGCAGAGTGGGCTGTGGTCTGGTGGCCGCCGTCCCATGTGGGTTCATGTACCGGCGGGACGGCGGCCGGGTGGGGCGCGAGGGGCGAGGCCTGCGCGGTCAGAGCCGAACCGGCAAGGTCTCCAAGCCACGAACCTGCACGTGGCCGGCGCGAAGGCGAGCAGGCTCGTCGCCGGCGCTGAAGTCGGGGTAACGAGTCAGGAACTTGGTGAAGAAGACTTCACCTTCGAGTCGCGCCAGGGGGGCCCCGACACAACTGTGGATTCCCTGGTTGAACGTCATGTGCGGATTGGGTGCCCGCTCGATACGGAACTCATCCGGGGCATCGAATCGCCGCGGGTCGCGATTGGCCGCTCCGAGCACCTGGAACACGAACGCGCCTTCGGGGATCTCGGTCTCGCCCAAAGTCGTCGCCTCGCGGGCAAGACGCGGAGGTGGCATATCGATCGGCGTATCGAGTCGCAGTGTCTCGTTGATGAAGGCACTGACCAGGGTCAGGTCCTTCTGTAGCAAGGCCCGCTGACCGGGGTACTGGAGGAGGTGATAGATGCCGCCGGACAGCATGTTGACGGTCGTCTCGTTTCCTGCGGCGAGGAGGAACACCAACTGGGACAGCAGATCCGCGGCGTCGAGGTTCTCCCCTTCCTCGGTCTCTTGTTCGAGGACGAGCGAGATGAGGTCGTCGGTGGGCTGTGCGCGACGTGCGGCGATGACGCTGTCGATGCTGTCGACCATCCGGAGGGCGTCGCGAATCGCCTTGTCGCGCGCGTCACCGAGGATGGTCGGATCGAATGTAGAGGCCAGGCCCGCAGATCCCGCCCTGATCATGGGACGGTCGACGTGCTCGACACCGAGCACTGCGCAGATGGCCTCGACGGGGACGTCGATGCTCAGCTGCTCGACGAAATCGACACTCTGACCGGGAGCGAACTGGTCCAGGAGCTCGTCGACCGCGCGCTCGACCGTGGGCCGCCAACGGTTGACAGCATTCGGGGTGAACGCCTTGCGCACCACACTGCGCAGCGCGGTATGGCGCGGTGCGTCGTTGAAGGCCATCAGGCGCCGTGAGAAGTCGATGAACCGGACGTGTTCCGGGTCGTTGGGGTCATGGATCCCCATTGGTGCCTGGTCGAAGAAATCGCTACTGAAGATTCCATCGTGACGGGCGATGGTCTGCGCGTCGTCGTAGCGGAACGCGAACCATGCTTGGGCAGGAGGGAAGTAGTGCACTCCATCGCCCAATTCACGCAGCTCGTCGTAGAGCGGAGCGGGATCTTCCGGCTTGCCCGCAAAAATTTCGGAGATCAGCTCGATTGCGCGAGCCGACACGTCGGTAACTTCGGCATTTGTCATTGTCTTCCTCCTGTAGGTTCTCAACAGCGAAGCGTGGACTCACACCGTCAAACAGATGTATTGGCTGAAGGGTTGTTCGGGTTTCCGGATTCAACGTCTTCCGGACTCGAATCGCGGCGCTCCGAGGATTCCGATATCGCTACCTCGGTGGATTCAACGCCGTCCACCTCGACTGGTTTGTAAGTTGAGTCACTTTGGCAAGCTGGTGTGTTGTCCGTCATAGGCTATTCGGGATGTGTCTCAGCAGCTTGGTCGGCGGGCCTAAATCTCACCGGCCGGTTTGCACCCGACCTCGTGGTCCCGATCCGCTTCAGCAGAGGACAGCCCCCACGACGAGTCCACGGCCATTACGAGAAACCGGTGACCCCGCCGGGGGGTGTGGCCAGGATGTCAGCCGAGCGCCCATAGCTTCTCGAACCGAGGCGTTGCGGAGTTCAGCACATCGAGTGCGATGGCCCGACCACGAGAGCGTGCCGAATCGTCGAGGTAGGGCGCCGGCGACTTCCCATCGATACGGGCGAGCAGCAGACACGCGATCTGCAGGGTGAGGTACTCCTCGTCTGCCACCGCGATCGAGTTCTTCACCGCACGCGTGTACGCGCCGAGGAAGCTCTCCCCGGTGCGTCGGTACTGCGGCCGGGATTCGGGGCGATACAGCGCCTTGCAGAGAAGGTGAGTGATTGGAAACGCGAGGTCGAAAGTCGGATCGCCGATGTGCGCGACCTCCCAATCGATCACCCAGGGGTTCGCGCTACCGATGAGCACATTCTTGGGCGAGAAGTCCCCGTGAACCAGGCAGGTCTTGGTGTCGAGCATGCGGTCGACAACGGCGTCGACAGTCCCACGGACGCCGGCGTGCTGGGTTCCGACCCACCGATAGAAGGGGTCCACTCGCAACTCGACGAACGCCTCCGTGTCGCCGAAACTGTCCGCGAGTGCGGCATCGTGTGCCGTCACCCGATGCCAGCGCGCCAGAACCTCACCGAGTTTCGTGGCGATCGCGTCGTCGACGATCCCCGACATGAGATCGCTCTTCCATTCGTAGCTCGATCGCGGCGCGCGGCCGATGACCATGAGGTGACGGACCTCGTCGAACGCCAGGACAGGGGGCACGTTGTCCGGGAGGATGGCGCCAGCGGTTTGGAGCGCCTTCGCCTCGGTAATGATGCGGTCGGGCGATGCAAACCACTCGGCTTCGACCCGAAGCTTCGGTAGCGCCTGCTTGACGACGACGTCGACTCCGGGCGCCGTAATCGCGAGGACGTCGTTCGATACCCCACCGCTCAAAGAACTCGCGACGACAGACGACTCGTCATCAATGATTCTGGTCTCTACCAGGTATTCCAGTATGTGAGCGGGCGGTTGCGTTGCCGACTCACTGTCGAGTCGCCCGGTCACTTCATCGGTCGTCATCTGAGTTACCCGCCTCGTGAGGTTGCGCAATGTGGACGCGACCGAGAGCGTCCGAACACAAACCTCTGAGCCAGCTGCGGAGATGGATCGGTAGCCTCTGGAGCCGGCCCGGCCGGTCTCTCATCGGGTGGACCAAGGGTTTGTGCCGACGGATATTCTCGGTCACGGTGGCCTGTTTCACATGACAGTTAACGGGAGACCGAGCGGGCACGTCCTGTGCTCGAGGTCCACATTCTCCTTCCTCGTTGGACCGGTGGGACGACCGCGCAGCGGAATGTGTTCACCTTTGGGCCGTCGGTCCAGGGCTGGCGTTGTGCTCTAGTTAACGGGAACAAGCGCCCAGTGATGTCAATCACGCACGATGAATCCCGTAGAGATCCCCGTTCCGGGAAATCTGCCCGACCGCGAGCCCACTCGTTCCAGCCACAGGAGATTTCACTATGCGCATCGCCAACCACGACGACCGTTTAGTCCTGGTCGACGAGGGAAGATACCTTGATGTTGCGAAGGTCAGCGATGGGCTGTTCTCCTCGGACATCGCCTTGATCTATGAGCGCTGGGACGAGTTCCGCAAGTGGGCTGAAGGACAAGACTTTGCCGACGCTCCCCCCCTCCTCGATGGCAGACTCGGCGCGCCAAATCCCAAACCACCCCAGACATTCGGTATCGGCACGAACTATCGTGGATACATCGAAGCAGTCGGGTGGCCTACGCCTGAAGTGCCCCTGGTGTTCACCAAATACCAGAGCGCGATCACCGGACCGGGAGACGTCATCGAACTCTCCGGGTCGCAGGTGGACTGGGAGGTCGAGCTCGTGGTGGTCATCGGCCGGCGTGCGCGTCGGGTCCGGGCCGACAAGGCGTGGGACTATGTTGCCGGCCTGACGGTGGGCCAGGATATTTCGGACCGAGACGCACAGATGAGGCCGAAGACCTTCCCTCAATTCAGCCTCGGAAAATCATTCCCCGGCTATGCACCGATCGGCCCCTGCCTCGTCACACCCGACGAGTTCGACAATCCCGACGAGATCGAACTCGGTTGCCTTCTCAACGGGCAGGAAGTTCAGCGCAGCACCACCGGCGACCTGATCTTCACAGTTCCGCAGCTGATCGAGTACCTCTCGGGCATGCTCACTCTGTTGCCCGGCGACCTGATCTTCACCGGCACGCCGGCGGGGGTGGGAAGCGTCATGGATCCGCCTCGTTTCCTCACCTCGACCGACGTAGTCACGAGCTGGATTACCGGAATCGGCCAAATGACTCACACCTTCACCCGCGGCCCGGTGATGTCGGCATGAGCGTGCGAGTGCTGGTCACCGATTACGCGTGGCCGTCCTTGGACATCGAACGAGCAATTCTGTCCGAGATCGATGCGGAACTCATCGTCGCCGAAACCGGGCTCGAGGACGAACTCATCTCCCTTGCTCCCGACGTCGACGCCATCTTGACGTGCTGGAAACCGGTGACCGCCGGGGTGCTACAGGCGGCCGCGAACTGCCGGACGGTTGCACGCTATGGCGTCGGACTCGACAACATCGACATACGAGCAGCAACCGAGCTGGGGATCCTCGTCAGCAACGTCCCCGACTTCTGCAGTGACGAAGTGGCCGACCACACCCTCGCCTTGATTCTCTCTCAGGCGCGGCATATCCCTGCATACGACAGACAGGTTTCCCGCGGCGGTTGGGATAACAAGGAATTCGGATCGATGCACAGGCTGCGCGGTCGGGTTCTCGGGCTCGTCGGCTACGGAAGTATCGCTCGTGGTGTGGCGGCGCGGGCATTGGCCTTCGGTATGGATGTGGTGGCTTTCAGCCCATCACGCGTCGGAGCACCGGGAGATGGTTCGGTGCGCTTCGCCGACAGCCTCGACTCGCTCCTTCGAGAGGCGGACATCGTCTCGCTCCATCTGCCCGCGACACCGGCAACCGACAAGTTCATCGGCGCTGAAGAACTGGCCGCTTTCAAACCCGGAGCTTGCCTGGTCAACACCTCGCGCGGCGCTCTGATCGACGAAGACGCGCTCGTCGCAGCGTTGAACAACCACCAACTCCACGGTGCCGCACTGGACGTACTGGTGAGCGAACCACCGCTCCCGACGCATCCCTTGCGCCAGCTCCCCAACACCATCTTGACCCCCCATGCCGCGTTCATGTCGGAGGAGTCCGTCACCGAGTTGCAGCAGAAGGCAGCCCGGAACGTCACCACCGTGTTGCGCGGCGAAATCCCCGAAACAACAGTCAACGGCGAAGTACTGCAATCACCATCCCTGCGGGTGCCCCTGCGCACCGCGCGCGGGTGATCTCACACCACCCCACGCTTGCATCATCGTAGAAAATCACACTCTCGGTTCGTCGCGAACCACGAGCAATGAAGGAATCCTCCGTGAACAACACTGACATCAGCGAACTCTTCGCATGGGAAGCGCTGGACTCCCGAGGAACACCCACCGTTGCCTGCGAGGTGGTTCTCGCGGGCGGTGGACGTGGAACAGCGATTGTTCCGTCCGGCGCATCGACGGGAACCCACGAAGCAGTCGAATTACGTGATGGCGGAGACCGATACGGCGGTCGGGGAGTGAGTGCTGCCGTCGCCAATGTCGTCGGCCCACTCGCCGACGCCGTCCGAGGTCGCGATGCCACCGACCAGGCAGACATCGATGCAGCGCTACGTTGGGCCGATGGCACTGCCGATCTTTCTGCACTGGGCGCCAATGCAGCTCTCGCGATCTCCATTGCGAATGTGAAGGCCGCCGCCGATGCCGCAGGCGAACCCCTGTACTCCTACGTCGCCGACGGCGGCGCCGAGCCCCTGCTGCCCCTGCCTATGGTGAATATCATCTCCGGTGGTGCACACGCCGGTCGGGCGATCGACGTGCAGGATTTCCTCGTGGTTCCGGTCGGTGCAAGCAGCTTCACCGAAGCGATCGACGTCGCCTGGCGAGTACGCCGCGGTACCGCCGCAGTCGCCGAGGAGCGGGGATACAACGTTGCCCTCGTCGCCGATGAGGGTGGTATCGCCGCTCCATTGCCCTCGAACCGATCCGCGTTGGAGCTTCTTGCAGCAGGAATCGAACGCGCGGGGCTTCAACCGGGAATCGATGCCGCCATCGCCATCGACGTCGCGGCCACCGAGTTCTACGACGCGCAGAAGTGCCGCTACGAGCTGGCGTCCGAAGGCCGGGCGCTCACGTCCGACGAACTCGTCGAAGAGCTTCGGAGTTGGTGCGCAGACTTCCCCATTGTGTCGATCGAAGACGTTCTCGCGGAGGATGACTGGGACAACTGGGCCACAGGCACATCCACGTTGGCCAAAGTGCAGCTCCTCGGTGACGATCTGTTCGTCACCAATTCGACGCGGCTGAGCCGCGGAATCGAGACCGGCGCGGCAAACGCGGTACTCGTGAAGCCGAACCAGGTGGGAACACTGTCGGACGCCCGCGAGGTTGTGCGCGCCGCCCAGAGTGCCCGATACGCCACCGTGCTGTCCGCCCGATCCGGTGAGACCGAGGATTCCTGGCTGGCCGATCTTGCAGTTGGCTGGCGGACGGGACAGATCAAGGTCGGCTCCACGATGCGTTCCGAGCGCACCGCGAAATGGAATCGCTTGCTCGAAATCGAAGCACGCCTCGGCGCCCGGGCCGGCTACGCAGGCGCCGCGGCACTCTCACCCAACCCGAGTATCTGACAACACCCCCAGGCGCGGCACCGACAGTCACTAGCCGGTGCCGAACCACAACCAGACAGGAGGCCTGATTCGTATGCCCACAGTCACCTTTGTTCAACCTGACGGATCTGCCGTGGAGGTGTCGGCAACTCCGGGGTCGTCGATGATGAATACAGCGGTATCGAACGACGTGCAAGGAATCGTGGCGGACTGCGGCGGTAGCCTCGCGTGCGCGACATGCCATGTCTACGTCGATCCCGCGGACGAAGCAAAATTTCCTCCGGCGTCCGAAGAAGAAATCGAGATGCTCGACGAAGTATTCAGCGTCCGACATGACAACAGTCGGCTCAGCTGCCAACTGAACCTGCCGGATACGTCAGAACCGATCACCGTTACGATCCCCGAGGCGCAGTGGTGAACAACGCCAATGTGGTTATCGTCGGCGCCGGCCACGCCGGCGTGCAGACCGCCGCCTCGCTGCGCGAAATAGGTCACGACGGCCGGATCCTGCTGATCGGCGACGAACCCGACCTTCCCTACCATCGGCCGCCGCTCTCCAAGTCCTTCATCGCGTCGCCGGATGCCGAGCTCGACCCTCTTCGAAGCGAAGAGTTCTTCACCAACAACGACATCGAACTCACGCGGGGGGTGTGTGCGCGGAACCTCGACCCGTGCACACAGCAGTTGGACCTCGACTCGGGCGAGAAGGTCCATTTCGACCACCTGATCCTCGCCCTGGGATCTCGCAACCGCACAGTTCCGATCGACGGCGCAGCTCTCGACGGTGTGGTCGGACTGCGCACCGCCGAAGATGCGCGGTCGGTCCGCGAGCGTATCGGCAGCGCTCAGGACGTCGTCGTGATCGGTGGCGGTTTCATCGGCATGGAGTTCGCGGCGGCCGTGGCGGCAATGGGCAAGACCGTGACGATTTTCGAAGCCGCCCCGCGGACGATGGCGCGAGCGGTCTCGCCTCACACTTCGGCCTATCTCGAAGACACGCACACCGCTGAGGGGGTGTCGATTCGATCCGGAGCCACAGTCTCGCGAATTGAAGGACTCCGTGGGGCGGTCAGCGCCGTCATCACAGGTGATGACAGCCGGATCCCTGCGGACCTTGTACTGGTAGGCGTAGGTGCGCTGCCGAACACCGCGCTGGCGGAGGCCGCCGGCATCGCGACCGGAGCACAGAACTCCGATGGAATCCTCGTCGATGACCACCTGCGGACAAACCACCCGGCGATCTCCGCGATCGGTGACTGCGCCCGCTTTCCCGATGGTTCCACGTTCCGCCGGCTGGAATCCGTGCAAAACGCCGTCGACCAGGCTCGCTGCGTTGCTGCACGAATCACGGGCAGTCCTGAGCCGTACCAGCGTGTGCCGTGGTTCTGGAGCCATCAAGGGAAGGTGAAACTTCAGATTGCAGGCATCGCTGCCGGTGTCGACCACTCCATTGTGCGTGGTGACATCTCGTCCGGACGGTTCTCCATCTTCGGGTATCGCGGAACAGATCTGGTCACAGTGGAGTCGATCAACAAACCTGGCGACCACATGGCGGCCCGACGAATTCTCGAGTTTCGCGGATCGCTGCTGCCCGAGCAGGCGGCCAACCCCGAATTCAGCCTGAAGGAAGTCCGTCCCGTCCAGTAGCGGTCAGTCGTCGCGGTGTATGTGGGTCGAATCTGCCTGCGCCCGTGGACGCATGACAATGTGCTCGAGGGTGACATTCTCGGGGCAGTCCGCAGCGTAGGCAATGACCTCGGCAACGTCCTGCGCGGTCAGCGGGGTAATTCCTTCGTACACTCCGGCTGCCCTGTCGGTGTCACCGTCGAATCTCTTCAATGAGAAGTCGGTCTCGACGATTCCCGGGCTTACCTCAGTGAACCGGATCGGCGTGTCGGCGAGTTCGGCCTCCAGCATGCGGTGCAACACCCGTTCGGAGTGCTTCGCCGAGGTGTACCCGCCCCCGCCGGGATAGATTTCCAGCGCCGCGGTCGACGTCACCGTCACGATCACCCCCCGCTTCGTGGCCAACAGGGCTGGAATCAGGGCTCTGGTCAGGCGCAGGGTCCCGAGGACGTTCGTCTCCCACATCCACCGCCACTCATCGATGTCGGCCTCGGCGATCGTGCTCAGGCCCCGGGCGCCGCCGGCATTGTTCACCAGCACCGACACGTCGTCGATCCGTCCAGCGAAGTCGGAGACCGACTGATCGGAGGTGATGTCGAGCTCGATCGCGGTGCCCCCGATGTCGTCGGCGATCACCTGGCACCGATCCAGCCGCCGGGCACCGAGAACGACGTGGAACCCGCGGGCCGCCAAAGTCCGTGCCGTCGCCTCGCCGATCCCTGAACTGGCGCCAGTGACGACGGCGGTGCGAATGTCGGGTTGACCGTCTGTAGACATGAGCACTCTTTTCGTAGATACGAATGCGTCGATCGGTGTGGGAACCGAATCGGCCACTACGGCAATCTCACCCCACTTGGCCCGATCGCACAATTGGCCTGCCGTCGCAACCGGGGGCGGCCAGTTGGCCTGGCAGCCCAATCTACTGAGGGGGTGAAGGCCCACTGAGTGACAGGCACGGCCGCCATGACACCGGCAGTCCAAAATCGTTGTCGAGAACTGTGCACAGACGCCAAGAGAATATGGCCTAGGTCACACAATATTGGAGTACAGACAGATCCGCCGGTGAAGGAGGACGAGGACCATGAACACCGCGAGCGAACCGTTCTTCAGCTGGACCGCAAGGCGCGTCGTACTTCCCCGCACACTCGTATCCGTCGTGTCGTCGGGCGGGAACGGAGCCGGGAAGGAGCACGACGGGATCACCCTCGATGTCACCGTGCCCCTCGGATCGCGCACCGGGCGCCTGCTGGCCTACCGTGACGCGGAGTGGGACACCGAACTTGTGGTCCTGATGGTCGGTGATGTGATCGGCGCCGACGACGTACCCGTGCGGGTTGTCGACGAGGAAACCGTCCTCATCGAGGGACAGCACAGCACCGATTCGGCCGAAATCTTGGTCGCCGCGAGCATGATTCGAGACGGCTGGGGAACGCGCCGACTCTCACGTCACGACGTCGACCACCAGCTGTGCACCGGTGGACCAGTCAGGGACGCCATCGCGCTTTCCGGGGCCGTGTCCGTCGACAGTGAATGGTGCGAGCCCATCCCCGCCCAGGCTGCGGCCTGATCCCATCCGGCGGCACGACCGCGTTCACCTGACCGGACGGGCAGCCGGCACTGGCCGCTCGGCCAAGTGCATTCCGGCTCGCCGCCTTCGACACTGGTACCTGACGCATTGTCTGAATGCGCCTGTAGTGGAGCGAAAAGACGGAGTGCAGCTGAAGTGACCGTATCTGAAGTGCAGGAGCGGAACCCGCTGGCAGGCGGCGCGGGCGTTGTCGGCGAGGCGTTGATCGGCAACACCGGCCAGGTGGCCGAGCCGGCTTCGATGGTGATCTTCGGGATCACCGGTGATCTCTCGCGCAAGAAGCTGATCCCGGCCATCTACGACCTCGCGCACGGTGGTCAGCTGCCGCCGGACTTCGATCTCGTCGGCTTTGCCCGAAACATCACGGATGTCAAAGCCCGCCTTCGCGAGTCCGTGAGGGAACACGCGCGCACACCGTTCGATCCGGTGGTGTGGGACGAACTGGCCGAACGGATCGACCTGGTACAGGGTTCGTTCGACGATACCGCGGCGTTCGCCCGGCTCGCCGCCCGGCTGGCCGAGCTCGATGTCCGGCACGGCAAACCGAGCAATTACGTATTCTACCTGTCGGTTTCGCCGTCCTTCTTCGAGGCGGTCTGCGACCAACTTGCGATCACCGGACTGAACCGGACTGTGCACGGCTGGCGCCGGGTGGTGGTGGAGAAACCGTTCGGGCACGACCTGGCCAGCTCGCAGGCCCTCGGTGCCGCACTGGAGAGGGTATTTCCGCCGTCGTCGATCTACCGCATCGACCACTACCTGGGAAAGGAGACGGTGCAGAACATCCTCGCACTGCGCTTCGCCAACGGGATGTTCGAGCCGTTGTGGAACAATCGGCACATCGACCATGTGCAGATCACCATGGCCGAGAGTGTCGGAGTCACGGGACGTGCCGGGTACTACGACGGTGTCGGTGCCGCCCGCGACGTCATCCAGAATCACCTGCTGCAACTCTTGGCGTTGATCGCGATGGAAGAACCGGTCGCGTTCGATGCCGACAGCATCGCCGCCGAGAAGATCAAAGTCCTCTCTGCCACCGAACTCCTCGGCCCACTGTCGGAGACGTCGGCCCGCGGCCAGTACGGTGCGGGTATCGAGAAGGGTATTCCTGTAACGGGGTTGGTTGACGAGGCGGGCTTTCCCGCCGACTCGGCGACCGAAACTTTTGCGGCCCTGACGGTCGGTGTCGCGACCCGCCGGTGGGCCGGCGTTCCGTTCTTCATCCGTACCGGGAAACGCCTCGCTCGGCGGACGACTGAAATCGCAGTGACCTTCAGACCGCCCGCACACGGTTCGCCGGCCGCGCGTGCTGCTGCGGTGTCCAATGTGCTCGTCTTCCGGGTACAACCGGACGACGGCATCGAGCTGCACATCGGCGCCAAGCGCCCCGGCGGCGGCATGCACATTCAGCCGGTCAGCCTCGGGATGGACTTCCGGTCGGTGTTCGACCCGGCACCGGAGGCCTACGAACGGCTGATCTGTGACGTGCTGCGTGGAGACGCCACGCTGTTTCCTCGCCGGGAAGAGGTCGAATGGTCCTGGCGGGTCATCGATCCGCTTCTCGACTACTGGGCCGGTGTGGGTCGCCCGGACAACTATCCGTCCGGGACGTACGGCCCGGAGTCGGCGGATCGGATGCTCAGCCGGACCGGCCGGGCGTGGCGGTCGCTCTGACCCGACACGGCAGGGAGGTTCGGCGAGCTGGGACCGATCGAGGGGTTCGGTCCCACCTCGCTCCCGGTCTGGAGCGGGCCCAGTCTCCACACAGGCACACTGCAGCCGACACCGCACCGTCAATAGCGAAGGGCCCCGAACACGATTCGTGTTCGGGGCCCTTCGCGACTGGATGACTACTTGGTGAGTGCGTCCTTGAGCGCCTTCGCGGCCGCGGCCGGGTCCTCGGCGCTGTAGATGGCGCCACCGGCGACGGCGACGTCGGCACCGGCGTCACGGACGGCGGCGATGGTGTCGACCTTCACGCCACCGGCGACGGAGAACGGGACACCGGCGATCTTGCCGTCGTCGAGGAGGGTCTGGATGGAGTATCCGGGCTGGGCCTGCTCGTCGAGACCGGCGTGGATCTCGACGAACGCGACACCGAGCTTGGCGATCTCACGGGCGCGCTCGACCCGGTTCTCGACGCCGATCAGGTCCGCGACGACCTTTTTGCCGTGCTTCTGACCGGCCTCGACCGCACCCTTGATGGTGGCATCACCGGCGGCACCGAGGACGGTGACCAGGTCGGCACCGGCGGAGAACGCCAGGTCGGCCTCGAGGAAACCGGCGTCGGCGGTCTTGAGGTCGGCGAAGACCTCCTTGTCCGGGTGCGCCGCCTTGATCGCGCTGATGGCACTGAGGCCGGCGCTCTTGATCAGCGGGGTGCCGAGTTCGATGATGTCGACGTACGGGGCCACCTTGTGGGTCAGCGCCAGCGCATCAGCAGTGGTGAGCAAATCGACTGCAACCTGCAGCTTCGTCATGTGTTTCTCCTGTTATCCATCTTCGGGGGGTTTGGGGGTTTGGGATCGGGGGATGCTCAGCCGATGTTGGCGTGGCGTTCCCACAGCCGCTCGGCGGTCTGGTCTTCGTTGTCCCACAGCGCCTGGAACAGTGCGTCGAACGCGAGGAGCACGGACTGCTCGAACAGGCTGCCGGCGTATTGGCGGGTGATGGTCGCGCTGTGGTCTTGCTTGTCGGCCGCCGGCAAGACCAGCACCTCGTCGGCACGCCGGGCGAGCGGCGAGTCGGATGCGGTGGTGACGGCCAGGATCGAGGCCCCGACCTTCTTCGCGGTGTCGGCGGCGCCAACCACCGATGCGGTGGTACCCGATCCGGACACGGCGATCAGTACGTCGCCGGCGCCGATCGCGGGGGCCGTGACCTCACCGGCGACGTGCACGCGCAGGCCGAGGTGCATCAGCCGCATGGCCGCCATCTGAATGGCCAGGCCGCTGCGTCCGTTGCCGATCACGAACACCGCCCGAGCGGAGGTGATCAGCGACCCGGCGCGGTCCCATTGTTCCGCCGCGACGGAATTGAGCAGCCGCTCGTTCTCGTCGAGCACGATGCGGCGCCCGTCACTGAACCGTGTGCGTGTCTGCTCGACGGTGACGGTCATGATCCTCCTCGGTGATAGCCGTTCTGTGTGGTGAGCTCGACACTGCCAACTACCGCCTGCTTCGACACCCGGCCGCCCGGCGGGTTCGGGCTGGCCGATTGGCCAGTGCCCACCCGCCCCTACCGTCGATACTGTGAATGCGTGGTAAGCACGGAGGACTCTGTTCGGTTGCAGGCCGACCCCTGGGTGGAGATGCGGAAGGTGATCACGGGACCGCTCCCGGACATCGCGACGCGCTTCTCCCGGTTCCTGGGCCAGTTGTGGCCGCACGAAGCCCTGATCATCTTCACCCGCGAGTGCACCGGGCGTCCCCGCAAAGTAGCCGGTAAGCGCGAGATCGTCGACCGGGTCACCATCGACGAACTCGACGAGATCAAGCACTCTCTCGAACCCGGTGGCGTTTACGACGGCGTCGCCATGCTGGCCGGCGTCCGCCGCCGAGTGTGGGCCATCCGCGACCTCTGCGACACCCTGCTGGTCCTGGTTCCGCGGCCGTCTCAGACGGGTACACCCGACCCCGATGAGGTCGCCGCCGTGTTCGGGATCGTCGCCACGTCGATCCAGCACCAGGTGGCGCAGGCCAGCCCCGACTATCTCGCCGAGTCACGGGCCGCGTCGAGTGAACGTGCCCGCACCATTGCCGAATTGACCGAGGTTCACGAGGCGACCCTCTCCTCGATCCTCGGAACTCTCCGCTCGAATGATCTCGACGACCGCCGCTCGCGGATCACCGCCAGCGAAACAGCCTCGGCCGCCTTGATTTCGCTGCGATCCGCAAGTGCCGCCGACCGCGCCCTGTCCGAGGAAGCGGTCACCACCGCATTCGCCAGACTGCACGGGGAATTACGGCCACTGCTCAAGCACCGCGAGGTCGACGTCGAATACATCGAACCGCCGGCCGACGGCCGTCCACTCCCCGGTGAGGTGGCGCACGCGGCGCGGGCGATGGTCCGGGCCATCGTCCTGGCATTCGTCGCCCAACCGGTACTCACCAGAATGCGGATCGCGTGGGACTGCGACGGCGACAACGTCCTGATCGAGGTCCGCGACCAGGGTCCCGGCAACGTCGACCGAAACGCCCTGACACGGCAGCTGTCCGGGCGCCTGAACACCTTGCGCGGGCGGATCGACATCGAATCCATCCCCGCGTGGGGGAGCCGGGTGACGCTCACCATTCCGTTGGACCCACCCGCCGCCCGACCCGACGAGCACTTACTCTCCACCCTGAACCCGCGTGAACTCGAGGTCCTCGCCCACCTCGCAATGGGCAAACGCAACCGCACCATCGCCGAGGAACTCGGAATCAGTCAGAGCACCATCAAATTCCACGTCGCCAGCGTGCTGAAGAAACTCGACGTCGCCAACCGTGGAGAGGCCGGGGCCATCGGAATACGAGCAGGAATCGTGCCAGGGAACTTACATCCTGCGCCCATCAGGTCAATTCGCTGAATCGTTCGGTGTCCCGCACCTGACCGGAGACGATGATGGTGTCGCCGGGTTCGATGACAGTGTCGGCGGTGGCGTAGGTGAAGCCTTCGCCGGGGCGTTTGATCGCAACGACGGTCACTCCGTACGTGGAGCGGACGGTGGTTTCGCCGAGGGGTGTGCCGATGATCGCCGCGGGTGGGGTGGTTTTGACCATGGCGAAGCCGTCGTCGAATTCGATGTAGTCCATCATCCGACCCCGCACCAGGTGCCCCACCCGCCGGCCCATGTCGTGCTCGGGACGCACAACGTGTTGCACACCGATCTGCCGGAGGATCTTCGCGTGCGCGTTGCTGATCGCCTTCGCCCACACATTCGGTACCGCCAGGTTGATCAACGCCGACGCGGTGAGCAGGCTGGCCTCGAGGTCGGAGCCGATCCCGACCACGGCGCGGTCGTAGTCGTGCACCGACAGTTGGCGCAGTGATTCCTCGTCGGTGGTGTCGGCGACGGCAGCGTGGGTGAGCCGGTGTGAAATCTTCTGCACCACAGCATCACTGGAGTCGATGCCGAGCACCTCGGTGCCCTGATCCATCAGTTCGAGGGCGAGGGACTTGCCGAATCGGCCCAATCCCAGTACCACCACGACGTCGGAGGACGGTTTCCTAGCCAATGAAGGGCCTTTCTTCGGGAAGTTCGTAGCGGCGATCGCGTTGCCGGGCGGCGAGCGCGCTTACCAGGGTGATGGAGCCGATCCGGCCCAAGTACATCAATCCGATCAGAATGAGTTGGCCCCAGACGGGCAGTTGCGCTGTGATGCCGGTGGACAGCCCTACGGTCGCGAACGCGGAGACCACCTCGAACAGCAGCACGTTGAGGTCGAAGGCGGTGCCGGCGAGCAGCACAATGGTCGGAAGCATGACCAGGGCGACGCCGATGAGGGCCACCGACAGGGCCTGGCGCTGCGCCCGCGGTGCGATCCGCCGGTCGAAGATGGTCACCGACCGATCGCCGCGCACCTCTGCCACGATCGCGAACAGCAGCAATGCGAACGTGGTGACTTTGATGCCACCGGCGGTGCCGCCGCTGCCACCGCCGATGAACATCAGCACGTCCGTCACCAGCAGGGTCGCGGGATCCATCTGGGCATAGTCGACGCTGTTGAATCCGGCGGTGCGGGGCATGATGCCTTGGAACGCGGCGACGAGCAGCTTCGCCCCGAGATCGTGCTCGCGGAGGGTGTAACCCCACTCGAACAGCAGCACCAGCGCCGGGCCGATCACCAACAGGATGGCGGTCACCGCGACGGTCAGTTTCGTGTGCAGACTCCACCGGCGGGAGGTGCCGCCCATGCGTCGGCCGACCTCGAAAAGCACCGGGAATCCGATACCACCGAGAATCACCGCGGCCAGCAGCGGCAGACAGATGAACGGGTCGTCGGCGAATCCGATGATGTTGTCGCTGTAGAGCGCGAAGCCGGCGTTGTTGAAGGCCGAGATCGAATGGAAGATCCCGAGCCACAGGGCGCGGCCGGGTGGTTCGTCGTAACCGGTCGCGAACCTGATTGCCAGGCACAGCGCGGTGACGGCTTCGATGAGGATGCTGATTCGGATCACCCCGACGACGACGCTGCGTACGTCGCCCAGACCGGACGCGCGGACCTCGGCGGCGGCGTTGAGCCGGGCGCGAAGCCCGATCCGGTTGGCGAGCATCAGCCCGACCACCGAGGCCATCGTCATGATGCCGAAGCCACCGACCTGGATCAGCCCGAGGATGACCCCCTGCCCGAAACCGGACCAGTGGGTGGGGGTGTCGACCACGATCAGTCCGGTCAGGCACATCGCCGACGTCGCTGTGAACAGGGCCTCGACGAATCCGGTGTCCGCTCCCGATTGGCTCGCCACCGGCAGCAGGAGCAGCCCGGTTCCGAGCGTGATGGCGGCGGCGAATCCTAGGGCCACCACTCGAACTGGGGTCAGAGTCGCCCGTACCCCCGCTCGACGCAGGGGTGCGCTCGGCGACGAGCCGGTGCGTGATGTCACGAACAGCAGGGTAGACCCCGAGGTCACCGCCCGGGTGTTCGAACCTGGGAATCGGCGGTCCTGTAGTGGAGTCGGAAACCGGGTTTCGGCCTGTACACCTCCCGTCACGGCGGTTCAGATTTCCCTGAATACAGAAAGATCTGTATCGTCAGGATCATGGAGACGCTGATTCATCGCGACGCCTTGGCCCGGTTCGGATATGCGCTGTCGGATACCACTCGGACGCAGATTCTGTTGATCCTGCGATCGGGTCCCGGGTATCCGTCTGAGCTGGCCGATCAGATCGGGGTGTCGCGCCAGATTCTGTCGAATCACTTGGCGTGCCTGCGTGGTTGCGGACTGGTCGTCGCGGCACCGGAGGGGCGCCGCACGCGATATGAGCTGGCCGATCCGCGGATCGGGCGCGCGTTGGGTGATTTGATCGGGCTGGTGCTGGCCGTTGATCCATCCTTCTGCCCGGACGCCGGCACCGAGGGGTGCTGCTGATGGCTTCCGAACTGGGATTGCCTGAAGCGGGATCGGCTCTTACGACCGATCGGCGGCGGGTCCTCGGTCGGCGGATCCGCTGGTTCGTGGCGGCGACGATCAGCTACAACGTGGTTGAGGCGATCATCGCGCTCACCGAGGGCACCCGGGTGTCGTCGACCGCACTGATCGGTTTCGGGCTGGACTCGGTCATCGAAGTGTCCTCCGCGGCGGCCGTGGCGTGGCAGTTCGCCGGCCAGGACCCGCAGGCGCGGGAGAAGGTGGCACTGCGGATCATCGCGTTCTCGTTCTTCGGCCTGGCCCTGTACGTCACGGTCGACGCGATCCGATCCCTCTTCGGGATCGGGGAGGCGGGTCATTCGACCGTCGGAATCATCCTGGCTGCAGTCAGTCTCGCGGTCATGCCGGTGCTGTCCTGGGCGCAGCGCCGCGCCGGCCGCGAACTCGGCTCCCTCTCGGCGGTCGCCGACTCGAAACAAACACTGCTGTGTACCTACCTGTCCGCGGTCCTGCTGATCGGCCTTGCACTCAACAGTCTCTTCGGATGGTCCTGGGCCGACCCGATCGCCGCACTCGTGATCGCCACGATTGCGGTGAAGGAAGGGATCAATGCCTGGAAGGGCGATCCCTGCTGCCCCGCACCGGTCACCGCCCGCGGCACCTCCTCCGGCAGCCACGACTGCGATTGTTGTGACGACTGAAAGGACCTGTGATGGCCAGGATTACCCGCGCCGGCCGCAATCTCGAGCTCTGCTACCGCGGCCGGTCGGGCTCTCGATTCTCCTCGTCTGCGGGTGCTTTCAGCAGCCGGTCCAGTTCGCTGCCTGCCTCGTCGTAGCCGGCGTCGGAGATTCGTTGCAGTTCGCGCAGGTCGCCGGCCGACACCGCGCGTCGAGTGAGCAGGAATCCGGCGCGCATGGATCCCTCGTCCAGCAACTCGCTCAGCTCCGTGAGGTCGCCGGCCGCGTCGGCGAGGTCGGCCAACCGGTCCAGAGCGGTCTCGTTGCCCTCGTCGGCCAGCGCCCGCAGGGTCTCCCGATCGATGTTCGCCATGAGGCCATTCTGCAACCCTTCCCCTAGGGAAAGGTCAAGTGGAACGATGGGCCGGGTGATCACCATCGGGCAGCTGGCCAGATACGTGGGAGTATCGATCAAAACCATCCGCGTCTATCACGACAAGGGTCTGCTCCCTGAACCCGACCGCGATGCATCCGGCTACCGGCGGTACGGCGCCAAGGACGCCATCGACCTGATCAAGATTCGAACGCTCGCCGAAGCCGGTGTTCCCCTGGCCCGCATCCGGGACCTGAGGTCGGCGACCGAGGAAAAATTCCAGCAGGCGCTGCGCGAGATCGACGATAATCTCACCGCCCACATTCGGAACCTGCAGGCCACACAAGGCCGTCTGCGCCAGCTCGCCGCCGGGCATCTGGCACCGCTACCCACGGAGGTCGGTGCCCATCTGGATCACCTGGCCAGCTGGGGTTTCACACCCCGATGGGTCGACCTGCAACGCGACCTGTGGATTTTGGTGTTCGCCACCCATCCGGACCGCGCGATGACACTGTTTCACGACCAAGCCGACATTCATGCAGACCCGCTGCTACGGCAGCTCTTCCGCGACTACGACCACGCGTACGACCTCGACGCCGATGATCCCCGTATCGACGACCTCGCGGGCCGGATCGTGGCGGCGACGCAGGAACGCTACGGAAAGGGCGAACTTCCGGAGCTGCATGAAGCCTCCGAGATCCCGGCCCTGATCCAACAGACTGTCAACGCCTCGTCCCCGGCATGGCAGCGACTCGACACGCTCATACGCGCACAACTCGACCCGTGACTCGACGCGACGGACAACGGTGCATCCGTCAGCGCGCCGCGAAATGTACGTCATCGTGGCACTTGGCATGGGGTGGCAGTGGAGGACCGTGTCCGGCCGGGAGGCGTAAGGAAAGCGTCAAGACGGCGGACGGGGCCGTAAAGGGTCCGTCAGCGACACCCATTTCGGCCGGTCGGCGGGTGATGCTGACGTGACGCCTCGGGAAACGGGGTGTCGTCGTCTGCGTTGGATCACAGGCCCGACTCGAAGAGGAACCTTTTCATGGCCGATCTGGCCTTCGTGTTGCTCGTTCTCGGCGGATTCGCCGCGTGTGCCCTGGTGCTGCGGGGTCTGCAGGCGGGAGGAGCGCGATGACCGGCGCGGGCATCGTCAGCGTCGTCCTCCTCGCCGTCGCGGTGACGCTGGTGGTGTATCTGCTGGTGGCGCTGCTCGACCCGGAGCGGTTCTGATGAGCCCCGCACTCGCGGCCGGGTTACAGGTCGCCGTCGTTTTCGGCGTGCTCGCGGTGGCGTACGTTCCGGTGGGCGACTATCTGGCCCGCACGTATCAGTCACGCCACGACCTGCGGATCGAGGCGACGCTGTACCGCATCTGCCGTATCGATCCGCGCACCGACCAGACCTGGTCCGGGTACGCGGGCAGCGTGCTCGGCTTCTCGCTGGCGAGCGTGCTGTTCCTGTACCTACTCCAACGGGTACAGGGGGTGCTGCCGCTCGGCGGCGGCCTCGGCGGGGTGAGCCCGTCCGTCGCGTTCAACACGGCGGTGTCTTTCGTGACCAACACCAACTGGCAGTCGTACACCCCCGAGACCACCATGAGTAACTTCGTCCAGCCGGTCGGGCTCGCAGTGCAGAATTTCGTGTCTGCGGCGGTGGGCATGGCGGTGGCGGTCGCGCTGATCCGCGGGTTCGTGCGGGTGTCCGGTGGCGGGGAGATCGGTAACTTCTGGGTCGACCTCACCCGGGGCAGCCTGCGGGTGTTGCTGCCGTTCTCGTTCGTCATCGCGCTGATCCTGTTGAGTCAGGGCGTGATCCAGTCCTTCAACGACGGATTCACCTCCACCGGCCTCGACGGGACGATCACGACCAACGCGCTCGCCCCGGTCGCCTCCCAGGAGGCGATCAAGGAACTCGGCACCAACGGCGGCGGTATCCTCGCCGCGAACTCGGCGCACCCATTCGAGAACCCAACACCCGCAAGCAACATCGTCGAGATCATCGCGATCCTGCTCATCCCGGTGGCGCTGACCCGGACGTTCGGCACGATGGTCGGCGACCGCAGGCAGGGCCTGACGCTGCTGGCGGTGATGGGACTGCTGTGGGGTGCCCTGCTCGCCGTCACCCTTACCGCGGAATCGAATGTCCGTGGTGTCGCCGCGACCGCGGCGGGCGCGACGATGGAGGGCAAAGAGGTCCGATTCGGTATCCCCGGCAGTGCGTTGTTCGCGGTGAGTACCACGGGCACCTCAACCGGCGCGGTGAACGCCGCCCACGACAGCCTGTCGCCGCTCGGCGGTGGGACGGTGCTGCTGAACATGTTGCTCGGTGAGATCGCGCCGGGCGGCGTCGGAACAGGCCTCTACGGCATCCTGGTTCTCGCCCTGATCGCGGTGTTCGTCGGAGGTCTCCTCGTCGGCCGCACCCCCGAGTATCTCGGAAAGAAGCTGCGGCGCCGGGAGATCACGCTGGCCGCGCTGTCCGTATTGGTCATGCCCGCACTGGTGTTGATCGGCACCGCTATCACCGTCGCTCTCTCCTCCACGACGGGTTTCCAGGGCAATAGTGGCGACCCCGGAACCCCGCAATCGATCCACGGCTTCTCCGAGGTCCTCTACGCGTTCGCGTCGGCCGCGAACAACAACGGCAGCGCGTTCGGCGGTCTCACCGTCACCAGCGACTGGTTCCAGTCCGCGCTGGGTCTGTGCATGCTCTTCGGGCGGTTCCTGCCGATCATCTTCGTGCTCGCCCTCGCCGGCTCGCTCGCCACCCAGCGCACCACGCCGCCCGGCGCGGGCACCCTCCCCACCGCCGGCCCCATGTTCACCGGGCTCCTCACCGGCACCGCCGTGCTGGTGGCGGCCCTGACCTTCTTCCCGGCCCTCGCGCTGGGACCGATCGCGGAGGCACTGCAGTGAGTATCGACGTGACCAGTCGTCCGAATGTCGATCCGGCCCCGGACACAACCCACACACGTCACCGGGTGCAGGCAGGGGTCTTCGACCCGGCCCAGATGTTCGCGGCCCTGCCCGGTGCCGTCCGCAAACTCGATCCGCGCCATCTGGCGCGGAATCCGGTGATGTTCGTGGTGTTCACCGGGTCCGTCGCCACCACCGCAATGGCCGTGTCCGACCCATCGGTGTTCTCATGGCTGATCACGGCGTGGCTGTGGTTCACCGTGCTGTTCGCGAACCTCGCCGAGTCCGTCGCCGAGGGCCGCGGCAAGGCGCAGGCCGCCAGCTTGCGGAAGGTCAAGCAGAACACCATCGCCCACCGGATCACCGTCGACGGATCCGTCGAGACGGTGCCCGGCACCGCGCTGGCGGTCGGGGACCGCGTGGTCGTCGAGGCCGGTCAAGTGATCCCCGGGGACGGCGACGTCGTCGAGGGCATCGCGACGGTCGACGAATCCGCCATCACCGGCGAATCCGCGCCGGTCGTCCGCGAATCGGGCGGTGACCGCAGCGCCGTCACCGGCGGCACCACAGTGTTGTCCGACCGCATCGTCGTGCAGATCAGTGCCGCACCCGGGCAGTCGTTCGTCGACCGCATGATCGCCCTCGTCGAGGGTGCGGCGCGGCAGAAGACGCCGAACGAGATCGCCCTGAACATTCTGCTGGCGTCGCTGACCATCGTGTTCCTGCTCGCGGTCGTCGCCCTGGCGCCGATGGGCGGTTACGGCGGGCAGCGCCCGGACCCCGTGCAGCTGATCGCGCTGCTGGTGTGCCTGATCCCCACCACGATCGGGGCGCTGCTGTCGGCCATCGGGATCGCCGGGATGGACCGGTTGGTGCAACGCAACGTGCTGGCGATGTCCGGGCGTGCCGTCGAGGCGGCCGGCGACATCGACACGCTGCTGATGGACAAGACGGGCACCATCACGTTCGGTAACCGGCAGGCCACCGAGCTGTATCCCGCACCAGGGGTGTCGGCGCACGAACTCGGACAGGCCGCGCGGCTGTCGAGTCTGGCCGACGGCACGCCCGAGGGCCGCAGCATCGTCGACTTGTGCGTGCGACGGTTCGATCTGCCTTCCACACCTACTGTGGGCGAGAAGGACTCCGAGTTCGTCGCGTTCACGGCGCAGACCCGGATGAGCGGTCTGGACGTCGCCGGCACCCGGATTCGCAAGGGCGCCGGCGACGCGGTCCGCACCTGGGTGCACTCCCACGGCGGGACCGTGCCCGCCGAGGTCGGTGTTTCCGTCGACCAGATCGCGCAGGGCGGCGGAACCCCTCTGGTCGTCGCGGCCGTGGACGACGACGGGGCGCGGGTACTCGGCGCGATCGCCCTGTCCGACGTCGTCAAACCCGGCATCGCCGCACGCTTCGCGGAACTACGCGCAATGGGCATCCGCACGGTCATGATCACCGGCGACAATCCACTCACCGCCAAGGCGATCGCGGCCGAGGCCGGGGTCGACGATTTCCTGGCCGAGGCCACACCCGAGGACAAGCTCGACCTGATCCGCCGCGAACAACAGGGCGGGCGCCTGGTGGCGATGACCGGGGACGGCACCAACGACGCTCCCGCCCTCGCGCAGGCCGACGTGGGGGTCGCGATGAACACGGGAACCTCCGCGGCGAAAGAGGCCGGGAACATGGTCGACCTCGACTCGGACCCCACCAAGCTGATCGAGGTCGTCGAGATCGGCAAGCAGCTGCTCATCACGCGCGGGGCACTGACCACGTTCTCCCTCGCCAACGATCTCGCCAAGTACTTCGCGATCCTGCCCGCATTGTTCTCCGGGATCTATCCGCAGCTGAACACGCTGAACATCATGCGGCTCGCCACCCCGGAGTCCGCGATCCTCTCCGCGGTGATCTTCAACGCGCTGGTGATTGTCGCGCTGATCCCGTTGTCGCTCAAAGGTGTCCGATATCGGCCGTCGTCGGCGTCCCGGCTGCTGGGCCGCAATCTCGCGATCTACGGCATCGGCGGCGTGCTCACCCCGTTCGCCGGGATCTGGCTGATCGACCTTCTTGTCCGCCTCGTTCCCGGAATCGGGTGAATGTCATGCGCTTCGTTCTCGGTCTCCTCCGTCAGACCTGGGCGGGCCTGCTGGTCCTGCTCGCCCTGACTGCCGTGCTCGGCGTTCTCTACCCGGCCGCCGTGTGGGGGGTCAGCCGGCTCGGCGCCGGATCCGCCGAGGGCTCGCCCGTTCACGACAGCGCCGGATGCGTCGTCGGCAGCCGCTGGGTGGGCGTCGACCCACAGGTGCCGGCCGGCCAGCCCGACCCCTTCTTCCACAATCGAGTCACCGGTTCCGTAGCCGAGAACGACCCGTTCGCACCCGGGGACCCGGCCGCCGCGTTGCCCACCAACCAGGGCCCGAGCAGTCCCACTCTGGCGTCGTTCGTCGCGCAGCGGCGGGCGGCGATCGCGGCCCGGGAAGGCGTGAGCCCGGAAGCCGTGCCCGTCGACGCGGTCACCGGTTCCGGGTCGGGCATCGACCCGCACATCAGCCCGGCGTACGCGGAGCTCCAGGTGCGGCGGGTGGCGGCTGTGACCGGTTTCGGTGAGGACCGTGTCCGTCACCTGGTCGCCGACCACACCGAGGGACGCCAGCTCGGGGTGCTGGGTGAGGCGCGGGTGAACGTCCTGACCCTCAACCTCGCGCTCGGGTTGACGGCACCTTACTGCACCACCCCCGCCGCTGGTGGATGATGACGTAGTGACGGGCAGTGAGCGGGTCGTCGGGCCGCGGAGGAGCGACCGCGGACTCGCGCAGCAGAGCGGCGACAGCAGACACGGTCAGCTGCGCATCTACCTCGGCGCGGCGCCCGGTGTCGGTAAGACCTACGCGATGCTCGGTGAGGCGCACCGCCGGCGTGAGCGGGGTTGCGACGTGGTTGCGGCCGTGGTGGAGACTCATGGCCGCACCCGCACCGCCGCCCAGCTCGCCGATCTCGAGGTGATTCCGCCGAAGCTCGTCGAGTACCGGGGAACGATCGGCCGCGAACTCGACGTCGACGCAGTACTCCGCAGGCGGCCGGCCCTCGTGCTCGTCGACGAGCTCGCCCACACCAACACCCCGGGCAGCGTCAACGCCAAACGCTGGCAGGACGTCGAACAACTCCTCGCCGCCGGCATCGACGTGCTCTCGACACTCAACGTCCAGCACTTGGAAAGCCTGAACGACGTCGTGCAGCAGATTACCGGGGTGGCGCAGCGGGAAACCGTGCCCGACGAGATCGTCCGCGCGGCCGCGCAGGTCGAGCTGGTCGACATCACCCCGGAAGCGCTGCGGCGCAGGCTGTCCCACGGCAACGTCTACGCCCCTGAAAAGGTCGATGCCGCCCTGGGTAACTACTTCCGGACCGGCAACCTCACCGCGCTGCGCGAGCTGGCGTTGCTGTGGGTGGCCGACCAGGTCGACGCCGCCCTGGCGAAATACCGGGCCGAGAACCAGATCACGGACACCTGGGAGGCCCGGGAACGAGTAGTCGTCGCCGTCACCGGTGGTCCCGAATCGGAGACCCTGGTGCGACGCGCAAGCCGGATCGCATCGCGGTCGAGCGCCGAACTCGTCGTCGTGCACGTCGTCCGCGGTGACGGACTCGCCGGTGTGTCGGCGTCGGAGATGGGCAAGGTTCGCACCCTCGCCGCGAGCATCGGTGCGAGCCTGCACAGCGTGGTCGGCGACGACGTACCCACCACCCTCCTCGACTTCGCGCGTGCCGCGAACGCCACCCAACTGGTCCTCGGGACATCACGGCGGTCGCGGTGGGCGCGGATCATCGACGAGGGTATCGGGGCCACCGTGGTGCAGCAGTCGGGGTCGATAGACGTGCACCTGGTCACCCACGAAGAGGCGCATCGTCCGTGGCGGCTCGCGCCGGTGGGCTCCCGGCCGCGTCGGCTGACGGCGTGGCTTGCCGCCGTTCTCGTCCCCGCACTCGCGTCGCTGGCCATGAGCCTCATCGACCACTGGTTCCACATCGGCGGTGAAGGCGCCCTGTTCTTCATCGTCGTCCTGCTCGTCTCGCTGCTCGGTGGTGTAGCGCCCGCAGCGCTGTCCGCGCTGATCTCCGGCCTGCTCCTGAACTACTTCTTCACCCCACCGCTGCACAGTTTCACCATCGCCGAGCCGGACAACTTCATCATCACGGTGGTCCTGCTCGTCGTCGCCGTGGCCGTCGCGGCGCTCGTCGACGCCGCCGCCAGACGGGCACGCGAGGCCCGCCGCGCGTCGCAGGAAGCCGAACTGCTCGCCCTGTTCGCCGGTTCCGTGCTGCGCGGCGCCGACCTCGACGCACTGCTCGGCAAGGTCCGGGAAACGTACGGACAGGAATCGACCGGCTTGCTGTCCCGGTCGGGCACCCTGGTCAGCTCGGTAGGGCCCAACCCGCCCCGAAGCCTCGAGGACGCCGACACCATATGTGAGGTGCACGACGGCGAGTACGCACTAGTCCTGCGCGGCCCCGAGGTCCGTGCCCGCGATCGCCGGGTCCTTCTCGCCGTCGCCAACCAGGCCGTCGCGCTCCTCCGGCAGGACGAGCTCGCACGCGAAGCCAGTGCGGCGCGAGCACTGGCCGAGGCGGACCGGCTGCGACGGTCGCTGTTGTCGGCCGTCAGCCACGACCTGCGCACCCCGCTCGCCGCCGTGAAGGCCGCGGTGTCGAGCCTGCGCAGCGAGGACGTCGCCTTCTCCCCCGAGGACACCGCCGAACTCCTCGCGACCATCGAGGAATCGGCCGACGCGCTCACTGCCCTGGTGGGCAACCTGCTCGACTCCTCCAGACTCGCCGCCGGCGTGGTGACACCGACACTGCGTCCGGTGTACCTCGACGAGGTGGTGCACCGCGCCCTCGTCGGCCTCGGCATCGGCGGGCGAACCGGATCTCCGGTGCGCGAACGCGTGCGGGTCGACGTCGGAGCGGTGACGGCCCTGGCCGACCCCGGCCTGCTCGAGCGTGTGGTGGCGAATCTGGTGGACAACGCCGTGCGCTACGGCGGGGACTCGGTGATCCGGGTCGGCGCGGCCACCGTCGGGGATCGCACCCTCCTCACCGTCGCCGACACCGGCCCGGGCGTGCCACGCGGACAAGCGGACCAGCTGTTCGAGCCGTTCCAACGGTCGGGCGACCGCGACACGACCAGCGGTGTCGGACTCGGCCTGTCGGTGGTGCGGGGATTCGTCGACGCGATGGGTGGAACGATCTCCGCCACGGACACACCGGGAGGCGGGCTCACCATGGTCGTCGAACTGGCCGGCGCAGAAGGGAAGGCATGACACGCATCCTCGTCGTCGACGACGAGCCACAGATCCTGCGTGCGCTGCGCATCAATCTCACAGTGCGCGGGTACGACGTGGTGACCGCCGCCACCGGCGCGGATGCGCTGAGCGCCGCGGCCGAAAAGCTGCCGGATGTGATCGTCCTCGACCTCGGCCTTCCCGACCTGGACGGCACCGAAGTGCTCGCCGGATTGCGGGGATGGTGTCCGGCGCCCGTTATCGTCCTGTCCGCACGCACCGACTCCGCCGACAAGGTCGACGCCCTCGATGCCGGCGCCGACGACTATGTCACCAAACCCTTCGGCATGGATGAATTCCTTGCCAGGGTCCGGGCAGCCGCCCGCCGTGCAGCGGCGGTGGACACGAGCGAGCCTGTGGTGCAGACGGACTCGTTCACCGTCGACCTCACCGCCAAAACCGTCCGGCGCGGCGACGCCGAGGTGCACCTGACCCCCACCGAATGGGGGATGCTCGAAATGCTCGTCCGCAACAAGGGCAAACTCGTCGGACAAAAGGAACTACTCCGCGAGGTATGGGGACCGGCATACGCCACCGAAACCCATTACCTACGGGTCTACCTCGCCCAGCTTCGCCGCAAACTCGAGGACGACCCCTCCAAACCCCGGCATCTCATCACCGAAGCCGGGATGGGATACCGGTTCCAGCTATGAGGTCCGTGCACCGCTCGGGCTGTTGGCTGCCGAAACTCGCTGACTAGGTCCAGGTGGCCGGCGGTGAAAAAGCCACGAGAGCGATGTCCTTGTAGTTGCCGAGTCGGCTGTGTCAGGTCATCGATCGACCTGAGGGGGCGAATACGGATAGGTGTCGGCGAGTTCTCTGACGGTTTCGGCATCGAGGCCGGATTCGACGATGAAGTGGCGAAGCATCTGTACGAAGCGAGTACGTGTCATGCCGAAGCTGACGAAGATGTCCTCGTCAGTCGCGCCGCCGTAGGGAATCCACGCTCGAGCGAATTCGATGAATCGAGCGGCTTCTCCCCGGGACTTGTACTCCGTCTGTATTTGTCGCCTGGTGTGTTTGGTCCGGCGCAAGTTCCGATACTCGCGCGTGTAGGTTTCGACGCCCGTAGAGTCTGCGCCGTTTTTGGTTGGCTTCAATGGACAGCTTTCTGGCATCCGCTTCTACTTGGCGGTCTGTTTGCTGATGTGGTCACCCGTGCAGGTGCGGCAGTCAGCGGAATGGCGGACTCACCGGAGACTGCCGCACCCGAATTTCGACGACGTCGAGTCGACGACTACTTCTGACGTAACCGGGGGTCAGTTCAGTCGGTCGAAACCCTGGTGGTGACCAGTGGTTCTGCTCCTTGTGCCGAAGTTGTCACTTTCCGTGGCAGAAGCAAGCAGCTGACGGCAACCAGCGCTGTGACGGCGATGCCCATCACGAACACGATCGTGAAGGAAGTCCAGGTCGGCGCAGCCGTACTGGTGCCGGTAGTGAGGATGCTTCCCGAAAGTTGGACGCCGAGTGTGCCACCGACTGCCTTGACGACAAACGCGAGACCGCTGAATGCCCCGATCCGGCTGACCGGAGACGTCAGCGCCACTGTGTTCATTGCCTGCGTCAGTGTGATCCCACCCGAAGCGCCGATGAGGATGGTCGCTCCCATGACCATGAGAAAATGTCCGTTTGCAGTGAGAAGAAGGACGAACGACGCCCCGGCCAGAATGACACCAGTGAGCATGGTGGTTCGTCCACCGACCCGAAGATCGAGCCAACCTGTCAGCGGTGCTACAACGGCGCCGGCCAAGCCGAGGGGGAGCAGGAGAAGGCTCGTCGTGAACTCGGAGGCGCCGAGACCGAACCCTGTGTCGGTCGGTTGCTGCACCAGCATGGGTACCGCCAGAAACAGTGCATTCGTAGCGAACCCGCACAGCAGATACACGAGGCAGCTCACTGCAAGTGGCCGCGTCGCAAGCAAGCGCACGTCGATGAGCGGCTCGGACGAACGAAGCTCGAGGACGACGAAGGTTGTCAACAGCGCAACGCACGCGAGCACGGTTGCTCCGAATTCGACAGAGAGCCAACCCCACTCGGGCGCCTTGGTGATGCCGATGAGAATGACGGCCATTCCGCTGCCGAGGAAGGTGGCGCCCGTGTAGTCGACGCGGCCGTGATTGGCAGGTGGACATGATGGGACCAGGCGCCACGCGGCGACGAAGATGATGGTGATGATCACGAAGGGGACCGAGAACAACCAACGCCAGGGGAGAACGCTCACGAGCAGCCCGGAGCCGACGAGCGCAAACGCCGTCCCAGCGTAGATGAAGGCAATGACCGAACCATTGCCCGACTTGATCCGGGCTTCGGTCTGAGTATCGCGAATAATTCCGAAGGCAAGGGGGACCACCGCAAGGCCAACACCCTGCAGGAGCTGTCCCAAGGTAAGCATCAAGATCGAGTTCGAAAGACCCGAGACTGCGGTTCCGGTTGCGACGATTGCCAGTACGGCAAGGAGGATCGACTTCTTGTCGCGAATGTCAGACAGGCGGCCGATCAACGGGGTGGCCACCGCACCCGTGAGCAGCACACCGGTGATTACCCACGCGATCTGTGCTTCTGTTGCGCCGAGGGACTCTTGAATCAGCGGCAGAGCAGGGGAAAGGATCGATTCGAGACCCTTGTAGGCGAATACTGAGGCAACAACGACCGCAAGCGTCAGCGTTGGATTGACGCGGTGCCCCTGCGATCTTTCGGATAATGTCACTTCTGGTCCTCCGGAGAGATGATGGTGATTGCCGTCGATTGCACCCGACTGAACTTCACTGATCATCTGGTTTCTGTTGCGTAGCGCGACTCCTTGGTTTCCGGCGAGCAGGGTTGGTCGGGACCAGAGCTGATCGGGCAGCCAGGCCCGTCAGCTCGGACGTGCGAGGCCGTGGTGATCCGCGACACACAGAGACAGTATTCCTGGTTGGAGCAATGACAAATGTCCGCCGGAGACACACTGCCCTCGACTTTGTGTCCCCGAGGGGGTAGCCAGCCGATAGAGCGAGTTGGTGACGGTGCATTCGAGGATTACGCAGCCGTCGAATTTCGGGTTTGCGGTCTTCAGCCTACGGCCATCGCGCACTGTTGGGTGACGCGTCCAGCGATATCCTGGTGATTCAGGAGGTGTCGGCCGACACCTCGTCGAATCCCTCAACAGGGGCAAAGAGCGCATCGTAGATGGCGACCGACAATGATCCCTTCGCAACACAGCGTGTCGACAACGCTTTGTTGGTGACGGACCTGCAATCGGCGGGATTTTCCAATGCCGAGGAAATCGGGCGCGGTGGCTTCGGCGTCGTGTATCGCTGCACGCAGACCGCTCTCGATCGCACTGTCGCGGTGAAGGTTCTCACCGCAGACTTCGACGACAACGAGAATCGGGAACGATTTCTCCGCGAACAGCGGGCGATGGGGAGGCTGACAGGGCACCCGAACATCGCGAATGTCCTGCAGATAGGTACCACGGACAGTGGCCGGCTCTTTCTTGTGATGCCCTACTACGCCCGTGGCTGCCTCGACACGCGAGTCCGCCGGCACGGACCTCTCCCACTGGACGAGGCCCTTCGCTTCGGGGTGAAGATCGCGGGCGCCCTCGAAACAGCGCACCGGCTCGGCATCCTGCACCGCGATATCAAACCCGCGAACATCTTGCTCTCCGACTACGACGAGCCCGCACTGGCTGACTTCGGTATCGCGCGCATTCAGGGGAGTTTCGAAACCGCCACCGGTACCGTCACCGGCTCACCTGCGTTTACCGCGCCCGAGGTTCTAGCCGGAAAGTCGCCGAGCCCGGCCTCGGACGTCTATGGGCTGGGCGCCACTCTCTTCTGCGCATTGACCGGTCATGCTGCTTTCGAGCGGCGCAGCGGTGAGCAGCTGGTCGCGCAATTCGTTCGCATCACCACCGAGCCCGTTCCGGATCTACGGGAACAGGACATCGCTGACGACGTCAGTGCGGCGGTGGAACGGGCGATGGCCACTTCCGCACCAGACCGGCACTCCGCCGCCACCCTCGGTGAGGCCCTCCGGCGCGCGCAATTCGATCACGGTTTCGCAGTCGACGACATGGCGCTCCACACCGGTTCAGGAGGTGAGCGGCCGCAAGAGGCCCTGCCGAACTCCATGGTTGTTCGTCCCGCCGGAGGCAGTTCCTATCCTGGCCCGACTCGGTTGCCGGGCAGGACCACAGGGAACTTGCCGGTGGAGCTGACTAGTTTCGTCGGTCGCAGGCATGAACTGTCGGAAGTGAAACGCTCCCTGGAAACATCGCACTTGGTGACACTGACCGGTTTCGGAGGCGTCGGCAAAACACGCCTCGCACTCAGGGCAGCTGACAGTGTGCGACGCGGATTCAACGACGGAGTATGGCTGGTGGAGTTCGCCGAGCTATCGGACGGTTCACTGGTGGCAGACCTTGTGGCTGCAGCTTTAGGCTTGCGGGATCAACGGGCGAGCAACCAGCGCGACGGCCTGTTGAACTTTCTGGCTGCACGCGAGCTCTTATTGGTGCTCGACAACTGTGAGCAGGTAGTGGACGCGGCGGCAGAGCTGTCCGCAACCCTTCTTCGCGGTTGTCCGCAATTGCGTATCCTCGCCACCAGTCGCGAGCCTCTCGGCATCGCCGGGGAAGCTGTTCTGCGCGTCCCGCCGCTCACCATTCCCGAGCGCGTGCCCTCACTTCGAGGAACACCTAGCTACGACGCCGTGACATTGTTCGCCGAACGCGCCGCGACGGCTCTCCCGACGTTCACACTGACCGAGGACAACGCGGGCACGGTGGCCCAGATCTGCAATCGGCTCGACGGATTACCGTTGCCCATCGAACTCGCTGCGGCCCGGGTGCGAGCCATGTCGCCAGAGCAAATTCTCCAGCGGCTGACCGACCGCTACACGCTGCTGTCCCGCAGCAGCCGAACCGCCCCGACCCGGCAGCAAACGATGCGTCTGTGCGTCGACTGGAGTTATGACTTGTGCAACCCCGTAGAGCGGTTGCTGTGGGCCCGGCTGTCGGTGTTTGCGGGGAGCATCGAACTGGATGCGGCTGAGCAGATTTGCGGCAATGACATGGATGCGCAGGAGGTACTCGATGCGCTGACTTCTCTGGTCGACAAGTCGATCCTTATTCGGGAGGAGTCCGGCGCAGTAGTGCGCTTCCGGTTACTCGACATCCTGCGGGACTATGGCAGGGAACTCGCGCAGAGAAACGAGGAGTACGCAGATCTGCGCTGTCGCCACCGAGACTGGTACCGGCAGTTGGCGCTCGAGGCGGAGTCGGAGTGGATCAGCCCCCGACAGCTCGACTGGATCTCCCGCCTGGATCGCGAACAGACCAACCTTCGCGAGGTGATGGAGTTCTGCCTGAGTGACAATCCTGGAATCGGACTGACGATCGCCGCCGCCCTCCAGCCGTTCTGGCAGGCGCGCGGACTGTTCAGCGAGGGTCGGCGCTGGCTCGACCGACTCCTTGCTGCGCCGTGGAAGACTCCGACGGTGGAGCGGGTGAAGGCCTTGCATGCACACAGCGTCCTGGCCGAACTGCAGGGCGACCTGACCGCGGCCTCCGCCTCGGTAGCCGAGGCACGCATGGTGGCCCAACGGGTTTCCGACTCGACGGCAGATGCATTCGTCGCCCGAGCCGAAGGAACACTCGCTCTGTATCGCGGCGATTTCGCGCGGGCGCGATCACTGCTGGAAACCGCGATCGAGAAGTTCGGCGCTCACGATTTCTCGCACATCGAGGTGCTCCACATGCTCGGACGGGCATGCGACCAGGCGGGTGACGAACAACGAGCGAACGAGTGCTATTCACAGGCACTCGCGATCACCGAGTCCTGCGGCGAGGTCGTGCACCGCGCCGCGACCCTCCGGGCACTGGGCATCGCCGCATGGCGACGATCAGACCACCCCGGCACGGTTGAACTGCTGCGGCACGCACTGCAGTTGTCCCGTGAGGTAGGCGATCTCCGTACGACCGCAACGTGCCTTGAAGTCCTTGCCTGGGTCGCAGCCGAGAACAAAGATGCGCGGCGTGCAGCTGTACTGATAGGTGCCGCGGAGGAAATGGCGCAGTCCGTAGGGACTTTCACGCTGTGGTTCCCGAACCTGCTCCATTATCACGACGAGTGCGAGCGCAGGACGATGCACGCGCTCGGCGAACCGACATTCGTGGCTTCCCGAAGGGACGGCCGAGTCCTGGGATTCAATGCTGCCATCGCCTATGCCCTCGGTGAGAAAACGCCCACGCCGCCACCCACACCTGGGGAGACCGCGACGTTGACCAAGAGAGAACGTCAGATAGCAGAGGCCGTCGCGGAGGGCCTGACCAACAGGGCCATCGCCACCCGATTGGTCATTTCCCCGCGCACCGTTCAAGGCCACGTCGAGCACATTCTGTCCAAGCTCGGGTTCAACAGCCGCGCGCAGATCGCAGCGTGGGTCGTCGAGCAGACTTCAACCTAGCCACGAAACAGAACCGCTCGACTAGCTGCCGGCCGAGGCGGCGCCCCTGTGTGGAGCCGACTGGGCATCAGCTTCCAGTGTGTTCTGATTGAGCCGATGAAGTTTCAGCGCGAGACGGAGTTCGCTCGTTCGATCCACAGTTCTCCAATCGTCTCCCAATAGGTCCTTCAACCGCTGCATTCGCTGTTTCACCGTACTCACGTGAACATGCAGAACTTCCGACGCTGCTGTCGGACTTCCATCCGTTGCAAGGAGGGCCTCGAGAGTGCTCAACAATTCGGTGTGATGTGCCACGTCGTACCGGGCCACCGGGCCGAGCGTCGTCCGCACGAATCGGTCCACATTCGGTCGATTGCTCAGAACCAGTCCGACGAACCCGAGATCGTCCAGGGTGCCCGACATGGCACCGCCCTGTATCCGTTCCATCGCATCACTGCAGGTCACCGCCTCGTCGAACAGCTCACGCACGCCGGCTACCGCACGCGTCGGTCCCGCGCCGGCCACCGATGGCGTCACCCGTCCAGCGCGTGCGATTGCCGAGGACAGCTCCGCGGAATTCGACCGCGGATCATTTCCTGGTATCAGGGCTACTACCGACGACTTGTTTCCGCGTTGGAGGATATGACTTTGCCCGGCCAAGCCCCCTCGGATCTTCGCTGCTTCGTCTGCGAGGTAAGCAAGCCGACGTTGCTGCAAGGGTGCTCGCACGACATGAACGGTGTACGGCTGACGCAGTTCCATTCGCAACTGCGCGGCGCGGTGGATCAGGCGGCTGGGAGCTTCGTCACCAGACAGGAGATCGTCGATGAAGTCGTCGCGACGAAAACCCGCGGCTCCGGCCTCTGCCTCGGCCAAGAGTAGAAGCAAAGCAGCGACGACTGCTGCACGTTCGAGGATCTGAATGTCTGGCTTCGCGGGAGTCCCGTCACCTTGGTAGTACAGAATGCCGAGAAGTCTGGCGGCCGCCAAGATCGGGATGGCTACCAGGCTCCCGGACGTTTGAGTGGTCCGCGCGAGAGCGGCGAGACGAATCAACTCGGGAGGCTGCGCAGTTCCGCTGAGGTCGCCTGCGTCAGCGAGTAGGCGGTCGTCCGGATCGAACACAGCCAGCTCACCGCCGACGATCTTGACGACTTCCTGAACGAGATTGTCGATGTTTCCGCCGGCCAAGGCGACCTGGGAAAGCGTGAAGTGCGCCGTGGTCGCGCGCTCGGACTCGGCGTTGCTGCGGGCCAGCTCGCGGTTCGCGTCCTCGAGTGACCGGAGTGCAGTCTTGGTTTCCTCAGCGAGCCTCGAGCGTTCGATCGAGATGGCGGCATGCCCGGCCAGCGAGTGCAGAAGGTCCAGATCCGCTGGAGTGTAGGCACGTTCGTCACGGTTGGCAGCAATCAACGCACCGAGCCGTTTAGATCCGTTCACCAGGGGCACGCCGACGGTCGCAACGATTTTCTCCCGCTCCATGACCCGGTCGACGTCTGGAAAATGAACAAAATTCGGATCGCCGAAGTACCTCGAAACGATCAACGGCATTCCGCTCTCTATTATCCGCCCTGTCATCGCCATCCCCGCCGGTACACGCAGATCGAGAAGCTCGGAAGTCATGCCCCCCGAGGTCGCACCCAGGTAAGCGTATTCACCCTCTCGTTCCGCTAACCAGAGGTAGACGACGTCGGCGCGAAGAAGCCTCCGCGCACGATCGGCAATACCGCCGAGAAGCCTGTCCGGATCGTCTTCCGAGGTGATGTCAGCGACGGTGTCCAACAGTGCTCGATACCGATCATCTCGCGCCTCGTGCTGACCAGCGACTTCTCTGAGGAGAGCAAGCAGGGCCGGATGGAACCCCGGCTCCTCAGCGCTGACCGGGAGCTCCGAAGCCGCGCTCAAGATCTCGACGACAGTGCGCTCGACCTCCCCGAGATCCGAACCCGTGCGGGAGACGGCGCGCACCAGCTCAGACGCGACTCGCAGGATGTCGGTGGCTGTGCCACCCGCCAGATTCTCGGAAGATGTGAGCCGCAATTCGTGTTTCATGATCGCCTCATCTCATCCTGCGCGCATTCAGCCGCAGCAGTTGCCTTCACCATACGGTGTATGTCCACCGCGGACCAGAATCGGCGCAAGTACCGTCTCCATCGGACATATCGACACGGACGCGACGAACGTAGGCTTCGGCGGAGGCCCGATCGACGCACGAAGTGTAGGGCAGACCGAACGTTGTGGGTGCACGACAAGGCACCGAGAACGATCCGAGATATGTACGACAATCTGTGAGGTGCACGTTGGACGCCGTTGCCTGCGCAACATTCGCACGAACCTGGAACGAGACGGTCGCGGTTCACGCGAGCGAGACCTTCTTGGTCTTCGAAGGGTCGACGAACGACGTCACGCAATGGACTTATGAGGAGTTCGATCGAATCGTCGATTCGACGGCCGCCGCGCTCGAAGAGGCGGGAGCGGTGCCCGGGTCAGCGGTCCACGTGGTCCTGAAGAATTGTCCCGCCTTCGTGGCAGTGTGGCTCGCCGCAGCGCGTATCGGCGTAACAGCCATTTTCGCCGATCCGGCGTCCTCCGCCAGGGACATCGCGATGCATATTCGTCGAACGACACCGACTGTGGCGCTGTGCGGTTCCCGGAATGCCGACACGTACCTCCAGGGCGTCAAGCGTGCGTCCGACGAGGGTGTGGGGTCGGCACTCGATATAGAACTTCTTGTCCTGAAGGAAGACTCGATCGACGTGCTTCCTGGCAGCCTCCTGGTCTCCCGCGACCGCCTCCCACGTCTTCTCGACGAACCAGGCCCGCATGACCGACTCGCAGTGATGTTCACGTCTGGAACAACATCCGAGCCCAAAGCTGTTGTGCTGACGCAGTGCAACTATGCACATGTCGCCCAGGCGATGGCGAAGGCCGCCGACCTGAAATCGGGGGATCGCTGGTTGGTCACACTCCCACTCTTCCATGCGAACGCCCAGTACTATTGCTTCGCTCCTGCGATCGCCGTGGGTGCGAGTGTGGCCCTGACCCACACATTCTCAGCCTCTCAGTGGGGTAAGCAGGCCGCCCGACTCGAGGCCACCCACGCCAGCTTGTTCGCGGCACCGATTCGGATGATTCTTGCGCGGCGTCCCGAGGACACACCACAATTGAATCTCAGGCATGTGTGGTTCGCCCAAAGCCTCGCTCCCGGTCACTTCGACGAGTTCGCGTCGATGGTGGGATGTGCACCGCGCCAGTTGTACGGAATGACCGAAACCGTTGCCATGGTCACGGCGGAAAGCCCCGAAGACGCGAGTCCGGTCTTCATCGGCAACCCCAGCGACGCAGGACGCAGAACCGCCATTGTCGATCCCCACAGCCTCGAGCCCGTCGACACGGAGACCCCCGGCCTCCTGCTGGTGGCCGGCACCCCCGGGTGTGACCTTTTTCAGGAGTATCTCTCGGACCCGAAGGCGACGTCGGCCGCACTTCTCGAAGAAGGCGGCGAGACGTGGCTACGAACTGGCGACCTGGTGGTGTCCGATCAGGACGGGCGCCTGCGATTCGTCGGCCGGGTCGACGACGTCATCAAGGTGTCCGGCGAGAACGTCAGCCTCACCGAGGTCGAGGCCGCATTGGCGCAGGCACCCGGTGTCCTGGAGGTCGCGGTCGTCCCGCGGCCGGACCCCATTCGGGACGTTGTTCCCGTCGCCTATGTAGTAGCGCGCAACGTGGAGACTCCGCTCGACATCGACGAGCTCACCGCCTGGGCATCGAACAACCTTCCACCACAGGCATGTCCACGCGATTGGCACCAGGTGGCGGAACTTCCACGAACAAGTGTCGGCAAGATCAGACGCTCACAGCTGAAGTCCGAGGACGCGTAACGGTCACTAGTTCCAGTCCACTACCTGGTCCAGCACCTCGGGACAATTCTTCTCCAACGCGTCGACATAACTCCGAATATGATCACGCATGAGGCGCTCAGCTTTTTCGGAATCACCACTCTTGATGGCGTCGGCGATTTGATCGTGCGATACCGGCAATTCTTCTCGGGGAATCTTCTCGTCGGCGGATTCATCGACATATATGCTGCGGAGTCCGTCCGCGAATAACAGTAAAATCGGGTCGCCGGTGAACCGGGCCACTGAAAAGTGGAAACTACCGGACTCCGCGTTGTCCCCGTCCGCCTCCTCAGGATCCCAGGGTATACCCGACTTCACGCGTTCACTCGCGAGCCGAGCCATCAAAGGCTCGACCTGCAAGCGCGTGTTCAGCACATTTCGGAGCGTCAGGCCGAGTAGATGGAAATACAACGATGAAGCGCTCGCAAATTGCGAGCTTGCGACCTGATTTACTCGGGTACCCCCACCCGGGCCGGGTCGAATGGAGATGACTCCGTACATTTCGAGAATACGAAGGGCTTCGCGAAGCGACGGCCGGCTGACCTCGTAGCGTTCGAGCAACTCCGCTTCCGAGGGAAGCCGAGAGAGCCCTTCGTCTCCAATGTCCTGCACGATTCGACCCGCCACCAGTCGCGCAGTCTTCCGGCCAACAACTTTCATAACGCTCATGATAGCCCTCTCCCTAGGGATTACCGCTGCGTGAAGCGATGAAGACGGGTGAGGTGGCCAATTCGTCGACACCGCCGACGAATCGATGGTGACTCAACACATCCCGAGATCGCGCCTACACGAGAACAACTCGAGAGGCGGCCCTTCCGCCGTGGCCAAAATGTGGCGCTGACGAACTTGCAAGGAATCGGGCCAGACGAGTGGGCCGTCCCGCTTCGGAGGAATCGATCCGACGGTGGTCTGCGTTCCGGGGTCACGTGTGCGCACTGCTGCGCAGGGTGTTGAGCAGGTGTTTCCGTGGGCCGGGGTGGGGATCGCGGAAAGTGATGGTTGACACAAGACCCAGTTGCTGTAGATCATCTATAGGAACTGTTTCTGAGTCAGCAAAGGATTGTGGTGCCATGAGTAA
>NZ_JBIRXS010000043.1:0-47905 GCF_044389235.1 Rhodococcus sp. NPDC019647 | reverse complement strand
GGGATACATCAACGAGACACTGGTGCACGGCTGGGACGTCGCTGTCGCCACCGGTCAGCACTCCGAAACTGGGCCCGCGCTCGCCGAAGCGGCGCTCGCCGTCGCCCGCCAGGCGATTCCGGCCGAAGTCCGCGGTGGACATGTTCCATTTGCCGAAGTGGTCGATCCCCAGCCTGCCGCGGGCCCGACCGAGCGCCTGGCCAACTGGTCCGGACGCAAGAGCTTCTGACCTCGCATACGACGAACGGGCCGCCGGTGGAAATCCACCGGCGGCCCGTTCGTGTGATAGTTACCTACTCCGAGTCGGACGCACCCGACTTGGCCAGGTCGATCGGAACCTCATCGGGCACCGTGACCGGCTTGGTCTCGCCGCGGAACGTGAACTTCGCGTCCTCGCCCGCACCCTCGCCGTCCCAGTTCTCGACGTCGACGTACACGATCTGACCGGGGCCGACCTCGCCGAAGAGGATCTTCTCCGACAGCTGGTCCTCGATCTCGCGCTGGATGGTGCGGCGCAGCGGCCGTGCACCCAGGACCGGATCGAAGCCACGCTTGGCCAGAAGCGACTTGGCCTTGTCGGTGACCGCCATGGTCATATCCTTGTTCTTCAGCGCCACCTCGACGCGTGCCACCATCAGGTCCACCATCTTGACGATCTGCTCGGTGGTGAGCTGATGGAAGACGACGATGTCGTCGATGCGGTTGAGGAACTCGGGCCGGAAGTGCTTCTTCAGCTCGTCGTTGACCTTGAGCTTCATCCGCTCGTAGTTCGACTCGTCGCCCTTGCCCGATGTGAATCCGAGGCCCACAGCCTTGGAGATGTCCGAGGTTCCGAGGTTCGAGGTGAAGATGAGCACCGTGTTCTTGAAGTCCACGGTCCGGCCCTGGCCGTCGGTGAGACGGCCGTCTTCGAGCACCTGCAGGAGGGTGTTGTAGATCTCCTGGTGTGCCTTCTCGATCTCGTCGAACAGCACCACGCTGAACGGCTTGCGGCGCACCTTCTCGGTGAGCTGGCCGCCCTCTTCGTAGCCGACGTAGCCGGGAGGGGCACCGAACAGCCGCGACGCGGTGAAGCGGTCGTGGAACTCACCCATGTCGATCTGGATGAGAGCGTCGTCCTCGCCGAACAGGAAGTTGGCGAGAGACTTGGCCAGCTCGGTCTTACCGACACCGGACGGGCCGGCGAAGATGAACGAACCGGACGGACGCTTCGGATCCTTCAGGCCGGCGCGGGTACGACGGATGGCCTTGGCGACAGCCTTGACCGCGTCTTCCTGACCGATGATCCGCTTGTGCAGCTCCTCCTCCATGCGGAGCAGACGCGTGGTCTCCTCCTCGGTGAGCTTGAACACGGGGATGCCGGTCCAGTTGCCCAGAACCTCGGCGATCTGCTCGTCGTCGACCTCGGCGATGACGTCCAGGTCACCGGAACGCCACTGCTTCTCCCGCTCCGCGCGCTGCGCGACGAGGGTCTTCTCCTTGTCCCGCAGGTTCGCGGCCTTCTCGAAGTCCTGCGCGTCGATCGCAGATTCCTTCTCCCGGCGGGCATCGGCGATCTTGTCGTCGAATTCGCGCAGGTCCGGCGGTGCGGTCATCCGGCGGATACGCATCCGCGCTCCGGCCTCGTCGATGAGGTCGATCGCCTTGTCGGGGAGGAAGCGGTCGTTGATGTAGCGGTCGGCCAGCGTGGCGGCAGCAACGAGTGCACCGTCCGTGATGGACACGCGGTGATGCGCCTCGTAGCGGTCGCGAAGACCCTTCAGGATCTCGATGGTGTGTTCCACCGTCGGCTCGCCGACCTGCACCGGCTGGAACCGGCGCTCGAGTGCGGCGTCCTTCTCGATGTATTTGCGGTACTCGTCGAGGGTGGTGGCACCGATGGTCTGCAGTTCACCGCGAGCGAGCTTGGGCTTGAGGATCGAGGCCGCGTCGATGGCGCCCTCGGCCGCGCCGGCACCCACGAGGGTGTGCAGCTCGTCGATGAAAAGGATGATGTCGCCGCGGGTATTGATCTCCTTGAGGACCTTCTTCAGGCGCTCCTCGAAGTCACCGCGGTAGCGGCTGCCGGCCACGAGCGACCCGAGGTCGAGCGTGTACAGCTGCTTGTCCTTGAGCGTCTCGGGGACCTCACCGTTGACGATGGCCTGGGCCAGACCTTCGACGACGGCGGTCTTACCGACACCGGGCTCGCCGATCAGCACGGGGTTGTTCTTGGTACGGCGCGACAGCACCTGCATGACACGCTCGATTTCCTTCGAGCGGCCGATGACGGGGTCGAGCTTGCCTTCGAGGGCTGCCTGGGTGAGGTTGCGACCGAACTGGTCGAGCACCAGCGACGTCGACGGGGTGCCCGCCTCGCCGCGAGTGCCGCCCGCTTCGGCCGGCTCCTTGCCCTGGTAACCGGACAGCAGCTGGATGACCTGCTGGCGCACGCGGTTGAGATCGGCACCAAGCTTGACCAGCACCTGCGCCGCGACACCTTCACCCTCGCGGATGAGGCCGAGCAGGATGTGCTCCGTACCGATGTAGTTGTGTCCGAGCTGCAGCGCCTCGCGCAGGCTGAGCTCCAGGACCTTTTTGGCACGCGGGGTGAAGGGGATGTGGCCGGACGGGGCCTGCTGGCCCTGGCCGATGATCTCCTCGACCTGGCTGCGCACTCCTTCGAGGGAGATGCCCAACGACTCCAGCGACTTGGCAGCGACACCTTCGCCCTCGTGAATGAGGCCGAGCAGGATGTGCTCCGTACCGATGTAGTTGTGGTTGAGCATCCTGGCTTCTTCTTGAGCCAGGACAACAACGCGCCGTGCGCGATCGGTGAACCTCTCGAACATCGCTCTCCCTCACACTTTCCGACGAGCAGTCACGAGACCGGGTGTCTCGTCCCTGTTCGCCGCGTTTCGCTCCGGCACAACAAGCAGATCGCCGCCGCCTGCTCGAACGCCTCAGCCCTGAACTGGCGCCTCAGCCTCGAACCGACGAAGGTTCCACGACCCCATCTCATACTCTAGTTGGCTGCCGATCGACCTGCTGCCCCTCCACCCCTTTAGGTGAGCGGGCGAGCCTGCTTATCGTATTCAACGCCCCAGCTCCGGCAATCGTTTCGCTTCCCTGTACGCCGGGAGCGAACAAGGACCGCACGTCCGCTGAGGCCACCGTTTCGTAGCCGCCGGGGTTGGGCTCGAACAGATACTTCTGTCCAGTTGTTCGTCGCAAGGACGTTGCCGGATGGGTCGACGACAGCTGCCAAGCTTCGACAGTCCGGCGAAGTCCGCAACCCGCATGCAGTCGTTTCCGTCGCAGCGTTGCCGCACGAACAGAAAGCCCGCCAGTCCGGCCTGTCCCGACAGGGTATGTCGATGACCTGTGTGTTCGCCACCCACTCCCTGCCGACGCAGTCCCCCCGACACGACTGAGGCCAGAGCAGATCCTGCGGCGCCTCGAGGAAGCATCCGAAAGCTCGCCGGAAACCGGCGGTGACGATGGGGCGGGAAAGTCGGGTCCGGGCCACGGCCGGAGGTCGGCGAGCACACGACGGTTCAGGTCGGTGTGGGCGAGAGCATCTATGTTGTCGCTTCGCGCAGCACACCGGACAGGGAAGATTCCGCTACTGAAGTGGCTGTTACGGCGAGGTCGGTCCCCTGTCGGCCTACTGCCCGAACGCTAGGAACAGAATTGCCGAATCCGCACGCAACGAGGCGTGGCCGGTCCCGCATTAACCGATTATCCGATCAGTCGTGGACCGTAACAGCCGAGAAGGCTCCCGGGGACCGATTCAGCGTATTCTGTTCCCAGCCGACATTCAGTTCGCTTTGTTGTACGCGTCGATAATTTCGGCGGAGATCCGTCCGCGTGCAGAAACCTTTTTGTTGTTCTTACGCGCCCATTCACGAATCGCGGCGCTCTGTTCCCGGTCGACAGAAACGCGGGACTTGGTCGCGGCCGGGGCTGCCGCCACGGTCTTGCCACGCTTGCGCGAACTGACCTTTCGGGCATGCGAAACCCACACGTCGAGCTGCTCGCGCAATTTAGCCGCATTCTCCGAGGAAAGGTCGATCTCGTACTGGACACCGTCGAGTCCGAACTCGACGGTCTCATCAGCAGATGCCTCTTGATCGACGTCGTCGATCAGGGTGACGGTAACCTTCTTGGCCATGGGATGAATTTCCTCTCGAATGAAGCGAACGTGTCATCGTCAACGCGAGCTACTACCCGGAGGTAACCATACCCTTGATTCGTCGTCTCGGAATACGGAGAATGGACTTATTTTATTCGCACGATTTCGTCGAGGTGAATCAGCGGGACGAGGGGCGAACAATGGGAAAGAGGATTGTTTCCCGGATTCCCAATCCAGTCAATGCCATGAGCAGTCGATCGATTCCCATTCCGGTACCGGTGGTGGGAGGCATTCCCTGCTCCATCGCGGCGAGGAATTCCTCGTCGAGGACCATCGCCTCGTCGTCACCGGCCGAGGCCAGCCGGGCCTGATCGACGAAACGCTCACGCTGAATCACCGGATCGACCAATTCCGAATAGCCGGTGGCCAACTCGAAGCCGCGCACGTACAGGTCCCACTTCTCCGTGATTCCCGGTTCGGTCCGGTGGTCCCGCGTGAGCGGAGACGTCTCGACCGGGAAGTTGCGAACGAACGTGGGCTCGTACAACTGGTCGCCGCACTGGTGCTCCCACAGTTCTTCCACAAGCTTTCCGTGCCCGTACCCCTTGTCCTTGGGTACCTCGAGGCCTACCTTCTGAGCGAGCGCAAGCAATTCGTCGACGGTGGTCGAAGGGGTCACCTCGACACCGATCGCCTGTGACAGCGACGGATACATCTCGAGGGTCTTCCATTCACCACCGAAGTCGTATTCGGTGCCGTCCGCAAGTGTCACCACGGTCGACCCGAAAGCCGCCTCGGCGACTTCCTGAACCAGTTCACGGATCATGACGGCGGAATCGTCGTACGTGCCGTAGGCCTCGTAGGTCTCGAGCATCGCGAATTCCGGCGAATGGGTGGAATCGACGCCTTCGTTCCGGAAATTGCGATTGATTTCGAAAACCTTCTCGATACCGCCGACGACGCACCGCTTCAGGAACAGTTCCGGCGCAATACGCAGATAGAGGTCGATGTCGAGGGCATTGGAATGAGTGACGAAGGGCCGGGCCGCGGCGCCACCGTGGAGCGTCTGCAACATCGGTGTCTCGACCTCGAGGAATCCGCGGCGCTCGAGACCATTGCGCAGTTCTCGCACTACGGCCACCCGCTTGCGCGCATTCTCGCGCGCCTCTGCTCGCACGATCAGGTCGGCGTAACGCTGCCGGACGCGCGATTCCTCACTCATCTCCTTATGCGCCACCGGCAACGGACGAAGCGACTTCGCGGCGATCTGCCACGAATCGGCCATCACGCTCAACTCGCCGCGACGGGAGCTGATCACCTCACCGTGGACGAACACGAAATCACCGAGATCGACATCGGCCTTCCAGGACGCGAGCGCCTCCTCCCCGACAGAGGCGAGGCTGATCATCGCCTGCAGCTGGGTGCCGTCGCCTTCCTGCAGCGTCGCGAAGCACAACTTGCCCGTGTTGCGGACGAAGATGACACGACCCGCGACACCGACCACGTCACCTGTCGTGGTGTCGGGCGCCAGCTCCGGGTACTTCGCGCGGATCTCCGACAGCGTGTGGGTGCGCGCAACCGACACCGGGTACGCCTCGCGCCCCTCCGCGAGGATCCGCGCACGCTTCTCCTGACGGATCCGGAGCTGCTCGGGGGTGTCGTCGACTGGCTGGTCTGCTGCTTCACTCACGGGTCACCAGCCTAATCGACCGCCCGCGGCGCCCCTATTCAGGAGTCTTCGGGCGTCGGCCGGCTTCCGGTCAATGGGCCGAAACGGTGGCCAGCTCGCGCGTGCAGTGCTGCGAGCCGATGAGCGCTCCCAGAAGTCCCGCCGCCTTGATCGCCTTGTACCCGCCGACGAGGTCGGTCGCCTTGTGCAGGCCCAGTTGTTGCAATGACGCAGCAGCGAGACTCGACGTGTAGCCCTCGGAGCAGACGATGATCCACTCCACATCGTGGTTGACCGCCAATGCCAGGTGCGCCGCGCTGGTGGGGTCGAGGCGCCACTCGAGCACGTTCCGTTCGATGGCCAGAGCGCCGGGCAGTGTGCCTTCGACGGCCCGCTGCGCCTGCGGTCGGATGTCCACGACGATCGCACCGCGCGCCACCGCCTCGGGCAGCTCGAACGCGTACATCCGGTCGATCTGTGTGCGAGCCTCTTCGAGCATCTGATCGATGGTCATTTCGAACCGCCCTCGGGGAGATCGGTGAGTTCACTGCGGGTGCGGCGCAGGGTGCCGTGCTCGGTGACCTCGTAGTAGGACATGGCCGTGAGCGGCGGCGAGTAGGCGTGCACGCTGAGAGTCGGCGTCGAAACACTCGCTCCGGGCACGTCCTGGGCTCGCACGACGTCGTGAACCCATCCGAGCGGGAAGGAAGCCTGATCGCCTGCTTCCAACGTCCGGTGACGCAGGCGGTCACCCGCCCAGCGGAACTCGGAGAGAGCCCCACTGAGAACGGTGAGCGCCCCGAAAGAGCCTGCGTGGTCGTGCAATTCGGTGTTTCGATCTGGAACCCAGCTGATCAGCCAGACATCGACGTCGTCGTCGCTGTACAGCCGCGAGGACCAGCGTTCATCGGTCGGCCATCGATGCGGGAGGAGGTTGTCGTGCCGGCCGTCGAGGACCTCGGCAGCACCTTGATCGGTGATGCGCAGCAGATCGGCCGGACGAAGACGGGTGGGTACAGCTGCAGAAGAATACGTTGCGAGCACGAGAGAGACTCCAGAAGTGTGAATTGGTCAAGGCAGCGTTCAGCCTCGACAACACTCCTGAGCACTCGTGCAGCGATTCACGCCGACCATTGTGGCACATCTTCCGGGCGGACGGAACCCGTCAGTCGAGCGGACTTCGACGGGACGTCCCACGGCGGGCCTGATTCCGCTCGTACACCAGCCGCAGGCCTTCGAGAGTGAGGTCCGGTTCGTGCTCGTCGATGGTCTCCGTCTCGGGCATGATCAGCGGCGCGCGATCACCGGTCGCGATCACCACCACATCGGAGCCTGCGAAAGCCGGCAGCTCTTTGCGGACCCGACGTACCAAACCGTCGACGAGACCCGCGAAACCGAACACCGCACCCGACTGCATGCATTCGACGGTGTTCTTACCGACCACCGAGCGGGGGCGGAGCAGCTCCACCTTGCGTAACGCCGCCGACTGCGACGCCAGAGCGTCCGACGAAATCTCGAGCCCGGGGGCGATAGCCCCACCGAGGAACTCCCCCTTGCCCGACACGACGTCGACACAGGTGGACGTGCCGAAATCCACGACGATGCACGGCGCACCGTACAAATGGTGCGCCGCAAGACTGTTGACGATCCGGTCGGCACCGACTTCCTTCGGGTTGTCCACCAGCAGCGGGACACCGGTTCGGACTCCCGGTTCCACCAGCACGTGCGGAACGTGACCCCAGTACCGCGTCAACATGACCCGAATCTCGCGCAACACGGACGGGACCGTCGACAACGCGGCCACACCGGTGATCTGGTCGACGTGCACGCCGAGAAGTCCGCGGAAGATCAGCGCCAACTCGTCTGCCGTCATCCGCTGGTCGGTACGCATCCGCCAGTCCTGCACCAGCTTCGAGTGTTCGCCGGATCCGGTGAACAGCCCGAGAACGATGTTCGTGTTCCGGACGTCGACGGTGAGAAGCACCGGTTACACCAGGCTGGATTCACGCTCGGCGTCGAGCGACCCGAGCATGCGGGGCGTGATGAGGCCGGAGCCTTCCGGTGCGTGCGCCGGGTCGGTGCCGAGCTCGATGGGCTTGTTGACCGCATCGACGAAGACGACATGCGGCTGGTAGTCCCGCACCTCCTCCTCGTTCATCACTCCGTACGCAATGAGGATGACAAGGTCGCCAGGCTTGACCAGATGCGCTGCAGCGCCATTGATTCCGATCACACCACTACCGCGTGCGCCGGCAATGACGTAGGTCTCGAGCCGCGCACCGTTGTCGATGTCGACGATGCACACCTGCTCCCCTTCGAGAAGGTCGGCGGCGTCCATCAGATCCTGGTCCACCGTGACCGAACCGACGTAGTGGAGGTCGGCGTGCGTCACGGTGGCGCGGTGGATCTTCGACTTCATCATGGTGCGAAACATGTTCTGGTCCTTACTCTTCCACAGACGAAAGATTCGACGCTTCTCTATCGGGAGGTGAGCTCTTCGGAGACTGCCGTGCCGGACGGCGGTTCGGTTGCACGTTCGAGGAATCCGGTGCCGACCGCGACCCCGACGTTGTCGATCAGCCGGGTGGACCCCACTCGGGCTGCGACGAGCAGGCGACCGTCCCCCCGTTCGGGGGCGGGACCGAGATCGACTCCCCGCACTTCGAGGTAGTCGACATCTACTTCCGGCGCCGACGCCAGCACCTCACGGGCGGTGGCGACAATCGCTTCGGCTCCGCCGGCGGCGGCATGGGCGCCGGCGATGAGGGCCGCGGACAACGTTGTCGCCGCAGCCCGCTGTTTCTCGTCGAGGTAACGGTTACGTGAGGACAACGCCAAACCGTCGTGCTCGCGGACCGTCGGCACGCCCAGGATCCTGACGTCGAAGTCGAGGTCGGTGACCATCTGCCGGATCAGCGTGAGCTGCTGGTAGTCCTTCTCACCGAAGTACGCAACATGCGGCGCGGCAATCTGGAGCAGCTTGGCCACAACGGTCAGCATGCCCGCGAAATGCGTCGGCCTGGCCGCTCCTTCGAGTTCGGCACCGAGCGGGCCCGGGTGGATCATGGTCCGCTGTCCTGCCGGGTACATCACGGCGGCAGTGGGCACGAATGCCAATTCGACCCCGGCCTCCCGCAGCAACTCGAGGTCGGCATCGAGCGTGCGCGGATAAGAGTCGAGATCTTCCCCGGCGCCGAACTGCAGCGGGTTGACGAAGATCGACACGATCACCACCGCGCCCGTCAACTTCGCCTGACGAACCAACTCGAGGTGTCCGGCATGGAGGGCTCCCATGGTCGGCACCAGTGCGATCTGCCGGCCGACGCCCCGAAGCGCCTTCGAGACCCTGGTCAGGACCTTGGGGTCGTGGTGCACGGTGAGTTCCCCGCGCTTGTATCCGCCTTGCAGTTTGCTCACGGAACTCACCTCCGCTCTTCCAGGATGTCGAGTAGTTCAGGTGTAGCGCCTGCCCGCTGGGCCGACCGAAGCGACAACGCCCGGTAACCCGCGGCGATCCGAGGATCGACCTCTTCGAGTACCCGCAGGTGCGTGGCCACAGCTTCCGAATCGCCCCGTGCCACCGGCCCGGTGAGGGCTGCCGGGCCGCGGCGGAGCGCATTGTCGAGGGCAGCGGAGAGCAGGGGTTGGAGAACTCGTTCCGCGACGCCGTTCGGCTCGTTGCCGATCAGCTCTTGCCCCAGGAGCTCCTGGCCTTCGAGCGCGACACGCAGGGCGGCGACGGCGTCGACGACCAGCGTGACCAGGTGGTTACTGCCGTGCGCGAGAGCCGCGTGGTAGAGCGGTCGCATGTCCTCGCGCACCCGCACCGGCTCGCCGCCGATCTCGAGCACCAGCGACTGCGCGATGGCATAACCGATGTCGTCGGCCGCGGTGATCCCGAAACATGCCGACGCGAGGCGCACTGTGTCCTCGTCGTGACCGGTGAAAGTCATAGCCGGATGAATCGCGAGAGGAACCACGCCCTGCCGGGCAAGGGGATCGAGGATGCCGATGCCGTTGGCCCCCGAGGTGTGGGCGACGATCGTGCGATTCGGCACCGCATCGGTGGAGGCCAGCCCCGCTACCAGCGAGGCGAGCTCCGCGTCGGGAACAGCCAGAATCAGCAGCTCGGAGCGGGCAGCGACATCGGCAACCGGGAGAATTTCGGTGTCGGGCAGACGGGTGCGCGCTCGATGACGGGACACGTCGGACACCGCCGAACAGGCAACGACGACGTGACCTGCCCGCTCGAGCGCCGCCCCGATAGCTGTACCGACCCGGCCGGCGGAGACGATTCCTACCGACAATCGTGCAGGCGCAGGGCCATTAGTGATCCCGAAAGAGGTCACCTTCGTCCTCTCGTTCGTTCCAGTCCCGCTCGGCGGGTACCAGACGTTCTCGAGTGAGAATAGCCCGCTTCCAGTTCACCCCGCCATGCGCCGGCGAAGTGATCTGTGCCTCATTACTCGGCTTCGCGGCGCCGTCGACGCCCGGTGCCCTGCGCCGTGCCCGCCGTCGAGTGCATGTTGGCCATGATCTCGGCCACGGACAAACCACTCGCGTGTGCGCCGGAAGGTTCGTCGTCCTCGGACGCCTGTCGACGAGCGCGCCGCGACCCCGGCACCGGCTCGTCCTCCGCCTGAGCTCCTACCTCCGGCTGGGCTTCCGCCAAGGGCTCTTTCTCGGGTTCGGTCTCCGGCTGTGCTTCTACCTCCGGCTGGGCTTCCGCCTCCGGCTCCGGCTCGACCTCGATTTCCACCTCTGCGTAGCCCCGGTCATCGGGGGCGACGATGGAGGTCTCGGCGGTGACCGGCTCGTCGTCGGGATTCGCGAAGTTGTGTTGCCCGCCGCTCTGCTGCCCCTGGTGACCGGAGTATCCCGCCCCGGGGATATAGAGCCCGGACGGCGCCGGCTGGTAGCTGCTGTACGACCCGCCCGCGAGTTCCTGAACCCGCGTCGAGTCGGCACGCAACGCGATCCTTTCGGTCGGCATGGCGCCGTCGAACAGTGCTTCGAGGCTCTTCCGCAGCGAAGACAGCTCGGCCCGTAGAGCCGCAAGTTCCTCGGCGTCGGCGCGCACCTCGCTGCGTACCCGCTTCTCGACGGTCAGCTCGTATTCACGCCTTGCGGAGATCTCCCGTTCGAGCTGGAGCTCGTACACGGTTTGCAGATCGTTGACCTTCGCCTTGTCGAGAGCGGACTCGCGCCGATACTTCGTCATCGCGATAGCGCCGAGAGTGGCCGCCCAGAGTGCCACCACCACGCCAACTCTCAGCAGTGGCACGCTCTCACTGAAGATCAGGAACAGGGACGCGACCACGGCCAGCGCGAGCAACGCCGCAACGATCATCTGGCTCGCGCTGCGCTGGTTGCGGCGCGCAGACTTGAGGCGACCAGGATTCGTCATGCTTGCCAGGGTACTTGGCCGTCAGCGGTGCACTGCGCATTCGCAGGACACGTCCGGCGATCCCCCACGTGCTAGTGCGCCGGCTCGTCGGACGGGTCGTCCGGGGTGCGGCAACAGTGCTCCAACCACAGGGCAGCGCCGACGAGCGCGAGCGCGGCCACCAACCCGACCCAGGCTCCCGGCGTGTCCGACACTGCGGCCCGCAACACCGAACGCTGCGGGAGGAGGTAGAGCAGGAAGCCGCCCCACACTCCCGCGGTCGCGGCACCGACCAGCGCGGAGGCCTTCGCCAAGGCGGCAACCCGGGCCGCGGTAATCGGATGCAGCTGACGCGGACCGTCACCGACCTGATGATTGCTGACCCTGGACCGGACCATGAACGCGAGGATCACCTCGATCACCGCCACCGGATACAACGACGCCCCCGCGTACACGGGAATGGGCGGAAAGGAGCCGTAGAAGACCCGGACCAGAATCCAGGTGGCCGCCACGGCCAGGGCCGCCAGGAACAGCAGGTCCCAGATCCGGGTGGGCTTCATCGTGCCGGTCGGTTCCGGTTTCATCGCGACCGCCGGTTCAGGGCGAACTCCGTGCGACGCACACCCTCGCGTTCACCGTCGTCGAGCGATGCCAGGAGTTCGTCGACCCGGTGCGACTCCCCTCCGACGGGCAGGACTGCATCGGGATCCGCGTCGAGCCACGGGATGAGGACGAAGGCGCGTTCGTGCGCCCTCGGATGCGGCAGGGTCAGGTGGGGATCGTCGCTACGGACGCCGTCGCACACGATGACGTCGACATCCAGCGTCCGCGGGCCCCATCGCTGCGTCCGCACGCGGTCCGCGGCCGCCTCGATCTGCTGTCCCCGTCGCAACCATCCGGCGGCGTCGAGGGCCGGATCATCTACCACCAGCACCGCATTGAGAAAGTCCTGCTGCTCGACCCCACCCCACGGCTCGGTCGAATACACCGGCGAGACCGCCACCACACTGCTTCCCAGCGCATCCAGAACGGATTGCAGGTGGGCGACGCTGTCGCCGACGTTCGACCCGATGGACAGCACGGCGCGGCTCATGGCCGTGACCTGTGCGCAACGACCGCCACGTCCGCGAATGTCAGCGGAATCGGCGCGGACGGCTTGTGCAGCACCACCTCGGTCCGTTGCACGCGAGGATCCGTCATGACACCGTCGGCGATCTCTGCGGCCACGGTCTCGATCAGGTCCCGGGACGGCCCGGCGACGATCGCCGCGGCCCGCTCCGCCAGTCCGCCGTAGTCCAGGGTGTCCTCGAGAGCGTCCGACGCTGCCGCCGGCGCGAGATCGATCCACACGGTGATGTCGACGTAGAAGTCCTGGCCGTCCCGCTTCTCGTGCTCGAAGACTCCGTGATTGCCACGAACCTTCAACCCGCGCAATTCGATTCGGTCACTCACCGACGCCACCTCGTGCCCACGCCTCGGCCACCGCGATGGCGTCGAGCGAACCCTGGGCATCGTGCACACGCACGCCCCACGCTCCGTAGGTGGCGGCGAGTGCCGAGACGACCGCGGTCGCGACCTCGCGTCCCGCCGGTGGCCGACTCGTGCCGTCGGGTTCCGCCAGCAGCGCACCCAGGAATCTCTTGCGCGAGGCACCGATGAGGACGGGGAATCCCAGGTCGGTGAACTCCGGCAATGCCTTGAGAAGCGCCCAATTGTGGGCGGCGTTCTTCGCGAAGCCGAGTCCCGGGTCCAGCACCAGCGAACTCGCCGACACACCGGCTTCGACCGCCAGGTCCACCTGCGTCATCAGTTCGTCTCGAACCTCACGCACCACGTCTTCGTAATGGTCCGCGTTGCCTCGGTGAACGTAGTCACCGGCCGATCGCCAGTGCATCAGGATCCACGGAACACCGGCGTCTGCCACGACGGATGCCATCTTCGCGTCAGCGCGCCCTCCGGCGACGTCGTTGACGATGGAGGCTCCCGCCTCGATTGCCTCTTCGGCGACGGAGGCCCGCATCGTGTCGACACTGACGCAGATGCCCTCGGCCACCAGATCTGCGATGACCGGAGCCACCCGCCCCGCCTCTATCTCGGGGTCGACACGCACCGACCCCGGACGAGTCGATTCGCCGCCCACATCGACGATGTCCACCCCGAGACGCTTCAATTCCAGTCCGCGAGCCAGGGCCGCGTCTCGATCCAGGAACCGACCCCCGTCCGAGAACGAATCGGTGGTGACGTTGAGGACACCCATCACCACGGTCCGGCCGGGCGAGGGCAGCTCGATTGCGGTCACTTGCGCAGAATAAGGTCCAGAGCCTCGGAACGTGAGGCCGCGCTGGACTGGAGAAGTCCCCGCACCGCCGAGGTGGTGGTGCTCGCTCCCGGCTTGCGGATGCCCCGCATTGCCATACACAGATGCTCGGCCTCGATGACAACGATCGCTCCGCGCGGATCGAGCTTGCGCATCACTGCATCGGCGATCTGACTGGTCAGGCGCTCCTGGACCTGCGGACGCTTGGCATACAGGTCGACCACGCGAGCCAGTTTCGACAGACCCGTCACCTTGCCGGTCGTCCCGGGGATGTAACCGACATGGGCGACCCCGTGGAAGGAGACGAGATGATGCTCACACGTCGAGTACAGCGGAATGTCCCGAACGAGCACCAGTTCCTGGTGGCCCTCGTCGAATGTGGTGTTCAAGACACTGTCGGGGTCGGTGTAGAGGCCTGCGAAGACCTCGCGATACGACCGGGCAACCCGGGCAGGAGTGTCCATGAGACCGGGCCGGTCCGGGTCTTCGCCGATCGCGATCAGCAGTTCGCGCACAGCAGCTTCAGCCCGCGGCTGATCGAACACCCGTCCCGTTTCGAGTGCCACGGGTTCACTATCGAGATGATCTACCGACAACCGAAACTCCTCCACTATCGGGAACGTGTGTCCCGAAACATCAGCCTAGTTCGGGCAGATCAGTTCGATCCGTCCGGTCCTCGCCAGGGCCGCGTCTGCGGATCCTCGTCCCCGCTGGGACGCTGCTCGTGCGGAGGGTTCCACTCGTTGCCCGGGTTTGGGGTGCCGGAGTACCGGCCTTCCTGGCCCTGCCCACCCGAATCACGCGGCGGCCATCCCGGAGCCGACCATCCCGCGGGTGCGCCGTAGTCCGGTCGCGGCTGTGCGATCCCGCCCTGCGGTCGCGAGGGGCCCGGCTGCGGGTATCCGTTTGCCGGCGCCACCGGCTGCGGGTACTGCTGCTGCGGCTGGGCCTGCTGCGACGACTGCTGATGAGCGAACACCGGCTCGGGTTGATGCTGAGGCAACGGCTCGCCGCGCTCGACCGCAAGCTCCCTCGGGGTCTTGACGGGCGGCTTGTCGGAGGGCGTCCGGTGGCCGAAGTCGTTGAATGCCGTGATGCGCGGACGCTTCTCCACGCTGTGGAAGATCTTCTCGAGGTCCTTACGGGTGAGAGTCTCACGCTCGAGAAGCTCGGTTGCCAGGATGTCGAGGACGTCCCGGTACTCGTTGAGAATGGCCCACGCCTCGGTGTGCGCCGCCTCGATGAGGTTTCGGACCTCTTCGTCGATCTCCCGCGCGACCTCGTGCGAATAGTCGGACTGCTGACCCATCGACCGGCCGAGGAACGGGTCGCCGCCCTCCTGCCCGTAACGGACCGCACCCAGCTTGGCGCTCATGCCGTACTCGGTGACCATCGAGCGGGCGATCTTCGTCGCCATGTCGATGTCGGAAGACGCGCCGGTGGTCGGCTCGTGGAAGACCAATTCCTCGGCGGCACGGCCACCCATCGCCATCACGAGTCGGGCAATCATCTCGGACCGCGTCATCAGGCCCTTGTCGTCCTCGGGAACCGTCATCGCGTGACCACCGGTGCGGCCGCGAGCGAGGATGGTGACCTTGTAGACAGGTTCGATGTCGGGCATTGCCCACGCGGCCAGCGTGTGCCCACCCTCGTGGTACGCGGTGATCTTCTTCTCGTGCTCGCTGATGATGCGACTCTTGCGGCGGGGACCGCCGACCACGCGATCGACCGACTCCTCGAGAGCGGCCTCGGTGATGACAGTCCCGTTCTCGCGGGCGGTGAGCAACGCGGCCTCGTTGATGACATTGGCGAGGTCGGCACCCGACATTCCGACGGTGCGCTTGGCCAGACCTTCGAGGTCGGCATGCTGATCGATCGGCTTGCCCTGCGAATGAACCTTGAGAATCGCGCGGCGACCTGCGAGGTCGGGAGCCCCGACCGGGATCTGACGGTCGAAACGTCCCGGACGCAGCAGCGCAGGGTCGAGGATGTCGGGGCGGTTGGTGGCGGCGATGAGAATGACGCCGGTCCGATCGCCGAACCCGTCCATCTCCACCAGCAACTGGTTGAGGGTCTGCTCGCGCTCGTCGTGGCCACCGCCCAGACCCGCACCGCGCTGCCTGCCCACGGCGTCGATCTCGTCGACGAAGATGATGCACGGGCTGTTCTGCTTGGCCTGCTCGAACATGTCGCGGACACGGGAGGCGCCGACACCGACGAACATCTCGACGAAATCCGAGCCGGAAATTGTGAAGAACGGGACACCGGCCTCCCCTGCGACCGCGCGGGCGAGGAGGGTTTTACCGGTTCCGGGAGGCCCGTACAGCAGCACGCCGCGCGGGATCTTCGCGCCCAGCGACTGGTAGCGCATCGGGTTCTGCAGGAAGTCCTTGATCTCGTACAGCTCTTCGACCGCCTCGTCGGCACCCGCGACGTCGGCGAAAGTCGTCTTCGGCATGTCTTTGTTCAGCTGCTTGGCCTTCGACTTGCCGAAGCCCATCACGCCGCCGCGGCCGCCGCCCTGCATTCGGCTCATCACGAAGAAGAAGATGCCCAGCAGAATCACCATCGGCAGCACGAACAGCAGGATGGACGTGAGCCAGCTCTCCTGCGTGACCGTGGTGTTGAAGCTCGCCAGGCCCTTGTCGGAGATCTCGGTGAAGATCTGCTCGGACGCCGCCTCGGGATACTTCGCGAGGATCTCGGTCTCACCGCCGGTGGCGTCGTTGCCGTCTTTGAGCCACAGGCGTAGCTGCTGCTCGCGGTCGTCGATCTGCGCCTTCTCGACGTTGTTCGCGTCGAGTTGCGCGATGGCCACGGACGTATCGACACCCTTGAATCCGCGCGTGTCGTTGCCGAAGTAGCTGAAGGCATAGATCACCAGCAGGATGCCGGCAACTATCGCCAGGTTACGAAACACTGTCTTACGGTTCATACAGGTCGGCCGAAGTGGCCGGTCCTTTCGAGAGTGCGGGTCTACCGAGTGCGCCTTCCGGCTGCCAACCGGACAATCCAGGTTACCGCGACGGCACGCCGGCGACTCCAGGTAGCAGCCAACCGCCCGTGGGGACGGTATCTCTACGTCAACGCATGCGACCGCCCCCAGGTTCCCTCGGCCCCGTCGGCGCGCGGACCACTGCCGTCGCTCACCGCGCAGGCGCCACTCTCGGCCAGGCTGCGACACGTTCGATGTGGGCGGCGAGTGCCAGAATGCGTGCCTCGCCTCCCGGTGGCGCGGCGATCTGCACCGCGAGCGGGGTGCCCGACTGCGGATGCGTGCCCACCGGGACGCTTGCCGCCGGCCACCCGACGAGGTTCCAGAGCGCCGTGAACGGGGCGTACCGGACGTTGGCGACGATATTCGACGTCCAGGATCGCTCGCTCCAGGCCGCGGCGGCCAGCGGTGGCTGGGCGAGTGTGGGCGTGATAACGACGTCGTAGTCGGCGAAGAAGGCGAACATCGTCTGCTCGAGCCGGACCACCTGTTGCGAACGGACCACTCGTCGGAGCCCTCGGCCGACGGCCACGTGTCGCCGGGTGCGGCGCTGCAGTTGCCGGAAGTCGAGTTCCTCCGCGTCGGCTGCCGTTCCGGCAGTCCACCGGGCGAGGACGGGGAGAAGGTTCACCGGGTACGGCAGCTTCGCCGACTCCACGCGATGGCCGGAGCCGGCCAGTTCCGTGCCGGCCCGCTCGGTTGCCGCCCGCCAATGCGGATCCACGACGGACAGGTGGGTCGGCGATCCGGGCGCGACCGCGATCCGCAGGGGTGCGGGCTCTGCGAGTTGCGCTAGTTCCGGTCGATCCGCCAGTACGGACAGCATCAAGGCGGCATCAGCCACCGTCGTCGCCAGCGGGCCGTTCTCCGCCATGCCGAACCAGGACGTCGCACCGAGTTCCGAAGGCACCACCCCACGACCCGGCTTGATACCGAACACGCCGCAATTCGCGGCCGGGATGCGTATGGAACCCAGACCGTCGGTCCCGTGGGCGATCGGGACCATTCCGGCAGCGACCGCCGCAGCCGATCCCCCGGACGAGCCACCGCACGTGCGCGAGAGGTTCCATGGATTTCGGGTGATGACGCCGGGAGCGTCGGTCGTGCCCCATACGGCAAGTTCGGGAAGGGCGGTCAGCCCGACCACGACGGCTCCCGCTGCTCGCAGCCTGGCCACGACGGAATGGTCGGAGGCCTTCGGCTCGGCGCTCGTCGCGCGCGATCCTTCTCTCATCGGCTGGCCGGCGACCGGAATGTCGTCCTTGATCGCGACGGGCACGCCCGCGAGCGGCAGCGAGGACAGATCGGCACGATGGGTGAGGGCGAGAGCGTCGGCGCGGGCATGCTCGGCGAGGACGCTGACGAAGGCGCGGATCTTCGGGTCTCGTTCCGCGATGACGGCCAAGGCCGACTCCACGGCCTCGACCGGACTCGACATGCCGGAGCGAACACGGTCGGCGATGCCGATGGCCGAGGAGAGCGGGTGATCGCCCATCATTCGAGTATAGGTTTCGGCGACTCGATCATTTCGACTATTCGCGCTGGATACGGTAGGTCAGCGGGGTTACCATTCGCTTGTCCCCGGACGGGGCTCGCTACACCCGCCCAGTAGAACCTCGAAGCGCTATGACCAGAGGAAACGGGTCGGGCAGAGACAGATCAGCCGCTGAATCACCCTCTGCCGAAGAGACCGTCGGAGTCCAGAACTCCGACCACGAGAGCAGTGAAGCGACGGTCGCGGCCGGCCCGTCGCCAGTGAGCGGTGAGCGAACCATGTCTGCACAGCTCGGCGGTGAGCGAACCGTTTCTGCACAGCTGAGCGGTGAGCGAACCGTTTCTGCACAGCTGAGCGGTGAGCGAACGGCTGCAGCTCCGACGATTGACGGTGAGCGAACGGCTGCTGCTCCGACACTGGGCGCCGAGCGGCCGAGCGAGGGTAGCCGCACTGTCACTGCCGTTCCCGTCGACACTCTGATCACCAGACCGCCGACCCGAGAGACCCTCGACGATGTCGAGGTCGGCCAGCAGGTCGACGACTTCGATCTGCTGATGGGGTTGGGCAGCGGCGCGTTCGGCCGGGTGTTCCTGGCCCGGCAGCGTTCGATGCAACGCCTCGTTGCGGTGAAGATTTCGCACGACCACGGCAACGAACCGCAAACTCTCGCGCAACTCGACCACGACTACATCGTGCGGGTGTTCGATCAGCGACTACTCGAGGACCGCAAGCTCCGCCTGCTCTATATGCAGTACCTCCCGGGTGGGACTCTGCTGCGGGTGCTGCGGCGCGTCCGCGTCACACCCGAACGCGAGCGGAACGGCAGCCTCCTGCTCGAGGTAGTGGACGAGGAAATGCGGGAGAAGGGTGAGATCCGGCCCACCGATTCGAGTGTCCGGGCGGAGATAGCGTCGTTGACCTGGCCGGAAACTATCGCGTGGCTGGGCAGGCGGCTGGCGGACGCCCTCGACTACGCCGGCAAACGCGGGGTTCTGCACCGCGACATCAAACCGGCCAACATCCTGCTCACGGCCGAGGGTGTGCCCAAGCTTGCCGACTTCAACATCAGTTTCAGCGACTCCGTCTCGGGAGCGTCACCGCTGGCGTACTTCGGTGGATCCCTCGCCTATATGTCGCCCGAGCAGCTCGAAGCGTGTCATCGCGGCATGCCGGGCACCGCGGCCGATCTGGACACCCGCAGCGACATCTTCGCGCTGGGCGTAATGCTGTGGGAGTTGATGTGCGGGCGACGCCCCTTCCCCGACGAGGACGTGTCGAGTGAGTCGCTGGTCGGGCTCGAGGCGATGCTGGATCACCGCAGTCGCGCCATCGATCCCGAGTTCCTCGACCACCTGCCCTACGACTGCCCCGCATCGTTGCGGAGGGTGTTGCTGACCTGCCTGTCGCCGAAGCCTGAAGGACGCTGGTCGAGCGGAGCGGAGCTGGCCAAGCAGTTCGACCTCTGCCTCAATCCGCGTGCGCGCGACCTCGTCGACCCGCCGCCACACAGTTGGCGCATGCGGTTGCGCCGCTGGGCCCTGCCGATCCTCGTCGTCGGTATCGCGGCGCCGAACGCTCTGGCCGGAATCTACAACTATCACCACAACAAGATGCTGATCATCAGTGCGCTCACTCCCGAGGCGCAACGATCCTTCGAGCAGATACAGCTGGTGATCAACTCGATTGCGTTTCCGCTGGGCGCGATCCTGCTGCTGTACTGGTGCCGCTATCCCCTACTGGTGCCGCGCGGACTGCGCAAGGGGCGCACGTACGACCGGCACACTCTCACCCGCGCGCGCACCGACACCCTGCTGCTCGGCGACCGCGTCGTGCTGGTCGTGTTCGGGTTGTGGTTCGTCGCCGGGGTCGCCTATCCGATTTCGCTGCAGCTGGCGGCCGGGGGCGTTCCGCCGGGCGCATACGTGCACTTCATCGCGTCACTGATCGTGTGCGGCGCGGTGTCGGTGGCGTACCCGTTCTTCGTCGTCGCCTTCTTCGCGGTGCGCTGCATCTATCCCAGCCTGCTACCGCAGGACATCGCCAGCAGTGCCGATGCACAGAAACTTCGGGGCTTGGATCGGCGCAGCACCCTGTATCTCGCGGTGGCCGCGTCTGTTCCGCTCGCCGGTGTGGCCGGCGTAACCTTCCTGTCGCCCGACGAGATCACTCTGGTGATCATCGCAGTCCGCATCCTGTGCCTCGGCGGGATCGTCGCGTTCGTCGGTGTCTACTGGCTGTTCCGCCAACTGGAGGAGGACCTGCGGGCGCTCGAACCCGTCGTGTCCCACGAGTCCGTGCGCTAGCGGATGCTCAGCCGCCGTAGACGGAAGGCTCGAGAGTTCCGATATAGGGCAGGTCGCGGTACCGCTCGGCGTAGTCGAGTCCGTATCCGACCACGAACTCGTTGGGGATGTCGAAGCCGACATTCGCGACGTTGACGTCGACCTTGATGGCATCAGGCTTGCGGAGCAACGTGACCACCTCGAGCGATGCCGGATTGCGGCTCGACAGGTTACGCATCAGCCAGGACAGCGTCAGCCCCGAGTCGATGATGTCCTCGACGATGAGCACGTGCCGACCGGCGATGTCCTTGTCGAGATCCTTGAGGATGCGGACGACGCCCGAGGACGAAGTCGACGATCCGTAGGAGCTGACGGCCATGAATTCCATCTGCGTGGGGATGGGCAGAGCCCGCGCAAAGTCGGTCATGAAGAAGATGGCGCCCTTCAGGACACCGACCAGGAGTAGATCCCCTTCAGGGGTCCCCTCCGGGTATCGCTTCGCGATTTCCTCGGCCAGCTCGACGGTGCGTCGACGAATCTCGTCTTCGGAGATCAGTACCGATGCGATGTCGCCTTCGTACACGCGGTCAAACCCTTCGTCGGTCGTCCAATCCGACGTTCAGCCTGCCACGTCGTCGGCAGACCACCAACCTGGCGTCCGGTGTCCCGCCGCCGACTGCGACCGGACCCTGCCCACGCCACTGCACGACGAGGTCGTCGACGGCCCGTAATTGTTTGTCGCCGAGCCCCCGCGCGCCCGCCGCGAGAAGCCACGTTCGCAACACCCGCCGGCGTATCGGGGGTGCGGCATCCGCCAGGACTGCGATGTCGAGCTCTCCGTCGACCACGGCACGCGCACCGACCGTGTCCGCGACCGAGTCGAGGACGGCGCCCTCTTCGCGCAACTGCTCGCCGGTGCGGGCGAGCGCGCCCGCGACACCGCCGCCGAGGACGTCCTCGAGCAGCGGCAGTACCTCCGTGCGCAACCGAACCCTGGTGAAGTCCGGGGATGCGTTGTGCGGGTCCTCGTGCGGGAGGAGTCCGAGTTCGGTGCACGCCTGGTGGGTGACGGCTCGTCGGACGCCGAGCAGTGGGCGTCCCCACGGGCTGTCGTAGGCACTCATTCCCCAGATGGATCGGCCGCCCGATCCCCGGGCCAGGCCCAGCAGCACGGTCTCGGCCTGATCGTCCAGGGTGTGGCCCAGCAACACCGGATCGCTCCGACGGGCCGAGTCGAGAGCACGGTAGCGGGCGTCGCGGGCGGCCGCCTCGAGTCCACCGGAACCGGTCACGTCGACGGCCAGCACCTCGGCGGACACGCACCCGAGTGCGCGGGCGCGGGCGGCTGCTTCCTGTGCCACGTCGGCGGAACCGGTCTGCAGCCGGTGATCGACCACCAGGGCGCGGACCGTGCGCGCTTCCGCCGCCGCTGCGGCCGTCAGCGCCAACGAGTCGGGACCGCCGGACAGCGCCACGGCGACCACACCACCGGGACAGTGCTGCGCGAGCCAGCGCCGCACTGCGTGACGCACCTCGAGAATCGCCGGCTCCTCGGGAAGCAGCACGGCGAGTCTCAGCCCAGTACCCGCGACACCCAGTCGGCCGGGCGATCGATCTCGGCCAGCCGGGGCAGGGTGTCGGGGCCGGTCCAGATCACGTTGAATCGGTCCATGCCGACTTCGCCGACGACGGCGTCGACGAACGCCTTGCCGCGGACGTACTGCGCCATCTTCGCGTCCATACCGAGCAGCGCCCGGATCAGACGCTGCACCGGGTTGCTCTTGCGGCGACGCCGGTTGTCGAAGGCAGCGCGGATCGTGGTCACCGACGGGACCACGGCCGGCCCGACCGCGTCCATCACGTGATCGGCGTGACCCTCGAGGAGGGTGCCGAGAACCAGGAGACGGTCGAGGGCCTCGCGTTGCGGTTCGGCCTGGGTGGCGCGCAGCAGTCCGACGATTCCACCGGGGGCACCCGACGCATCCGGGTCCGGGCGCCCGCGGTCCCGCACCGCGGCCGACAGCCGTCCGACGACATCGGCCACCGACTCGTCGTCGGAGGTTCCCAGGGTGTCGACCGCATCCTGCATGTACTGCGTCAGCCAGGGCGAGGACGAGAACTGGACCCGATGGGTCACCTCGTGCAGGCATACCCACAGCCGGAAGTCGCTCGGGTTCACGCGCAGTGCCCGCTCGACGGTCACCACGTTCGGCGCCACCAGCAGTAGGGTTCCGTTGTCGCCGGTGAAGGGGTCGTACTGGCCGAGGATCGCCGAGGACAGGTAGGCGAGCATGGCACCGGCCTGGATACCGGCCGGCTTTCCCAGGAGGAGCCCGGGTGCGGAGTCGCCGCCGGTGAGCTGCGACATCGAATGGGCAGCGGCGTGGATCCACCCCGCCCGGTCGAGGATCTGGGCCGTCGGTACGGGCAGTCCGTCGGCCAGCCCGGTCACTTCCCGAACCGGCAGTTCCGCGCGCATGGACGCGTCGGCCAACTCCGCGACGACGGCCTCGGCCGTGTACCGCGAGGTGGCCGGACCGCTCCGGGCCAGCTTCACACCCGTCCGGGCAGCGAGTTTCCAGTCGACGACTCCACTGAACGCATTCTTGTCGGTGGCCATCACTGGCACCCGCACGTGCGGAGGGCGGCCGCCAGCGCGTCGAGAGCGGGGCGACTGACCTCCGGGGGCCGATCGTTGGACATCAGCGCGAAGGTCAGCACCCGGCCGTTCTGGTCCACGACGTACCCGGCGAGCGCGCTCGCAGTGGACAGCGTGCCGGTTTTCGCGCGCACCCACCCGGCACCGGTCCGGTTGCCCGATGCGTAGCGGTCCGAGAGACTTCCCGTCGCTCCGGCCACGGGCAAGTAGTCGAGCATGGGCCGCAGGGCGGGCGTGCCGTCTCCCGCGGCGGCGGTCAGAACCTGGTCGAGCAGTTGGGGTGCGATGCGGTTGTCGACGGACAACCCGCTTGCGTCGTGCAGAGTGAGGCCCGATATGTCGAATCCGGCCTCGAACAGCTTCTGGCCGATCGTGGCGACGGCTCCCGCAAATGAAGCGTCTGCGCCGGCATTCATGGCAACCTCCCGCCCGATCGCTTCGGCAAGCACATTGTCCGAGTGTTCCATCATTTGCCGCAACCGGTCACGGAGCGGCGCAGAGTCCACGGAAGCGATGGTGGCCGCACCAGGTGCTGCGGCACCGGTCGTGACCGCTGACGGGCTCGCCCCGAGCGCGCTTGCCAGCGCCCGCCCGGCGTCCAGCGCCGGCGTGGTGGTTCGCGGCGACTCGTCCACCAGAGGATCTGCCCGCCCGCCGTCTATCATGATCGGTTCGGTGGGAGTGATGAAGCCGGCGCCGACATCAGCCGGGAACCAGCCCTGCGCCATGGTCCCGCCCGTATAGATGCCGGTGTCGACCACGATGTCGGTGGCGGCGACGCCCGCCGCCCGGATCTGATCCACCAACTGGGACAGATGCGCCGCGCCGGGGTAATAGCCGTTCTCGCCCACCGGTTTCGCGGTGATCGTGGGGTCACCCCCTGCGACGAGCACTATTTCTCCGGGCTTCGCGCCCTGAACAACTTTCGTGGTCACCCGGTGATCGGACGGCAACGACAGCAGCGCCGCCGCCGCCGTAAGCACCTTGGTGGTGGAGGCGGGCGTCATCGGCGTCTGCGGGGCGACGCTCCACAACACCTGACCGGTGACGGCATCGGCCACCGTGCCGCTGAACTTTCCGAGCGCCGGATCGGCGGACGCCGGGCCGACTGCCGCGGCGATTCCCTGCGGCGTCGGTAACGGCGCGTCGTCCGGAACGGGCCTGACCTGCGGCGCGGCGGTGATCGGCGCAGGGACCGGCGCGATCGTCAGCTCACCACGGCTCGCCGAGGCGCCTTGCGTGCTGACGGCGATCACGAGGACGGCGGCCACGGCGAGCACCGCCACGACTACCGCTGCGAGGAGTATCCGCATGTTCCGACGGTGACGTCCCGCTAACGAGCCCATCTTCTTCTTTCCCTGGCCCGGCAACGCGCCTCCGTGTTCTTCACTTGCATCTCGTGGGTGGTCAGCACACCAACCTTATCCTCGACCCGATATCCTTCCCCGGAATCATCACCGACACGACAGCGAGGAATCGGCGTGGAGTTCGACGTCACCATCGAGATCCCCAAGGGTCAGCGAAACAAGTACGAGGTCGACCACGAGACCGGTCGCGTAAAGCTGGACCGTTACCTCTACACGGCATTCGGCTACCCGGCCGACTACGGCTTCATCGAGAACACGCTCGGCGAGGACGGCGACCCGCTGGACGCGCTTGTGCTGCTTCCGGAGTCGGTGTTCCCCGGCGTGATCGTCGAGGCGCGCCCGGTCGGCATGTTCAAGATGGTCGACGAGGCCGGCGGTGACGACAAGGTGCTGTGTGTGCCCGCGGGTGACCCGCGCTGGGACCACATTCAGGACATCGGCGACGTTCCCCAGTTCGAACTGGACGCCATCAAGCACTTCTTCGTCCACTACAAGGACCTGGAGCCCGGCAAGCACGTCGAGGCCGCCGACTGGGTGGGGCTGTCCGAGGCCAAGGCCGAGGTCGAGGCGTCGTTCAAGCGTCTGAAGGACAACGGCGGGCACTGACCGGTCCCGCCAACGCTCGGCGCCCATCCCCCGCGGGGTGGGCGCCGTTGTCGTCTCACACCTCCGCTTCTCCCCGCGCCGCTGCCTGAAGTCCGGACTCGCTGCGGAGCGGAACTTCCTTCCACAGGACGGTGAGGACGAAGGCGACGACGGCGAGCATCGACACGCTGAAGAAGACGGATCCGATTGCGTCGGCGAATCCCTCCCGGAAGGGAAGGGCCAGCACTTCGTCGAGTTTTCCGATCACCGAACTGTCCGTGAGGACGCCGCTCACGCCGGCGTGGTCGGGGCTGAGCATTCCCCGGCCCATGGCGGCCTCGGCGGGGTCGTTGCTCTGCGCGGCCGCGGCGACGGCTCGACGGAAGTCGGTTGTGCCGGCTGCGGCGGTCACTCGCTCGCCGATGGCCGGGGTGAGGCGGGAGAAGAGGATCGATAGGAAGATCGCGACGCCGGCGGTGCCGCCGATCTGCCGGAAGAACGTGGCCGCTCCGGTCGACACCCCCATGTCCTGTGGGGGCAGCGCGTTCTGAATGGCGAGAGTGAGCGGCTGCATCAGGTTTCCGAGACCGAGCCCGAGGATCAGCATGAACACCATCACCACGGGCATCGGGGTGTCGGCGGCCAGGGTGTGCAGCAGGAACGCGCCTACCACGATCAGGGCGGTACCCAGGATCGGGAAATACCGGTAACGACCTGTCCGCGAGATCATCTGACCGCTGACCACCGATCCGGCCATCAGACCGAGGACCATCGGCAGGATCTGGAAACCCGCCAGGGTCGGGCTCGAGCCCTTCACCACCTGCAAATACTGAGGTAGGAGGGTAATGCCGCCGAACATGACGGCGCCCACGACGAGACTGATGACGACGCCGAGCGCGAACGTGCTGTTGCGGAAGAAGCGCATCGGGATGAGTGCGTCGTCTTTCATCGCCAGCTCCACGAGCACGAATGCCAGCACTCCGGTGACGCCGATAACGTAGCACGCCAACGATTTCGAGCTGTCCCATCCCCAGCTGCGCCCCTGTTCGGCGACCACGAGCAACGGCACGACACCCACCGCGAGAGCGATCGCACCCCACCAGTCGATCCGCCGGCTTCCGCTCGGTCGTCGCGGCAGGTGCAGCACCCGGGAGACGACGGTGAGCGCGACGAGTCCCACCGGCACGTTGACGAGGAAAACCCAACGCCAGCCGTCGATTCCGAGGAACTCGTCCTGTCCGGCGAACACCCCGCCGAGGACCGGCCCGAGGACGCTGGACGTGCCGAATACGGCCAGAAAGTAGCCCTGGTACTTGGCCCGTTCACGCGGGGAGACGATGTCGCCGATGATGGTGAGCGCCAATGAGAACAGGCCGCCGGCGCCGAGTCCCTGGACTGCGCGGAAGGCCGCGAGCATGTACATCGACGTCGAGAACGTGCACAAGACCGAGCCGATCACGAACACCGTGATCGCGAACATGAAGAACGGCTTGCGGCCGTAGATGTCGGACAGTTTGCCGTAGAGCGGCGTCGCCAGGGTGGCGGTGACGAGGTACGCGGTGGTGGCCCACGCCTGCAGCGAATACCCGTCGAGGTCGTCGGCGATGGTGCGGATCGCCGTCGCCACGATCGTCTGGTCGAGCGCGGCGAGGAACATGCCGAGCATCAACCCACTGAGTACAGCCAAGATCTGCCGGTGGGTGTAGGCCACCGGCGTTTCGACCGAATTCGACACTGTTTCCTCGCTGCGCTGTCGTTTACTTGTAGTCCGCAAGTATGCGAGCGCGGCGAGGTTCCGGGCAACTGATGAACTGGACTTTACCTGCGGATAAGTGTCTGTGAACGCACCAGCCGCACGCACCCCGGAGGGTGCGGCTGTGTCAGCAAACGGGCTATTCGCCCGTGAACTCGGGCTCCCGCTTCTCGAAGACGGCGGTGATCGCCTCGGTCAGGTCCTGCGACGGGAGGAAAGCTGCGTTCCAGGCGGCGACGTAACGCAGGCTGTCGTTGACCGCCGCCGAGCGGGAGTGATCGAGAACGTCCTTGATCCCGTGAACCACCAGCGGTGGGTTCGCCGCGATGTCGGCGGCGGTGGCGTGCGCTGCCGCGAGCACGGCGTCAGCGTCCTCGTACACGTCGTTGATCAACCCGATTTTCTCGGCGCGCGCCGAATCGATGTCCTTGCCGGTGAGTGCGAGTTCGCGCAAGTGTCCGTCGCCGATGATGGCCGGAAGCCTGGCGAAGCTCCCCATGTCTGCGACCATCGCGACCTTCACTTCGCGGATGCTGAACCGTGCGTCGGCGCTGGCATAGCGGATGTCGGCCGCCGAGATCAGATCCACACCACCGCCGATGCACCAGCCGTGAACTGCAGCGATAACCGGCTTGCGGCAGTCGGCCACCGCGTTGATGCCGGACTGCATGCGCTTGATCGTGTCGTGGAAGGCTGTCCGCGGGCCGGCTTGGGCTTTGTCCGCCAGGACGGCTCCGAGGCTCCCGCTCATGGCCGGTAGGTCGAGGCCGAAGGAGAAGTGCTTGCCCGAACCGGCGATGACGACGGCGCGCACCTCCGGGTCGGCGTCCAGCTCACCGAAGATTTCGGGGAGTTCACTCCAGAAATCGGGACCCATCGCGTTGCCCTTCCCGGGCCCGGTGAGTGTCACCCGCGCGACGCGATCCTTCCGCTCGACGGTGAACGCGTTCCAGGTCTTCGATTCGGTCATTACTCAAGAGTAACCATCGGTCCCAGCCGCGACGGTCGGTGTCCGCGAGAAGTCGAATTAACTGTATGTTGTCGTCACAGTTATCTGATCTCGGATCGGCATCACCACGAGAGGACCCCCGTGCTCGACATCGCCTGGACCCCCACCCTCGACACGCTCACCCGCAACGCGTGGCGACTGTCCTTCGGTGGTGGTATCGCACCGGTGGAGCGCACACCCTCGACTCTGATCTCGGAAGGTCCCCATCGTGACCTCTACCGCTTCGACGGCAACTCGATCACTGATGCCCGCCCCGTCCTTCTCGTCCCCCCGTTGGCCGCGCCCGCGCAGTGCTTCGACCTCCGGCCGGGACAGAGCCTGGCCGCGCACCTCGTCGACTCCGGCAAGGCGACGTACCTCCTGGACTACGGGGCGATGGGCTACGCCGACCGCGACCTCGGGTTCGAGGACTGGATCGAAGACATCATCCCGACCGCGCTCGAGCAGGTGTCCCGTTTCCACGAAAAAGCTCCAGTCGACCTGATCGGATGGAGCCTCGGCGGAACCCTGTCGTTGTTGACGGCCGCGGGCCGCGGCGACCTTCCCATCGGTTCGGTCACCGCGATCGGAACACCGATCGACTACCGCGCCGTCTCGATGATCGCGCCGTTGCGGACCGTGGGCCGTTTCACCGGAGACCGGCCGCTCACCGCCGTGACCGGGATGATGGGCGGCCTTCCGGCGCCACTCGTCCAGGCGAGTTATCGATTCACCGCACTGCAGCGGGAACTCACGAAGCCATGGTTCATCGCGCGCAATCTGCACGACACGGAGACCCTCGCCCGCATGGAGTCCATCGACCGGTTCATGGCAGATATGCCGGGTTACCCCGCGCGATTCTTCCAGCAGGTCTGCACGCAGTTGATCCTCGGGAATGCGCTCGTCGCAGGGAAGTTCGAGACGAGGAACGGGCCGGTGTCGCTGGCGGACATCAGCGTTCCGGTGCTCGCGATCGGCGGCACCGAGGACGTCATCGCCCCCGTCGCCTCCGTTCGGGCCGCTACCGACGTGCTGACGGGATCGCCGTCGGCGCGGTACGAGTCAGCTCCCGGTAGTCACCTGGGCCTGGTGGCCGGACCGACTGCGCGCACGACCACCTGGGCGCACATCGACGCGTTCCTGGACGCCGCCGTCGCACGCATCGCATGACGGGTCAAGCCCGGCCGGCACCTGCGACAGCGCCAGCGAACAGCGCTGTGACGGCCGCTCCCATCGTCGTCTGATCCACCTCTTCGGGATCGACCGAGTGCTCGAGCACCAAGCCCGAGATCAGTGCCATCAGAGAAATGGCGGTGGTTCGCACGTCGAGGGTGTCTTCGACTCCCCATTCGCGGGCACGCTCACCGATCAGCTCGACGAGCCGCGACCGGAGGTGTCGTCGTTCGCGAAGGTAGGCCTGCGCGATCTGGGGGTCCCGTGCAGCGAGTACGCCGAACTCGAGCACCAGCAGCGACCACCCCGGCTCGCGCATCATCCACGAAGCGATCGCCTCGCCGCCTCTCCCGACTGCGGCCGACGGGTTCAGCCCCGCTATTTCGGCGAGAACGCGGCCGGCGAGTTCGAGTGAACGCTGGGCGAAGAGTTCGGCGAACAGGTCCTGTTTCGACTCGAAGTTCGAGTACACGGCACCCTTGGTAAATCCCGCGCGCCGCGCAACCTCGGTGAGACGCGCGGCGTTGAAGCCTCGTTCCGCGAACTCTTCCGCTGCCGCGTCGAGCAGCCGTTGCCGCACTACATCACGGCCGGGACGCGTCGCCGGCGTCCATTCGGTGTGACGACTGTCGTGTTGACCACGTTCGGGCACGATACCTACGGTATTGAATACCCGAGGTATCTACAAGGACGAGGATGACTGATGACCACGACCGAGACCGAACAAGCCCCTTTCTCGCCACAACACCCGGACGGCCCCGCGTCCCGGTACGGCACACCGAAGGTCATGGTGGCACTCGTCCTCGGTGTTCTCGTACTGCAGCTCGGTTTCATCCTCAGCTATGTGGCCGCATTCCATCAGCCCACTCCCCGCGGTATCGAGATTGCGGTCGTGGCCGCCCCGGGACTGCCGCCCGGCGTCGACCAGCAGGTCGCCGACCGGCTCAATGGGATCGACGGACGCCCACTCGACGCGCGCATCGTGTCCGACGCGGCGCAGGCGCGGCGGCTCCTGCATGCCCGCGAGATTCAGGGCGCCTACGTGATCGAACCAGTCGGTGCGGACACGCTGATCACGGCAAGCGCCGGTGGGAGTTCTATCTCCTCCGCCCTCGAGTCGGTGTTCACACAGGTCGACAATGCGCAGGGACGGCAGTTCACGGTTCGTGACGAGATCCCGGTGGGCGTCCACGACAATCGCGGACTGTCCGGCTTCTATCTGTCGGTCGGCTGGGTGGTCGGCGGCTACCTCCTTGCGGCCGCGATCGGGCTGTTCATCGGAGCACCTACGTCGCTGCGGCAGGCGGCGGCACACGTCGGCGTTCTCTTCGGATACGCCGTGATCTCCGGCGCTCTGGGTGCGCTGATCACCACGCACGTGCTGGGCACCTTCGCCGGCCACTGGTTTCCCCTCTGGCTCCTCGGTACCGGGGTCGTCTTCGGGACAGCCGTGTTCACGTTGGGACTGCGGGCGGCGATCGGAGTCCTTGCCGTGCCGCTCGCCATCGCCGTCTTCGTGATCCTCGGCAACCCGAGTGCGGGCGGTGCGTTCGGTTCCAACGTCATCCCCACCTTCTACGCGGCAATCGGGCGGTGGATCACCCCGGGTGCGGGGACGGAGGGTGTCCGCAGCATCGTCTACTTCGACGATGTGGGCGCGGGGGCGCCTGCGCTGACACTGGCGCTCTACGCCCTGCTCGGACTTGCGTTGCTCTTCGGCTTCACCGCCCGCCGGGTTTCCAGGCCGGAATAGACCACGCCCCGTGTCGATGTCGTCTCGGACGACGCGTCCACGTGTCGTTCCGGAGTTATGGCCCTACTCTTGGTTCATGCCGACGCCCCTGCACCCCCACGCCGCGCATGTCGCCGAAACTCTGATCGCGCGAGGACACCACGGGGTCATCGTCACCCAGCCGGAGTCCATTCACACCGCCGACGAGGCAGCGAAGGCTTTGGGTGTGGACATCGGGGCCATCACCAAGTCGTTGGTGTTCCTTCTCGACGACGACCCGATCCTCCTCCTGGTGTCGGGGGCACACGAGGTCGACCTCGCGAACACCGGCAAACGACTGCAGGGAAACCTGACGCGGGCACCGCTCGAGATGGTGCGGATCGCCACCGGACAGCCGATCGGTGGCATCGCCCCGCTCGGGCACCCCACGAACCTGCCGACCTACGTGGACAACGCGCTGGCCAAGCATTCGGAGTTGTGGGCCGCCGCCGGACACCCCGACACCGTGTTCCGCACGTCCTTCTCCGAGCTGGTGCGCATTACCGCGGGCCTCGCCATCGACGTCGACTGATTCCCTCGATCGGCCACCCGCCTATAGTTGACGCCATCATGGCGAAGAACACCGATTCCGTCCGCGCCGCGGGTGGCGAGGCCGAGGCCGAACTTGCTACCGGGATCAGCGCCGAGGACTACCGCGCCGCGCTGCGGCGTCATCCGGCGGGAGTCACTATCGTGACGCTCGATTCCGAGGCCGGGCCGGTGGGGTTCACGGCCACGTCCTTTGCGTCCGTCTCCCTGAATCCTCCGCTGGTGTCGTTCAACATCGCGCATTCCTCATCCAGCATCGGCGCGCTGCATTCCGCCGATTCCCTGGTGATCCACCTGCTCGGCGAACATCAGCAGCATCTGGCGCAGCGATTCGCACGCAGCGCCGACCAACGATTCGCGGACCGGTCACTCTGGGCTCGGCTCGACACCGGGGAGCCGGTGCTGCACGGGACCCCGAGCTGGCTCCGGGTCACCGTGGACCAGTTGATTCCGGTCGGTGATCACACGCTGGTCATCGGGCTGGTCACGCGAGTACACGCCGAGGACGACGACGAGTCCGCCGCCGCACCCCTTCTGTATCACGAGGGGCGGTACTACCGGCCGACCCCGCTCGACAACTGACATCGCACGACGCCGTGGGCCGGGAATCCTGAGATTCCCGGCCCACGGCGTCATATGCGACTGCGCGTCGAAACCTCAGGAAGCGAGTTCACGCTGTCGGCGTGGAAGGTCGAAACGTCGCAAGGCCTCGTCGACAGCTTCCGCGGACGTGACGAGCCCGCGCTGCTCCAACCAGGGCAATGTGCCGTCGACCAGCTGCTCGAGCACCCTGGGCAGAGTCAGCGGAAGCAGGGTCACACCGTCGGCCACCCCGGCAGCCTGGATGTCGGCGATCAGCCCGGCGAGCCCCACCGGAGTCCCGACGTACTGCAGTGACTCGGGGGTTCGTGGGCTTTCCAGTGCGCTGTCGAGCAGTGCCAGCTCCTTGCGCGCGGTGCGAGCTTCCGCGGCGATCAGCACCTCGAGATCGACCAGCACTGTGACGCTGTCGGGATCGCGCCCCGCGGCGAGAGTTTCGGCGCGCACCCGGGCGCGCTCCTGCTGCGCTCCCCGCAGATCGGTGGCGCGGATCCGGACCACATCGGGCGGGAAGGAGGTCAGGTCGAGCGGGTCCGCCGAATCGGCGGTGAGCTCCACCCAGTAGTCCGCACCGCTGATGGGCCGCGTGCCTGCGGCCCCGATGGCTGCCGGATGGTGACCCGATCCGGTCAGCTCGACGGCGACGCGGAGGGTACGGGAAGACAAAACGTTGCCTGAAGACATGTGGGGTTTCCTCGGAGAATGTGTGCCGATGTCAGGAGCCGAAAAGAACGGTCAGCTCGAACACATACCCGAGGCGGTTCGGCACAGATCGACGTGCCGACGGCACCAGTGAGCAATCATTGCGCTCCCAGCCTGCGATGCCATGCGCTCATAGTAGCGCGTCGTGCGAAAAACGGGTCTCCGGCACCGGATTCCACTGACCGTCGGTCTTGGCATAGCCCCAGCTGCGACGACCGGCCACCAATGCGGCGACCGCGTCCACCAGCCGATCCACATCGGCGGAGGAACTGCCGAGACCGAGGCTGACCCGAACTGCTCCGTCTGGCCGGCCGAGTCGCGTCAGCAGCGGATGCGCGCAGAACCTGCCGTCACGCACTCCGATTCCGTGCTCGGCAGACAGGTAGGCGGCGATCTCCCCGGGCTCGTACCCGTCGATCGTGAACGTCACGATTCCCACGGTGTCCGGCGCGTCCGACCACAGCCGCAAAAATTCCACACCGTCCACGTCCGCGAGTCCGGACAGAAGTCGGGACGTCAACGCCGCTTCGTGCTCGGCTACTCGACCGAAGTCCAACTCGGCCAGCGCGTCGCATGCCGCAGCGAGGGCTGCGGCGCCGAGGACGTTGGGAGTGCCGGCCTCGTGCCGGGCCGGAGCCGGTGCCCACTCGGTGGATTCGACGGTCACGTTGCGCACCGCCCCACCGCCGGCGAGGTACGGTTCCGCCGCATCGAGCCAGTCACGCTTTCCTACCAGCACGCCCGACCCGAAGGGTGCGTACAACTTGTGCCCGGAGAACGCCAGGTAGTCGACGCCCCATGCCTCCAGGTCGATCCGCCTGTGCGGCGCGAGTTGCGCCCCATCGACGAGAATCCTTGCACCGCAACGGTGCGCGACATCCGCCAGAACCGCGATCGGCAGCACCTCACCGGTGACATTGGATGCACCGGTGACAGCGAGAAGGGCAGTGGGCTTCGAGCACAATTCCGCCACGAGCAACCGAACGGTTTCGGCGAGGGTGTCAGCTGCCCGGACGACACGGGAGTTCTTCCAGGGCAACAGATTAGCGTGGTGCTCGATATCGAGCACCACCGTGCTACCAGGAACGCACCCCGCCAGCAGGTTGAGGGAATCAGTGGTGTTCCGGGTGAATACCACCACCTGGTCGTCGCAAGCTCCCACGAACTGCGCAACCGAGGCGCGCGCCTTCTCGTAGCAGGCGGTCGACACCCGGGATGCGTACCCGGCCCCGCGGTGCACGCTCGAGTACGTCGGCAGCAATGCACTGATTCGATCAGTCACCTGCGCCAGTGCGGGTGCGCTTGCCGCGTAGTCGAAGTTGACGTAGGTGCAGTCACCTCCCTGCACCAGCGGAACCCGCAGGTCCGAGCCCGAAACCGGGGCAAGGGGGGCTCCGCACACATCAGCGGTCAATACAGCAGTCATCACGACATCCCTCGTACTCAGGGACTCGCCACAGGGATAGCCCTCGGAGTCCGCGCTTGCCGGGTCCGGTATGAACCTCAGCCTGGTCGTCACCCGGAGCACCCCACCGCGGTGGAGGGTTGCCGACCAGCTAGCCGGGGCTTGACGCTGGTACTCGTGACCTGATTCGAAGATTGCAGGATCGACGCGAAGTTGTCAACCCACTATCTCGGGCTCACCCCCAAAAGTGGTGCGAGCTGAGTCGCAATCGCGTTGAGGTTCAGACGATTCGGGTCCTTCTTCGGCTTGGAATCCCACGGCTGGACCGTTGCGGGGTCACCGAGGACGATCCGGTTGGCGCTTCGCACACCGGTCACGCTTCCCTGCGGCGTTTCGCAGTTCGCCGCCGTGTTCTGACGGAAGTCCTGCTGGGTATCGTCGAAGTCGGGATTCTGGCGCTTCATTTCCTCGAGTATCGCCTGCGTGCCCTCGTAACCGACCGTGCACGGAGGTGGGTTGTTCACCTCGCCCACCAAGCCCAGGTGCACGGTGCCGTCTCCGGGGGCGATGGTGGAGGATGCCGCGGCAATTCCCGGCAAGTATACGAACAGGGTACGAAGGGCGTCCGCCTGAACCGAGAGCGTCTCGACGGTCATGCCGAGGTTGGTGAGGTTCCTGGTCACCGCCCCTCCGGATTCGCTGACGAACGCGCCCACTTCATCACTGGCCGCCGTTCCGTTCTCGATCAGGGCCCGCACGTCGGGGTCGGATGCGCGCAGCTGTGCCGCGAGAGCGTCGAGGTCGGTGCTGAATTGCTCGATGGCCGAGGACTGTTCGGACTGCGTCGCCAGCACAGTGCGGCCGTCGCGCAGCAGCGCCAGTGTCTCGGTGAGTGACTCGGAGCCCGACTGTGACAGTCCCGCCAGCGCATCCGCGAGGACTTGAATGTCCTCGCCTTTGCCGTTGAACGCCACCCCTAGTTCGGTCACGACCGTACGGAGCGCATCGACCGGGACCGAGTCGGCCAATTCTTTCGTTCCGGCGAGCAGTTCCTCGACCGGGACGGGAGTTACCGTGCTGCCCAATGTGATTACGGATCCATCTTCGAGAAACGGCCCACGATCGGTGTCGGGCTGGAGGTCGACGTATTGCTCGCCGATCGCCGACCTGTTGGCCACGACGGCCTTCGCGGACGCAGGGATGGCAGGCGCGCTCTTGTCGATCTTCAACTCGACATCGACACCGTCCGAGGTCAGCGAAATTTCACCCACGCGGCCGACAGGAACTCCCCGGTACGTGACCTCGGCATTGCTGAAAATCCCCCCAGAATTCGCGAGCTCGACGCTGACGGTGTATTCGCCGAACCCGAGAAGATTGTCGAGACGCACATACTGGGCGCCGACGTACACCAGACCGGCCAGGGCGATGAGAATCAGCCCGGCCAGCTGCCATTTGACGAGTGCGGAGGTCATCACTCGGCGACGCTCGCGCTCTTGTGCTGCACATGCTCGGCGCGGGCTGTCTCGATAATGGCAGCCACAGGGCACTCCGGGAGGTATTTTTATGTGGGACGAGCAGTCACATATATACCTAGCCGGAAGGCTTCGGCTGTGCAAACCCCGCGTCGGGCCCTGGGGGGCCAGAGCGGGCACCGCGCGTCGCTGCATGGCCGATCGGTGGCGAAACCCACAGGTCAGCGCACACGTTCCGCTGCGTACGGTGACCGTAATCACTACCTGGCGGAATAGTGATGTCCACTGCTTCCGGCCTGACGGGGTTCCTCACGGCTCGCGGCTCACCTCAGCTTCCACGAAGGAAATCTGGGACTGCTTCATTCGCCGCCCGCCCGACATTCGCCGGAAATCGCCGGGGTGAAGAATGACCATGGGCGCCCGACAGCGAGCACCCACTGTTCACCAACTGGCTACTTGATCGTGAGATAACGAGCAGTACGCATCAACCGCCCGCTCAGAGAAGGAATCCTGGTTTGTCTCTCCAGTCACCGACGGATTCGGATCGCTCGCTCCGCATACCCCAGGAATTCCTTCGCCGCGAGTTCGCACCGGCGCCGCGCACCCTCATCGACGTTCTGTACGCCACCGCAAACGAGTATCCCGACGCCGCAGCGATCGACGACGGCACGACGTCGTTGACCTACCGGGAACTGCTCGAGGAAATCGGCCGCGGCGCGGAGCAATTGGCCGAGTCCGGAGTCGGGGCCGGTGACCGGGTCGGCATTCGCATGCCTTCGGGGTCGTGCGCTCTGTATGTCACCATTTTGTCGACGCTGGCGATCGGCGCCGCGTACGTGCCCGTCGACGCGGACGATCCCGAGGAACGCGCCGCCCTCGTGTTCGGCGAGGCTCGGGTGCGCTGTGTGGTGACGGGCTCCGGCATCACGCCGGGAACCGCCTCCGAGCGGTCGGAAATTCCGGCCGCCCGCCGACCGACGGTCGACGACGACGCGTGGATCATCTTCACCTCCGGATCCACCGGCACACCGAAGGGCGTAGCGGTCAGCCATCGGAATGCCGCGGCATTCGTGGATGCCGAGGCACGAATGTTCCTGCAGGACGAGCCCATTGGGCCCAGCGATCGGGTACTCGCCGGACTGTCGGTGGCTTTCGACGCGTCCTGTGAGGAGATGTGGCTGGCGTGGCGACACGGAGCCTGCCTGGTTCCCGCACCGCGATCGCTCGTGCGCAGCGGTATGGACCTCGGTCCTTGGCTGGTGGCCCGAGACGTCAGCATCGTGTCGACGGTGCCGACGCTCGCATCGCTGTGGCCGGCGGAGGCGCTCGAGGCCGTCCGTCTCCTCATCTTCGGAGGCGAGGCATGCCCACCCGAACTTGCGGAGCGCCTGGCCGTCGACGGACGAGAAGTCTGGAACACGTACGGGCCCACCGAGGCCACGGTCGTCGCGTGCGGTGCGCTGATGGACGGACGGAGCCCTGTCAGCATCGGCCTTCCCCTGGACGGCTGGGATCTCGCGGTGGTCGACGGCTCCGGGGATCCGGTGGCCGAGGGCGAGGTGGGCGAACTGGTGATCGGTGGTGTCGGTCTGGCCCGCTATCTCGACCCTGCGAAGGATGCGGAGAAGTACGCGCCCATGCCGACCCTCGGATGGGATCGCGCCTATCGCAGCGGTGATCTCGTCCGCCTGGATCGGCGCGGACTGCTGTTCCAGGGACGCGCCGACGATCAGGTGAAACTCGGTGGCCGGCGAATCGAACTGGGCGAGGTCGACAATGCCCTGCAGAATCTGCCGGGAGTCGGCGGTGCGGCCGCGGCCGTACGCAGGACCGGCGCCGGTCACCAGATTCTCGTCGGCTATCTCGCCGGCACGGATCCCGACTTCGATCTGAAAGCAGCCCACGCGACGCTCGCCGAGCAATTACCGGCCGCGCTGGTGCCCCGGCTGGTTCTGGTCGGCGAGCTTCCCACTCGCACCTCCGGCAAAGTAGACCGAAATGCACTGCCCTGGCCGCCGCCCGGGATCGACGACTCGGCGGAGGACCTCGGACTCGACGGCACATCGGCGTGGGTGGCGGAGCTGTGGACGTCGATTCTCGGCGCGCAGATTACTGGCCCTGCCGACGACTTCTTCGAGCTGGGCGGCGGTTCCCTCGCTGCCGCCCAGCTGGTCACTGCGCTACGGGAGCGGTTCCCCGAGGTCACCGTGGCGCAACTCTACGACCATCCGCGGCTCGGCTCGCTGGCGGAGTATCTCGACGAACTCGCACCCATCGATGCCGCAGAACCCCGTCTCGTCACCCCCACTCCGCGGCGCAGCCAACTGCTGCAGATCGCGGCCACCGTTCCGCTCACTACCCTCACCGGTCTGCAGTGGGTCACCTGGCTTGCCATCGCCAACAACGTCTTCGCGTACGTCGCGGACGCGTCGTGGGCACCCACCGTGTCGTGGTGGTGGGTCCTCGCCGCATTCGTCGTGTTCATCAGCCCGGTGGGCCGGATGGCGATCTCGGTGATCGGCTCGCGGATCCTTCTCCGGAGGCTCGAGCCAGGGACTTATCCCCGCGGGGGCAGTGAACACCTCCGGCTGTGGGTGGCGCTGAGACTCACCGAGGCCAGCGGCGCGGCCAACCTGTCGGGCGCACCGTGGATGCTCTATTACGCCCGGGCCTTGGGCGCCACCGTCGGGAAGGGCGTCGACCTGCACACACTTCCGCCCGTTACCGGCATGCTCGAACTCGGTGACGGCTGTTCGGTCGAGCCGGAAGTGGATCTGTCCGGTCACTGGGTGGACGGTGACGTCGTGCACATCGGCGAGATCAAGATCGGTCCCGGGGCCACCGTCGGTGCCCGGTCCACGTTGCTGCCCGGCGCCCGCATCGGACGAGGCGCGGAGGTCGAGGCCGGTTCGGCGGTGTTCGGACGGGTCAAGGCGGGTCAGCACTGGGCGGGTTCACCCGCCGTCAAGGTAGGTAAGGCCGCACACCCGTGGCCCGAAGAAACCCCGCGACGCGCGTCGTACTGGGTGCCCGTGTTCGGGGTCACGTCGATGCTGATCGCCGGACTCCCGATCTTTGCCCTCCTGTCCGGCATCGCCCTGATCGGCTGGCGGATCCGCGATGCCGGGACGATCGGATCCGCCGTACTGCAGTCGCTGATGGTTCTCCCGATCGCCACTGTTCTCAGCCTTGCGGTGTTCGCCGTTCTCACCGTGATCGCCGTTCGGCTGTTGTCGATCCGGTTGCGAGAGGGGTACCACCCGGTCCGCAGTCGCACCGGATGGCAGGTGTGGGCCACCGAGCGGCTCATGGACTCGGCCCGGACGTTCCTGTTTCCCTTGTACGCGAGCCTGTTGACACCCGGCTGGCTGCGCTTGCTGGGCGCCCGGATCGGCAAGAACGTCGAAGCCTCGACAGTGCTGCTGCTACCGAAGTTCACCACGGTCGCGGACGGCGCGTTCCTGGCCGACGACACGATGGTCGCGAGTTACGAGCTCGGCGGCGGTTGGATGCACATCGAGGACGCAAAAATCGGCAAGCGGGCGTTCCTCGGCAATTCCGGAATGACCGGCCCGGGACGACGGGTGCCCAAGAACGGGCTCGTCGCGGTGCTGTCGGCGGCGCCATCCAAGGCCAAGTCCGGTTCTTCTTGGCTGGGGAGCCCACCCGTCCGCCTGCGCAGGGCCCCGGGCGACACCGACGCCGCACGTACGTTCCATCCGCCGTTCCGGCTGAAGGTCGCCCGGGCGATCGTGGAGACGTGCCGTTTGATCCCGGTGATGGTGACGTTCGGAGTTGGGCTCGGGGTGCTGTTCACGCTCGAAGTGATGGCCGACCTGATCGGCTTCTGGCTGGCCGCCCTGGCCAGCGGCGTGGTCCTCCTCGGCGCCGGCGCTGTGGCCGGATCGATATCCGTGGCTGCCAAGTGGCTGGTGGTGGGGCGCATCGGAAAGGTCGAGCATCCCCTGTGGAGTTCCTTCGTCTGGCGTAACGAGGTGTCGGACGCGTTCGTCGAGACCGTCGCCGCACCGTGGTTCGCGCGCGCCGCCACGGGCACCGCCGTACTCAACGTGTGGCTGCGCGGCCTCGGCGCGACCATCGGCAAGGGGGTGTGGTGTGAAACCTATTGGCTCCCGGAAGCCGATCTGGTGACCCTCGGTGACGGCGCCACCGTGGAACGGGGGTGCGTCGTGCAGACTCACCTGTTCCATGATCGGATCATGTCCATGGACACCGTCACGTTGGGAGCCGGCGCCACGCTCGGCCCGCACTGCGTCGCGCTGCCCGCCGCCGGAATCGGTGCAGGCGCCACGGTCGGACCTGCGTCACTGGTCATGCGCGGCGACACCGTTCCGCCCTCCACCAGGTGGCAGGGCAACCCCATCGCACCGTGGACGGCGACGTGAAGCCCGGTAAAGAGCTCGACGAACCCCTCGACCCGTATCTCCCTCAGAACGGCAACCGAGGCTATCGGGTGTCACGGTACGAACTCGACCTCACCTACAAGGTCCACAGCAACCGGCTTACCGGGAAGGCCACGATCACCGCTGTCACCACCGAATCGCGGTCCCGGTTCGCGCTCGACCTGGCGTCCGACCTCCACGTCACCAAGGTCGCTGCCAACGGCGCACGGAACACCAAATGGGTTCATCGGAACGGCAAGCTCGTGGTCACCCCTGCGCAAAAGATCCCGGCGGGCGGTGCACTGGTATTCACGGTGCAGTACGGCGGTTCCCCGAAGCCGATCCGCAGCATGTGGGGCGAGGTCGGCTGGGAGGAACTGACCGAGGGCAGTCTCGTCGCCAGTCAGCCGAATGGCGCGGCATCCTGGTTTCCGTGTGACGATCACCCGAGCTCGAAGGCCAGCTACCGCATGTCCATCACCACCGATTCGCCGTACTACACGGTGGCCAACGGTGCGTTGGTGAGCAAGCAGACCCGGGCCAGCCAGACCACCTGGGTGTACGAGCAGGCCGAGCCGATGTCGAGCTATCTGGCCACGATTCAGATCGGCCCGTACGAGCGACGACGAGTGGATTCGGGCGGCGTCAAGATTTTCGCCGTGCACCCGCCGCGACTCCGCTCGTCGTTCGATGTCGATTTCGGACGCCAACCCGAGATGATGGATGTGTTCGGCAGGTTGTTCGGCCCGTACCCGTTTGCCGATTACACGGTCGTCGTCACCGACGACGACCTGGAGATTCCGGTCGAGGCGCAGGGACTGTCGATTTTCGGCGCCAACCACTGCACGGGCAGCCGCGCCTTCGAACGATTGGTGGCCCACGAGCTCGCCCACCAGTGGTTCGGTAACAGCCTCACGTTGCGTCAATGGCGGGACATCTGGCTGCACGAAGGGTTCGCCTGTTACGCCGAATGGCTCTGGTCGGAGAATTCCGGCGGACCCGCAGCGCATCAACTCGCGTTACAGGCCCACCAGGGTCTGTCCCGGAAACCGCAGGATCTGGTGGTCGCGGATCCTGGGCCGCAGTTGATGTTCGACGACCGCATCTACAAGCGCGGCGCAATCACTCTCCACGCACTGCGACTTCGGCTGGGTGACGAACGGTTTTTCGCATTGCTGCAGCAGTGGACCCGGTCGCACAGCCACTCCAGCGTCAGCGCGGAACAGTTCACCGATCTCGCCGCGCGGTACACCGATGAGTCGCTACGAACCCTCTGGGACACCTGGCTGGGTGAAAAAGCGCTGCCACCTCTCTAGAGACGCCGACGATCACGCACCGTCCCGCCACACGACGGCGGAGACGCGCTTGGCGACGTCCGTCATCTGTGGGCCGGACTTCACCCCGTTGAGCGCCCCGAATTCGACCGTGTCGGTGTCGAAGATGCCGGCAAAGGCGTACACGTCATAGGTTCCGTTCGGGGCGTCTGCCGACACGGCGTAACTGATCGGCTCTTCGTATACCTCCCCGGGAGCCAGGTCGACGTCGATCGGCCCGAAGATCGGATCACTGATCCCGCCGTCCGGCGACGTCACGCTTGCCCAGACCTGCCCCGCATAGGGCTGATCCTCGGGTGCCGCCACCACCATCGTCGCCGCGATGGTTCCCCCGTGCTCGGGCAGGGTCGTCGAGTCGTCTGCGGTCAGCGACACCCGCACCGGAAGGTCGGTGTCGGGTAGCTGGGGTCGTGTCGAGGAAGGCGAGCCGTCACCGACGTCGGGCCAGTCGTCTGCCCAGACGATCCTGTCGATCATCCCTTCCCGGCGCTGAGCTCCACTGGGCAGTGTGACGTCGTCGCGCGGAATCGCGTGGTAGACGATCCAATCGTTCCCGGCGTCGTCCGTCACCACGGTGTTGTGTCCGGGTCCGGCCCACGGGTCGCTGCCCGCGAGGATGAGCGCGCCGCCCCCCTCGTTGAGGTCCTGCCCCTTGCGGTCGAGGTAAGGCCCGGTCAGCGATCTGGACCTGCCGGCCACCACGCGGTACGCGGTATCCCCGCCGTTGCAGCAGTTCCCGGCGGACAGAAACAGGTGGTAGTAGCCGTTGCGGAAAGTGATGAAGGGGCCTTCGAACCGGTCGTCCGCGATCTGCACCGGTTCACCCACCGGCGCCGCACCGTCCCCGTCCAGCGGAATTGCGTAGATGCCGCGGAAGTTGCCGACAACCATCGTCTTCGACGTTCCGTCGTCCCACACGAACGGGTCGATCGTGCCCTCGATGCCCACGTCCTGCGCACAGAACACCGGGCGACCCAGATCGGTCCACGGCCCGGTCGGACCCGGAGCCGTCGCGAGTCCGATACACGGATTCGACTCGTCGTAGAGCGAGTAGTAGAGGCTGTATCCGCCGCCCGATTCCAGGACGTGCGGGGCCCAGGCGAGTTTTCCCTCCGGATGCCACTCGGGCAGGTCCGGGAACACGTCGCCCACATACATCCAGTCCATGAGATCGAAGGACTTGAACATCGACATGTTGTGCATGCCCTGGCCGTCGCCCCAGTCGTCCGCGGTGGTGTACATGTAGTACATACCGTCGGCCGCACGGACCACGCTGGGGTCTGCGGCAACAGGCTCCACGACGGGGTTCGCCGCCACCGGGGACGCGGGCACCATCATCAAAGCGAGCAGCGACAGCGTCGTCACGATCCATCCCCGTCGCAGCAGTCTTCGCCGTCCCATGGGGGGCCGCACGCATGACTCCGCCTCGACGCCATCAGATTTCTGCACGTTGCTCCCTACCGTGGACCCCAGCCGAGCGGAATGTGGCAAATGTATACGGCTGAGGCTCAGGTTAAGAGTTGAGTTCTCCGATGCGTCGAACCGAAACCAAACTGTGCCCTTCCGCGTGCGCCCCACCGACCGATTCGGTGGCGCACGCTGTTACGAGCTTTCGCGGGCAGAGGGCAGATGCGAGCGCCAGTGGACGACGGCGAGGAGGAGACATCCCGCGGCCGCGATGGCGCCGAAGGTAAACATTCGCGGGTAGGTCACCGCGGCGAAGTTCTCGGAGAGAAATGCCATTGCCGCAGGCATCGCGAAGCCCAGATAGGTGAGCGAGTAGAACACCGCGGTCAGGCCGGCCAGATCGTCGGGTCCGGCAATGCGCTGAATTTCCTGCAGCCCGGACACCAAGGCCATCCCGTATCCGCAACCCAGCACCACCGCAGCGACGAGTGCGAGCGGAACGGTCAACGCGGAAGACGCGGCCGCTGCCATCGCCATCCCAGCTATGACGAAGACGAGGGCAACGACGACTGCTCGCGTATTGCGAGGCGTATCGATCTTGCGGCCCAGCGCCTGGATCGCGAAGCCGGACCCTAAGCCCACCATGCACATCAGTGCCGAGAACGCGAGGGGCACCCCACCGCCGTGTTGGGACATGAGGGCCGGAAGTACCGCATACGCGGCGGCCGCGGTCCCGAACACCCAGGGAGCGAGGGGTGCGATGACGAGAAGGAAACGCCGGTGTGCCGCCGAGGGAATCGCCAGATCCCGAGCGAGCGACACCCGCTCGGAGAGCGGTTGAGCTGCACGGGTTTCCGGTGCACGCACGAGTGCGATGGCCGCGGCGATGGCGATTCCGCTGTGGACGAGGTACGACAGGACACTGGGCAGCGGTGCCCATTGCGCGAGGACGCCGGCGACCCCGGCGCCCAGACCGAACCCACCGGTGAGGCTCATCGCGGCCCGTCTGGCACCGGCTCCTTCCGTCGCCGTGGGATCCCACGGCGCGGTCGACAGCTCCTTCACCCAGCTTCCCCCCACTGCCATTCCGAGCCCGAGCGCGACGCCGCACAGGATGCGGCCTGCGATCAGCATGGCCGCGGAGTCCGCGCCGAGTGCGAGCAGTACCGAACCTGCCACCGTCAGCACCGGGGCGGGCAGCAGAATCGGACGCCTGCCGAGCCGGTCGGACAGGGGTCCGCCCAGGAGGAGGGCGGGAACGATCCCGAGCACGTAGGCGAACAAGAAGAGGTCGACGGTCACCGGCGAGAAACCGTGGTCGGCGCGGTACATGCCCAGGAGCGGCGTGAATTCGTTGCCTCCCCACGCGACCGCGAACATCGTCGCGGCGACCTGCAACCACGCCCGCGTGGACACCACGGTGTCGGGCAGTGCGGCTTGCGACTCGCGCACGGAGGTCATCGCGGCACTCCCCTCGGATTCAGAGCGTGAACTCGGCGCATGTGGGCGAGCACCGCTGCTTCGAACCCGTCCGCGTCACCGTCGTTCACCAGATCGGTCAGCTGCTCGTGCTCCGCGAGAATCCTCGGCAATTGCCCGGGGTCGCGGGTGATCGAGTGGGCGGTCATCCGGCGCTGCCGCTCCCGAAGGCTCGCGTAGAACGTCGCGAGCAGTGGATTCTCCGCGGCATCGACGATCAGGCGATGAAAGTCGGCATCCGACGCACTGAAGGCAGCCGCATCCCCTCGTGCGGCGATCTGCCGCTGTTCCTCGAGATTGACACGCAACCGAGCGACAAGCACCTCACGTGCGTGCGGCCGCTCCGCCAGGATCCGAACGGCGTGTGTCTCGACGAGCTGTCGCGCATCGACGATGTGCTCGGCTTCCCCCTCGGCCACCGCGACGACGAGAGCGCCCCGCTTCGGATACAACCGCATCCATCCCTCGGCCTCGAGACGAAGAAAGGCCTCGCGGACGGGTGTGCGACTGAGGCCCATGCGCTCCGCGATCTCGCCTTCGCTGATCAACTCACCACCGGGCAGCCCACCCGACAGGATGAGCTCCTTCACCTCGCGGTATACCTGCTCCGCGGCCGAATACAACATAGACACAAGATGTATTTATACGCCCTCGCTGCCAGAGCGGGGCATCGGACCCCGGCTCAGTCGGCCAGCACAGCCTTGAGGAACGACTTGGTTCGGTCGTGTTTGGGTGCGGAGAACATGGTTACCGGATCCCCCTCTTCCACGATGCGGCCGGCGTCGAACATCATCACCCGGTTCGATACGTCGCGTGCGAATTGCATCTCATGTGTGACGATGAGCATCGTGATGTCCGTGGTGAGGGCCACGTTCCTCAAGACGTCCAGCACGTCCGCCACCAACTCCGGATCGAGAGCCGACGTCACCTCGTCGAGCAGCAGGATGTCGGGATCCATCGCCAGCGCTCGGGCGATCGCAACCCGCTGCTGTTGGCCACCGGACAGCTGCGTCGGATGCGCTGTCTCCTTGTCCGACAGCCCTACTGTGTCGAGCAGTTCACGGGCGCGCTTTACTGCCGCCGCCTTGTCGAGCCCGAGGACGTGGATGGGTGCCTCGGTAATGTTCTCGATCACGTTCATGTTGGGGAACAGGTTGAACTGCTGAAAAACCATTCCGATCCGACGCCGTATGCGACGAATGTACTTCTCCGACGCCGGGACGAGTTTGCCTCCCCGCTCCTCGTGGGTGAGGCGCGCCCCGTCGACCCAGATGATGCCGCCATTCACCTTTTCGAGGGTCATGAGCAATCGCAGAATCGTCGTCTTACCCGAACCACTCGGGCCGATCAACGTGACCCGGTCGCCACGCTCCACCTGGAAGTCGAGATGATCGAGCACGACGTGGTCGCCGAACCGCTTCACGACGTCGTCGAACCTGATCATCGGGGTGCCTGAGTTCGCTTTATCCGGCAAGACGCTTCTCCAATCGCCGTATGAGCAGGGAGGTCGGGTAACTGGCGATCAGGAAGATCACACCGGCGAGGGTCAACGGCTCGAGGTACTGAAAATGCCGGGCCCCGAATTGCTGGGCCGCCGTCACCATTTCGATCACCGTGATCGCGAACAGCAACGGGGTGTCCTTGAACATCGACACGGCATAGTTCCCGAGAGCCGGAACTACCCGGCGGATTGCCTGCGGCAGGATGATCGCCCGCCACGTACGGGCCGGTGCAATGGACAGTGCTCTCGCTGCCTCCCACTGGCCGACGGGTACCGCCTCGATCCCTGCCCGATACACCTCCGCCATGTAGGTCGAGTAGTGGATGCCGAGGACCACTACCCCGATCTGCAAGGGTGACAGTGTCGTAAACGTGTAATAGACGAACAGCAGCTGCACGACGAGGGGTGTGAGACGGATGAATTCGCTCACCGCCCGCACCGGCATCGCGATCCAGCGCGGAGCGGCCTGCCGGATCAGCGCGATGACAAGGCCTAGCACCACGGATATGAGAAAGCCCAATACGGTTGCGACGAGGGTGATCTTGAATCCGTCGAGCAACACGGGCAGCGCCTCGAACGCGCGATCCCAACTCCACTGGACACTCATTTTTCAGCAGCCTCCAGTCCGCGCGGGTCCGAGGGCGCCAGCGAGAAGATCTCCCGCAAGGAGGGACCGGTACCCAGCCTGTTCTTCGCCCGCACTTCGAGCGCATTCATCAACAGCGTCAGCACGTAACCGATGACGAAGTAGATGACGAGCCCAACCCCGAACGCGAAGAGCGTGTTACCCGTCGTACGCCGAAGTTGATCTATCTCGAACGTCAAGTCCTGCAGCAGGATGTAACTGGCCAGGGCAGTGCCCTTGAGCAGTTGGATCAGAAGATTCGTCAGGGGAGGGATCATCTCGGCCCAGGCCTGCGGAAACACCACCCGTCGAAGCCTCTGCCAGTGCGTGAAATCCAATGCCGTTGCAGCTTCCCATTGCGACTGCGGTACCGAATTGATCGCTCCCCGCACAACTTCCGCTCCGTAGGCGCCATAGTTGAGGCCGAGGGCGAGCATCCCGCACAGTACGGGGTCGATGAGATATCCGAACAGCGGGACCACGTAGAAAAGCCAGAACAACTGCACCAGCAGTGACGTGCCGCGGAAGAACTCGATGAAAACCCGCGCCGAACCTCTGACGATTACCTGGTGTGAACGAGCTGCCAACCCGAGCACCACTGCAAGCACGAAAGCAAGGAGAGCACCTCCCGCAGTGAGTTCGAGGGTGATGATGATTCCCTCCTGGATGCCCGGCCAGGCATCGAAGAGGGCATCGAAATCCTCCTTCACAACAGAGTCCCGTCCGACTCAGCCCTGCCCTTCGCACAGCTTCGCCGTGGTCAGTTGCGGATCGGGAAGCTCTGCCTCGGTGAATCCGAAGGGACCGACGATAGAGAGGTACTTGTCCTTGTCCGCCGTGATCTTTGCCAGTTCGGCGTTGTAGGCGTCCCTCAGCTCGGTGTCTTCCTTACGGAAGACGGTGCCGCCGGCGCCTACCTGAGGGACCCCGTTGATTTCTGCGACGAAGGAATCAGTCACCTCCACAGGCACTTGCGGGTTGTTCTGCGCCAGCCAGTTCAGCGAGATTCCCGTCAGTGCGAAGACGTCGGCGCGGCCATTGGCAATGGCATCCATGCCATCCTGCGGCGACGCCACCTGTGTGGCCTCGATGCCGAGGTCCTGTGCGTAGTCGGACTCGATTGCGCCGGTCATGGCGGCCATCCGGACGCCGCTGTCTTTGACCGACTGCATGTCGGTGAGCTCCGCCGGATTGCCCTTGGGCACCATCAGCGCTGTCGTGTAGTTGAATTCGGGCTCGCTGAACGCTGCTTGTTCGCAGCGCTGCGGAAGGATGGACATTCCGGCACTGACAACGTCGAATCGGCGCGCCTGCAGTCCCGGAATGAGGGCTCCGAAGTCGGTGCTGACGCCTTCGACATTGGCTATTCCGAGGTTCTTGAAGATTTCCCGGTGCAGGGCCACGGTGGCGCCGGTCAGCTTCCCGTCCTGCTCGAAGCTGTACGGGGCCTCGCCGGCGAATCCCACGGTCACCGTTCCCTCGGAACGGAGCTGTTCCAGTAGTGATTCGCCGCTGCTCGAGTCGGTCTTCGTGCACCCTGCGACCGAGCCCGCTGCTACGACGAGTCCCGCTATTGCGACAGCGGCCCGGACCGTAGGACGTCGTTTCGAGTTGGTGCTGCTCACCACAGATTCCCTTCGTTGCCTGGGTGATCCGGCCGGGCGCACCACGTGGCACGATCCGACTCGGATCTGCCCGGGTCACGTTACGCAGGCGAACGAGTCACTGCGCGCTAAACGACGGAATTTGCCGCAGCGCGATGAACGTCGGCGAAAGGAATTGTGGTGGAATGCCGGAAGCCCCCCAACAGGTGTTGGGGGGCTTCCGGTAACGGATGTTCGGCGGTGTCCTACTCTCCCACACCCTGTCGAGTG